>CAYFRR010000054.1:9907-16512 GCA_964345505.1 uncultured Rhodothermales bacterium
TGGGGAGCAGGCACGCTCCGGCTACCATCTTTTTGATCTAACCGTACATGCATCGGCTTTTACGTACCATAGCAGATGTCCGGCCTAACGAGACGCGGCTCACGCTGCTCATGGGCGGGTATTATTTTACCCTGCTCATCACCTATTACTTGCTGAAGCCTGCGCGTGACAGCCTGTTTCTGGTGGAGCTTGGGGCCGAGCAGCTTCCGATCGTATTCATCGCCATCGCCTTTGTGGTAGCCCCGGTGGTACGGCTGCACAGCTGGGCCGCGCGCCGGCTGTCGATGGGGCAGCTGGTGGGTGTTGCCACCGCGGTGCTGGCAGCCTCGCTGGTGGCGCTATGGGCCGTGCTGGGATTACCCGGGCGTTGGCTCTTCTACGTGTTTTATATCTGGGTGAGCATCTATGGCGCCCTAATCGTTTCCCAGTTCTGGCTTTTTGCCAACTATGTATTCACCGCCTCACAAGCGCGGCGGCTGTTCGTGCTGCTCAATGTGGGCGCCATGCTCGGGGCGTTTGTCGGCGGCGAGGTGGCGAATGGCCTGGTGGAGGGGCTGGGCTTTCGGACGCAAGATCTGCTGCTGGTGACCGCCGTCGTGCTGGTAGCCAGTCTGGGCTTTGTCTACATCGCCCTTCAGTGGGCAGGTGCGGGGTCGCCGGCCGACAAGGCTGCAGAAGCTGCGGCTAACGGGGAGGCGCCGGAGCCATCCCCCAAGACGGGGCTGCTCGACACCTTGGCACAGATTCGCGGCTCCTGGCTGCTGACGTTCATCGTGGCCATCATTGCGCTGGAGATGATGACGTCCACCTTCGTCGACTATCAATTTAAGGCGATCACCGTCCAGGCCTTCCCCGATGAAGCCGCGCTTACCGGCTTCTTGGCTACGTTCTACGGACGCGTGAGCCTTATTGCGTTGCTGTTCCAGCTGTTTGTGCTGCCGCGGCTCCTCCGCAATTATGGTATTGTAAGTGCGCTGCTGTTGATGCCTATTGGGCTCCTGGTGGGCACGGTCGTGCTCTTTATCGTGCCGGGGCTGTGGGCTGCGGTTCTGCTGCGCGGCACGGATCAGAGCTTTGAGCACTCGGCGGATAAGGTCGGGCGTGAGCTGCTTTTTCTGCCTATCTCCATCGAGGTAAAGGAAAAAGTGAAGGTGTTCATCGACGTGGTGGTCGATCGCGGCTTCCGTGGGCTTGCGGGCGGGCTGTTGCTGCTGCTGGTGAGCGGATTTGGGATGGGCGTGCAGGGGCTGGCGGTGGTCACCGTTGTTTTCATCCTCGGCTGGCTTGTATCCGCCGTGTGCGCGCGCCACAGCTACACAGACGCCTTCGAGCGTGCACTGCATCAGGGCCAGCTTGAAATGACCACGACGTGGACCCGTACGACGGGGGTAGACCGAGCGCTCTACGTTTTGGAGGATGCCCTCCGCGATGCTGACGACTGGCGATTGCTATACGCGCTGCGCGCCCTCGAAACCCACACGGACGAGCGCATTATCGATGCCGTGCGGCCGCTGCTGCGGTATCCCTCACGCGATGTCCGCCGGCAGGCTATCGAAACGCTGGATGCACAGGAGGAGAGTCCCGATCTGCCAGAGATGGAAGAGCGCTTGTTGGATGAGGACCCCGCGATCCAGCGGGCGGCGTTCCAGTACCAGTTCTCATCCGATGAGGCCGGTGCGGAGCGGCTGCTGCACTTCCTGCGCGAGCGGGAAGCGACGGACCTGTTGGAAGCGACGGCCTCATGCGTCGTGTATTTCGGGGACGAAGGGCAGCAGGCGTGCCTGGACTGCGACATGATCGACTACCTGATTGAACATGGCAGCCCTTCGCTTCGCACGGCCGTCGCAGAGGTGCTGGGCGACCGGCAACGTCCGGCCACGCGCGAGCAACTGCGCCACCTTTCGCATGATGATGAGGCCATCGTTCGCCGGGCGGCGGTCCAAAGCATGGGAGCCTCGGGCGACGAGGCCTTCATCGAAGACCTCATCTCGCTCCTGGGGGATGACGATGTGCACGTCTCTGCCTGGAGCGCCCTGGCGCGCTACGGGGCAGCGGCGCTGGCCCCGCTGCAGCAGGCCCTGTCGGCACCCAACACGCACGAGCAGGTACGCCGTCGCCTTCCCCGCGTCCTGGGCACCATCCCGTCGCAAACGTCTATCCGCCATCTGATTCCGTTTCTGCAGTGCAGCGATCCTGTACTGCGTTACAACGTGACGGCAGCTCTTCTCCGCCTGCGTAACCAGGCGGACGCCCTCTCCATCCCAGAAAAGCCTGTAGAGGAAGCCCTGGACGAGGAGATCTCAGTCTTCTATCAGTTTGCGCAGCTTCAGCACGTAATGGAGCAGAAAGAGAAAGAACCCGTGGCGAGCACAGGCGAGGCCGTGGCAGAAGAGGAAGAGACCCCCGACCGGTTGCAGCAGGTGGTTGATCTGCTGAAGAAACGTAAGGCGCGCAGCACCGAACGCATCTTCCAATTGCTGGGACTGCGGTACGCGCAGGACTCGATCCGTAAAGCGTACGATGCTTACCAGAGCGACGAAGATGATCTGCAGGCGTTGGCCGTCGAATGGCTGGATAATGTCCTGGACCCGTCGCTGCGCCAGCAGCTGCGTCCTATCATTGACCCGCCTTCCCTCGCTGCGCAGGCGAGGGCCGGCGAGCGTATCGTGGGGGCGACGGTGCAGCGCATAGATGATGCACTGCTGCACCTGCTGGACAGTCCGGATCCTGAGATACAAGCGCACGCGCTGCGCCTGACGCCAAACGCGCCGTCCAGCGCCTTGCGTTCGCGCATCCAAGAGGCGTGTGATGATCCCGACCCGGACGTGCGCGCCGCCGCGTCAGAGGCCGCCGAGCAGGTGCAGGCGCAGGTGTGAATCTCCGTGGGTCGTGTGGATGGGTACCGGCGAGACGGTGCTACTTCGTGAAGAGTCTGGAAGGTGTGGCGCACCGCAGGAGCGCGACGGGGCCCGCAGAAACACCGCCGGTACGGGAAGGTGATAGCCCTCTGCTTTTCCATTGCCACCCATTTCTTCTGCATGCGCCAGCACGCTAAACACGATATCCCCGCTGACGAGCGCGCGGGCTACCTGGAGCTTCTGCAGGTCAACCCCAACTACCGGCGGCTGTGGATCGGCAGTGTGATTTCTTTCCTGGGCGACTGGTTTAACCTCGTTGCGCTCTACACGCTGGTGAGCATGCTCACGGGCTCCCCGCTGGCCATTGGTGCCATCTTCATCGCCAAGATGCTCCCGTGGGCGCTGTCGGCACCCTTGGCAGGACTGATCGTGGATCGGTTCAACCGTCGCCGCTTGATGATTGGAGCTGATGTGGCCCGCGGCTTCATTGTGATTGGCTTCCTCTTTATCTCAGACGCGGCTCACGTCCCACTACTCTACGTGCTGATCGCCCTCGAAATGGTCGTGGGCTCCGTCTATCAGCCGGCGAAAAGTTCGTCTATCCCGAATGTCACCAAGCCCCGTGAGCTGCTGACGGCCAACGCCTTGTCTTCCGCTACGTGGTCGACGATGTTGGCGGTGGGGGCGGCTCTGGGCGGGTTCACGGTAGAGTTTCTGGGGGTCCAAGCGGTCTTTATCATCGACAGCGTCACGTACTTCATTGCCGCGTGGTTCATCTACCGGACGCGCATTCCGCAGCAGACGGAGACGTCGAAGGGAGGCCCGATCGTGCAGACCGCGGTACGCGAGATATGGGACGGCTGGCAGCACCTGCGACGCCGCCCGCGCATTGGGCGCATCGCCCTGGCAAAAGCCTCATGGGCTGCAGCGGGCGGCGGTCTGGTATACATGCTGACGCTTCTTGGCGAGCAGGTCTCGCCGGGAGCCATTGCCGCGGGAATGGGCGTCCTGTTCATGGCGCGTGGCATTGGCACAGGCATAGGACCGGTGATTGCGCGCGCCGTGTTTACAAACGAGCGCCACTGGCCCACAGTGCTGGGGAGTGCTATCGCGGTCAGTGGGGTCTTCTACGCGAGCGTGGGGCTCGTGCCCTGGGACCTGGGCGGCTGGTCGCTGGGCCTGTTGATCGGGCTCGTGGTGGCCGCGCACGCGTCGAGCGGGTCCAACTGGGTGCTGGCCACGGTGCTCCTGCAGAAGCGGACGGAAGACCGCTACCGTGGCCGCGTGTTTGCGACGGAGTGGTTGCTGGTGATGATCGCGGATACGCTATCGATTCTTATGGCCAGCCTGCTACTGGAGTTGGAACTGCTCTCGCTGAACGTGATGTTTGTGGTCTTCGCGCTCGCCCAGGTCGCCTTTGGGATCGCGTGGCTGCTGTTCATCGTGCCGCGGGAGCGACAGGCGGATGCTGCGGAGGATGCTGAGGTCGTAGCGGATACCGAGGCCGCAAAGAATGCTGAGGCCGCGGAAGACCTTCCCCCTGGCGAGGTAGCTGAAGCCACGACGGAGGCCTCGCGCGGATAGTCCTACGCCACAGGGCACACGTCAGCGGTTCTATTGGGAGCCACGGCTCGTCTCCGCTCGCCGGGCGCTGCCCTCGCCAGGACGGGAGGGGGGGAGGCCAGTGTCATTCACCTGCGAATCCTGCGCTGCACAAACAAATCCACACCCGTCTCCCCTGAGCGCAGGATCGCCTCGCGATCCGAAGACGAAGGGTAAAGAGCGATCGACGACAACACAGGGTGACGCCGGCGCCTCCAGGTTGCGTTTAGCGCCATGTGTTCGTAAGCTCCCATCAGCGAAACTGGGGGTGCCCCGCGTGGGGCTGAGAGCATACCCTTTGAACCTGATCCGGCTCGTACCGGCGAAGGGAAGTACACGCACCGGCGCTCGTCTGGAGCACTGCTGGTTTCGCACCCCGCGATTTCCACAGATTAGTCTCTCGTGCGCCATGTCTCTACCTGCCCGCCCCCTCAACGATCAAGTCGTCCTCGTTTCCGGCGCAAGCCGTGGCCTTGGTGCTGCTATTGCCCGCTCCTTTGGGGCCGCCGGTGCGCGTGTCGTCGTCAACTACTTCCAGAGTAAAGAGGCCGCGCACGAGGTGGCCGAATCGATTGGCGACCGGGCCCTGCCCTTCCAGGCCGACGTCCGCGACGCCGATGCCGTGCAGGCCATGGTTGAGGGCGCTGCTGAGCACTTTGGGTCACCCGTAACCACCGTGGTCAGTAACGCGCTCATCGACTTCCGCTTCGATCCAGCAGCGAAACCGTCAGCCGACAGCATCTCGTGGGCCGACTACCAGGCGCAGCTCGAAGGCAGCGTCCAAGGCGCATTGCATCTGCTGCAGGCGTGCCTGCCCTCCATGCGCGATGATGGCTTTGGCCGATTTATCGCCATCGGCTCCAACCTCGTGCAGAATCCCGTCGTCCCCTACCACGACTACACGACAGGCAAGGCCGCTCTGCTGGGGTTTGTGCGCAACATGGCCGCCGAGCTCGGCCCTGATGGCATCACCGTGAACATGGTCTCCGGCGGATTGCTCGACACCACCGACGCCAGCGCGGCGACCTCCGACGAGGTGTTCGACATCATCCGCAACTCTACGCCGCTCCGCACCGTCATCCAGCCCGATGAAATGGCCGATGCAGCGCTCTTCTTTGCGTCCCCGTGGGCCCGGGCCGTGACGGGGCAAAACCTCATCGTAGATGGGGGGCTTGTGATGAGGTAGAGGTATTCGCTATCAGCTCATCAGGAAGCCTCTTCGGTGGTCGAGGGAAAGGCGTTATCCACCGCGTTATGCAGGGCGATGCGGACGTTGCGCATGAACCCTTCAAACTGGGGCCGCTGGACAGGGCTGTTCTCAAACCGCTTGCGGAACGTCTCAAGGTCGAGCTCCACCCACTCGCGCAGCTCCGTCTCGGTGGTGTGCTCGCGCGGGAGAAAGCCCGGTTCGTTCGTGGCGTACTTGAATTTATTCCAGGGGCAGACGTCCTGGCACACGTCGCAGCCAAAGATCCAGCTGCCCATGTCGCCCGCCAGGTCCGCCGGGATGTCGTCGGTGCGGTGCTCGATGGTGAGGTAGGAGATGCACCGGTTGGCGTCTACCGCATACGGCTCGTAGATGGCATCGGTAGGGCAGTGGTCGATGCAGCGCGTGCAGGAGCCGCAGAAGTCTTCTACCGGAGCGTCGGCAGGGAGGGGGACGTCGATGATCAGCTCGCCGATAAAGAACCACGAGCCCATGTCCCGATTCAGCAGGTTGGAGTGTTTGCCCTGCCAGCCGAGCCCGCTGCGCGCAGCCCACGCCTTATCCATCACCGGGGCTGAGTCGACGAACGCCCGTCCATTGACCTCCCCGAGGTGCCCTTCCAGCCACTCAAAGAGCTGATAGAGCTTATCCTTCATGATCTGGTGGTAGTCGTCGCCCCAGGCGTACCGGCTGATCTTTCCGACCGCCGGGTCTTCGTGGTGGGCTTCGGGCACGTAGTAGTTGTGCAGCAGCGAAACGACCGACCGGGCCCCCGGCACCAGCTTCGTGGGGTCGATGCGCTTGTCGAAGTTGCGCTCCATCCACGACATGGTCGCGTGGCGCCCTTCGAGGAGCCACTGTTCAAGCCGAAACGCTTCCTCATCCAGCGGCTCCGCTTTGGAGATGCCGCACGCATCGAACCCGAGGCGCTCCGCTTC
>CAYFRR010000055.1:0-8886 GCA_964345505.1 uncultured Rhodothermales bacterium
CTCTTTAGGCACAACGAAGCATAGTGTTCACCGCGCAATAGAGGAAGGGATCCGCGCATTAGCATAGCAAATACGGTACCTATCTTCAGATAGGCAGCTCCCCAGATAGGCAGCTTCCCCAAGCCGTACCGCTTGCCGGGCATGTCTGGTTTCCCCGATATCGTCCGTCGCTTGCGGCTGGGGGGCTCCAGCGGGGGTCGGGGTCACCACGGACCGTCGGAGCATCCTCTATTGTAACATCCCAACCGAATAATACACCGAACAGGTGATTTGAAGGTGCGTTGAAATAATTGTTGTATAATCCTATTATGGAAGTTTTTTCTCACGGCCGCACGCACACTATGCACAGGTCCTGGCTTCTCACGCCCGTCGTTGCTCTCCTCCTCTGGTCCCTGGGGATGGCCCTGCCCACGTCAGCGCAATACTTTGGGCGCAATAAAGTCCAGTACGACGATTTCGATTTCCGCTCGTTTCAAACGGAGCACTTCGAGATCTTCTACTATCCCGAACTGGAACAGGCAGCCCGCGACGCGGGGCGCATGGCCGAGCGGTGGTACCGCCGCCACTCGCGCACCTTCCTACGTGACTTCCGCGAGCGGAAGCCCCTCATCTTCTACGCTAACGATACTGACTTTCAGCAGACGAACGTCATTCGTGGAAACGTTGGGCAGGGCGTAGGCGGGGTGACCGAGGCGCTGAAGGAACGCGTGGTGATGCCCATGACGGGCGTATACGGAGACACCGACCACGTGCTGGGCCACGAGCTTGTGCACTCGTTTCAGTTCGACATCGCGCTGGCACGGGCCGATACCGGGCGCTTCGCCATGAACCAGCTACGGCTGTGGATGATTGAGGGCATGGCCGAGTACCTGACGCTGGGGCGCGAGGACCCCCACACCGCCATGTGGCTCCGGGATGCCGCGCTGCGGGACGACCTCCCCACCATGTCGGACCTCGATACGGGCCGGTACTTCCCGTACCGCTTCGGGCAGGCGTACATGGCCTACATCGGCGGGAAGTATGGCGATACGGCCGTCACGAATCTGTTCAAGCTCGCAGGCCGTGCCGGGATGGAAGGCGCGATGGCCTTCACGCTGGGCATCAGTTCAGATTCCCTCTCCAGTGAGTGGATTGATGCGGTGAAGATGGGCTACGAGCCTCTGATGGAAGGGCGTACCCACCCCGACAGCGCAGGCACCCGCGTTTTGGCGGGCGACATGGACTCGGGCGACATGAACCTGTCGCCAGCGGTCAGCCCCGATGGACGCTACGTCGCCTATCTCTCCGAACGTGACCTCTTCAGCATCGACCTGTTTGTTGCGGATGCGGAAACGGGCGAGGTGCTGCACCAACTACGTACGCAGCAGTCGGACCCCCACACCGATGCCATTCGCTTCATCGACTCGTCCGGTTCGTGGTCGCCCGATGCCGAGCGCTTTGCCTTTGTGACGTATCGGGATGGGCGTAACCAGATCACCATCTGGGAACTGAACAACAACAGCATCAGCGAGCGCATCGCGGTGGATGGGGTGTCGGCCATTAAGAACCCGGTATGGTCGCCCGACGGCCGTCGCATTGCCTTCTCGGGGATGGATGGAGGGCTCAGTAACCTCTACGTGATGGACCTGCAGACGAAGGAGGTGCGGCAGCTCACCAACGACCGCCACGCCGATCTGCAGCCCACGTGGTCGCCGGACGGCCGCCGCCTTGCCTTCACCACCGATCGCGGTCCGGAGGGCACCGACTTCGAACGGCTGCGCTACGCTAAGGTGCGCATCGGCTTTATCGATGTCGAGACGCGCGACATCGAAGTTATCCGACCGTTTCGCCGGGGGCTGCATCACAACCCGCAGTTTGCGCCGGACGGGCGGAACCTCTACTTCATCTCCGACCACGATGGCTTCAAGGACATCTACCGGATGGACCTGGATACGGAGGAGCTCTTCCGCGTGACGGACGTCATGACGGGCGTGAGCGGCATCACGGCAAAGTCGCCGGCCATGACGGTGGCTCGGCAGAGCGGCAAGATGATGTTCTCCACCTTCTACGATACCAACTATACGGTCTTCTCGCTGACGTCGGAGGAAGCGCAGGGGGAACGGATGCCCGAGCGGTTTGCCTATTCCGTGTCCAGCCGGCTCCTGCCCGGTAGCGAGCCCGCGGGGCTGGCTCAGGACCTGGCCGATGATCGTGCAGACTACGAGCAGGCGCCGGATGCGATGAGCGATGCGGCCCTGCACGACGCTATCTTCTCCGCCTCGGCCCCTTCCTCTCCTGCGACGCACGCTGCCGCGACCCACTCCGCCTCGACTGATGCTGCGGCTGCGCGTGGCGAGCCTCTCGTGCTGGCTGACCATGCGCGACCCGACCGGAGTCAGCGCTCTACCAACGCGCGCTCATCAGTCACCTCATCCGGTGCGCTTTCCGCGCCGGTAGGGGTGGCGACGGCCGCAGACCGCGGCGCGGCGCGCTACCGTTCAGCGACCCTACCCACCGCCGCACAGGCCTCATTCCTGCCGACCCAGGGATCCTGGCAGCGCGGGTTCGGCAGGGGCGCTACCGCGCTTGCGGACACAACCGATCAGCAGGATGCCGAGACGAAGGAACGCCTGCGACGGCGCACGGCCATGCTGCCGGGTGACCCCGACGACGAGCGGTCCCGGGCGGGGATCCTGCCCCCGTTTGTGAGCTCGGGCGAAGGTATCGTCGAAGATTACCTTGCCGACGCCGATACGGGGCTGCCGCCGGACGTGGGCAGCGACTCGCAGCGCTACCGGCCGCGCCTGACGTTGGATGCAGTGGCGCCGCCCTCCGTAGGCGTGCAGGTGGGCGGGCCGTTTGGTGGCGGCGTAGCTGGAGGCGTCGGCTTCTTTTTCAGCGATATGCTGGGTAACCATAGCTTGAATCTGGCCGTGCAGGCCAATGGGAGCTTCCGTGACATTGGCGGGCAGGCGACCTACCAAAACCGTGGCAACCGCGTCAACTACGGGGCCACAGCCGGGCATATTCCCTTTGCCTTTGGCCAGGTGTTTCAGGGCGTTGATCAGACCGGCCAAAACATCGTCGTAGAGGAACGCATCCAGCGCATCTTTATCCAGCAGTTTGCGGGGCTGGTGTCGTACCCGGTTTCGCAGACGCGGCGCTGGGACGTCACGGCCGGGGTCCAGCGCTACGCCTTTGAGGCAGACGTCCGGCGGTTCTTTGTGCAGGGGCCCCGCGCGGGGCAGTTTGAAGAAGAACGCTCGTCGCTGCGCGACCCCATCTACTTTTTCCAGAGCAGCTTCGCCTACGTGGGCGATACATCCTTCTTCGGCTTTACCTCGCCGGTCTCGGGCGAGCGGTTCCGCGTGGAGGCCTCCCCGCGCCTCGGTACGCGGAGCTTTGTTACTGGGGTGCTGGACTACCGGCGCTACTTGTTCTTCAAACCGCTGACAGTAGCATTCCGCGGGCTGCACCGCGGCAACTACGGGCTCAGTCTGGATCAGTCAATCGACGGCACGCGCATCGGGCAGGAATTCCTGGGCTTTGCCTACAACCCCGGCTTCCTGCGCGGTTACAGCTTCAACACCTTTAACTTTACCGAGGAGTGCCAGACCAGCGACGGGCAAGAGTTTGACTGTGTAGCACCGCTTCAGGGCACCCGGCTGGCGCTTGGTAGCATTGAGGCCCGGATCCCCCTGTTGGGGGTAGAAGACCTCGGCCTCCTGAACTTTCCCTTCCTCCCAACGGAGCTGGCCTTCTTCGCAGATGCCGGGCTGACCTGGGACCGAGGCGATAACCCGCTCGACTTCGTCCGCTTCAACGACGATCTGACGGAGCGTGGCATCCTGTCCAGTGTAGGGGCCTCCGCCCGCGTGAACATGCTTGGGGCCCTGGTCTTTGAGCTGTACTATGCCTACCCCTTCCAGCGCCCACAGCGCGGCGGTCACTTTGGGCTGGTGCTCACCCCGGGCTGGTAGTACAGCGTCCCCGGCGCAGGGGCTGCGTCGTGGGGCTGTCTTGGGACTGCGATCATACCAGCAGCGTAGCTTGCAGCACAGCCACGGCCTGACCGCCCAGCTGTACGCGGTCGCTGGCGTGGCGCATACGCACGACCCCGCCTCGTGCAGAGGCCTGGTATCCGGTAAGTGCGCTGCGGCCCAGCACTTGATGCCAGTACGGCGCCAGGGCGCAGTGGGCCGAGCCTGTCACCGGGTCTTCCGGGACGCCTACCTGTGGCGCAAAGAAGCGGGACACCACATCGTATGCTGGGTCGTCGCTCGTGGCTGTCACGATTACGCCTCGCGTATCGATGGTGGAGAGGCGGGCGAGGTCGGGCGTCAGCGCGCGGACAGCTGCGGCGGAGTTTAGCTGCACGAGGTAGTCCATGCGGTTGCGGGTCACTGCCACGACGGACGGTGCCCCGAGGGCCTCCACAAGCGCGTCTGGTGGGTCTACAGCATGGGGCGGCTCGGCCGGGAAGTCAAGCCAGATCATCTCATCTTGGTACCGCGCCTGAAGCGCACCGCTGGCGGTATGGAACTGGACCGTCGCCGCTTCGGCCACGGTGCCGCTGGCGTATAGCCAGTGCGCCGACGCCAGCGTCGCATGCCCGCACAGGTCAACTTCTGTAGTGGGCGTGAACCAGCGGAGGTGATAAGCAGGCGCCTCAGGGGTGTGGGCGTCGTGCTCCACCAGAAAGGCCGTCTCCGATAGGTTCATCTCCTGGGCGACCTGCTGCATCCAGCCCTCCTCAGGAAATGCAGACAGCAGGCACACCGCTGCCGGGTTGCCGCTAAACGGGGTGTCGGTAAAGGCGTCGATCTGATGCAGGACGTGGGGCATGGCCATGGAATGGGACAGAAAAATAGACCGGCGTAAGGCGGATGGCTGGCGGCGCTTAGGATCGCACAGGGATCGTACAGGGATGGTACAGCAGCCGATGCCGGCGATAGGGCAAGATACGATATCTGAGCGAAAACGCTTCCAGCGGTCAATGTAAGCGGTTGCAGGAACTCAATAAAATCTTTATGTTCCAGCAGCCTTGCCCCCCAGCCAGCCCAAGCCTATGGATTTTCCCATCAGCAATCTCGACCTGGTCATCATCGCGGGGTACTTCCTCATAGTTTTTGGTATTGGGTACTACATCTCCAAGCGGATCGACACCGGGGAAGACCTGTTTCTGGCAGGCCGCTCGCTGATGTGGGGCACCATCGGGCTGTCGCTCTTTGCCTCCAACATCTCCAGTACCACGCTGATTGGGCTGGCAGGCGACGCCTACAGCACCGGCATTGCGGTGTCCAATTACGAGTGGATGGCGGGTGTTGTGCTGGTCTTCATGGCGTTCTTCTTCATTCCGTTCTTCATTAAGTCGCGGCTGACGACGATTCCCGAATACCTGGAGAAGCGGTTTGACGTGCGCTCGCGCAAGTACTTCTCCGGGCTCACCATCATCACCAGCATCCTGATCGATGCGGCCGGCGGGATTTACGCGGGGACGCTGGTGCTGCAGATGTTCTTCCCCGGCTTGCCGTTCCTCTGGACGGCCTTCGGGCTCGCGCTGGTGGCCGGGCTCTACACGGCAGCGGGCGGACTGGCGGCGGTGGTCTACACGGATGTGATCCAGGCGGTCATTCTCTTCGTTGGCTCCTGCGTGATCGCCTTTCTGACCTTTCAGCAGTTCGACTTCTCCTGGGAGGCGGCCACTGCCGCGCTGCCGGAGGGGCACCTCTCCAAGATCCATCCTATCGACAACCCGGAGGGCCGCCTGCCGTGGCTGGGGACGCTGATTGGCGTGCCGGTGCTGGGGTTCTATTATTGGGGCCTTAACCAGTACATCGTGCAGCGCGTGCTGGGGGCGAAGGATCTCAAGAATGCCCGCTGGGGAGCGCTGCTGGGCGGACTGCTGAAGCTCGCGCCGCTCTTTATCATGGTGCTGCCCGGCGCCTGGGCGCTCACGCTCTACCCGGGCCTGGAACAGCCGGACCTCGTCTTCCCCACGCTGGTGACGGAGCTGCTCCCGGTAGGCTTTGTGGGGCTGGTACTGGCCGGGTTGGTCGCGGCCATCATGTCGACCATCGATTCTACGCTGAATGCGGCCTCCACCCTCATCACCGTCGACTTCGTACAGCCCAACAAACCCGATATGACGGCCGAGCAGATCGGTACGCTCGGGAAGTGGGTGACCCTGGTCCTGATGATTGTGGCTGCGCTCTGGGCACCGGCCATCCGGGAGTTTCCCGGGCTCTGGAATTACATCCAGTCGATGCTTTCCTTTCTGGTGCCGCCCGTGGTGGCGGTCTTCCTACTGGCGGTGTTCTGGCCGCGGATGGGGCGGCACAGCGCATTCATCACGCTGGTGGGCGGGCACGTGCTCTCGTTTGGTGTCTTCCTGCTATGGATCACAGATACCGTCGGGCTGCATTTCACGATTATTGCCGGTATCCTTACGGGGCTGTGCCTCGTGCTGGCCGTTGGCGCCGCTCTCGCGTTCGACGAGGTCCAGGCCGAAGAAAAGGTGGCCGGGCTTACGTGGCGCAACCGGACGATTGAGCCAGCGGAAGACCTGCCCTGGTTCAAAGACTACCGGTACCAGTCGGTCGTGGTGCTGAGCCTGACCGTGGTGCTGCTCATCATCTTCTGGTAGCCAGCGGATAGATGTTTGTCAGCCAGCCTAAACCACAGCGGCCCCGCCAGCGCAACGGGCATGGCAGGGCCGATCAAGAAGATGTACAAGCTGAAAAGAGGGGCGAGGTGACAGAGCCTGCGTTTAGGCAAACTCGTCCGCGTCATGCTCCTCCTCGAAGGGCTCGCCGGTGCTGAGCGACATCAGGTGAAACGCGTCAACAGCGCTCAGGTGAAAGCGCAGGCAGGGGCTCGGCGTGGTGGTGGAGAGGTCCAGCGTGCGCTCGCCCAGCAGAAAGACATCGGTGAGGTAGATGTAGTCGCTCTCCGCCTCGGCGGCGTCCTGATCGAAAGCCGCCTGCAGCAGTCCAATGGTTTCCGTCACCGTATCCGATGGGTCGTTACCGGCAATGTCCTGCAGGTCTTCCCGCGACCGGTCGTGGAAGTCAGCGGCGCTGGTCATCACGCCCGACACCGGGCGGCTATCAATATACAGCGTAATGGGAAGGTACACCTGTTGCTGCTCGACGATACGGGCGAGGCGCTGCAGGAGCGGGTCAATGTGTCCGGCCATGAGGGGTTGTGGAGTAGGTGGAAAAGAGCGGTCAAAGCAGCAACAGCCAAAGCAAACTGACACATGCGGGGCATGATGTCAAGCCCGAACGTGCCGGTGCGCCACATCGTAACAGTCCATCCTCATCGCCTCATATTTCCAGTTGCAGTGCATGACTCCAGAAGAAAAAACACAGGCGCGCGAACGGTTGGAAGATCTGGCGGCCCAGTTGCAGGCCAGCATCTCCGTGTCAGAGGCCGACGGCGACACGGTTGCGCCGGATAACGCCATCGGGCGCCTCACCCGGATGGAAGCCCTGCAGGCCTCAGCTATGTCGGCGGCTACCCGTGCACGCCAGAAAAAACGCCTGCGGCAGGTGGAGCGGGCCCTCAAGCGCCTGGAAGAGGGCGACTATGGCACCTGCTACACGTGTGGCGAGCCTATTCCGTCAGGACGGCTGGAGTACATGCCGGAGACGCGCGTGTGCGTCTCGTGTGCGCGGAGGTAGAATATGCACGAGGGTAGAATGTGCACGGGGTAGAATGTGCGCACAGCGACGCAGCATCGGCTATGCCGCGCCGCAACGCTCACGGAAAGCCGCCGGGCGTCTCAGGTGATCTCCCAGGTGTCGGCATCGTGGAAAAGAGTGGCCAGGTCGCCGGTGCCGCGTCGCTCCACAAGGCCGCCGATCTGCGTGTGCAGCAGTTCGTCGTAGGTGGCCCGCTCCTCGCGGTAAAAGACGCCAAACGGACGCGGTAGCTCGTCCTGCCAGTACATCCGCCCCACAAGCTGGGCCATCTCCTGACTGGTCTCGTCATACACCAGGCAGTCGTCCACCGACCACCGGCCGTTCGTCAGGTCGATGGGCTTCAGCTGGAGCCCATCCAGCCGGACGCCGCGGTTGCCGTTATCGTAGGTGAGCGGCGAACCGTCCTCAAGGAAGAGGGCCGCTTTGGCCTTGGTCGCCCGCTCGGTGAAGTCAAAGAAGGCGCCGTCGTTGAAGATATTGCAGTTCTGATAAATCTCGACGAGCGCTGCCCCACGGTGGTCATGCGCTCGCTTCATCATGGCCTTCAGGTGCTTCGGATCGCGGTCCATCGTGCGCGCCACAAACGAGGCGTCGGCCCCCAGCGCCACAGCAACGGGGTTGAAGGGATGGTCGATCGAGCCATAGGGCGTGCTCTTGGTGATCTTGCCCTGCTCGGACGTGGGGCTATACTGCCCCTTCGTGAGACCGTAGATCTGGTTGTTGAAGAGCAAGATCTGCAGATCCACGTTACGACGCAGCACATGAATGAGATGGTTGCCGCCGATGGAGAGGGCGTCACCATCTCCGGTGACGACCCACACGTCCAGCTCTGGACGGCTCGATTTCAGCCCGGTGGCAAACGCCGGCGCGCGTCCGTGGATGGAGTGGAAGCCGTACGTGTCCATGTAGTACGGAAAGCGCCCTGAGCAGCCAATGCCGCTCAAAAAGACGATGTCTTCCTTCGGCACGTCCAGCTCTGGCATCAGGCGCTGCACCGTGGCCAAGATGGCGTAGTCGCCACAGCCCGGGCACCAGCGGACGTCCTGGTCCGAGGCGAAGTCTTTCCGGGTGAGGCCCTCTGCACCATCGCCGCCGGATGGGCCTGCCGGAGGCTTCGTGCCGGGAGGCATGGCGGGCTTGCGTGCGCCAGGTGGTCCGGCGGGTTTCTTGGCTCCAGGAGGGCCCGCAGGTTTTTTAGCTC
>CAYFRR010000055.1:8986-16340 GCA_964345505.1 uncultured Rhodothermales bacterium
CCAGGTGGTCCGGCGGGTTTCTTGGCTCCAGGAGGGCCCGCAGGTTTTTTAGCTCCGGGCGGTCCAGCAGGCTTGGTGGTGCCGGGAGGGCCAGCGGGCTTCTTCGTGCCGTCAGGGGAGGCGTTGTCAGGCATAGGGGTAGCAATCGATGCAGCAGAACGTAGGGTGAGGCGGAGCGGCGGCGTCAGGCCGGGGTGGAGGTCAGCGCGTCGTGCAGGGCGGCTTCCACCTCTTGCGCGTGGAAAGGCTGGCCCTGAATCTTATTGACCGGCGTCATGGCGCGCGTAAACTGATCTCGGAGGAGGCGGACGAGCTGGCCGTTGTTGAGCTCGGGCACCACGATCTCATCAAAGCGCCCCAGGATGGGCTCGAGGTCGTCAGGAAACGGGTGCACATGCCGCAGGTGCACATGCCCGACGCGCGCGCCAGAAGCACGCACGCGATCCACGGCGGCCTCGATCGCGCCGCGCGTGGAGCCCCAGCCGATGACCAGCAGGTCGCCATCCGGATCCCCGTACACGGACGTGGGCGGAATCATGTCCGTCACGCGCTGCACCTTCTCGGCGCGGAGCTTCACCATGCGCTGGTGATTGGCCGGGTCGTAAGAGACGTTGCCCGTCTCGTGCGCTTTCTCCAGCCCCCCGATGCGGTGCTCCAGCCCCTTCGTCCCGGGCTTGGCCCACGGGCGCGCCAGGGTATCGGGATCGCGGGTGTACGGGAGAAAGTCAGCCTGCCCATTGGCGCCTGTGGGTGCGGTAGCAAACGAGACGTCGAAGGCCGGAAGGTCGGCCACGGCGGGGATGCACCAGGGCTCTGAGCCGTTGCCGAGGTAGCCATCGGCCAGGAAGATGACGGGTGTCATGTAGCGGGTAGCGATGCGGCACGCCTCGTAGATGGTGTCGAAGCAATCGGCTGGACTGCTCGCGGCCAGCACCGGGAGTGGCGCTTCGCCGTTGCGGCCATAGACGGCCTGCAGGAGGTCGCTCTGCTCCGTCTTGGTCGGCAAGCCGGTGGACGGTCCCCCGCGTTGCATGTCGATAATCACCAGCGGCAGCTCGGTCATCACGCCCAGCCCGATGGTTTCGGTCTTCAGCGCGACGCCAGGGCCGCTGGTGGCGCAGACGCCGAGGGCACCGCCAAAGCTGGCGCCCACCGCCGATCCCGCCGCCGCAATCTCGTCTTCGGCCTGAAACGTCATCACGCCAAAATGCTTGTAGCGGCTGAGCTCGTGCAGCAAGTCAGAGGCCGGGGTGATGGGATACGAGCCATAGAACAGCGGCAGGCCGCTCTGCTGGCTGGCGGCCACCAGCCCGAGCGCGATCGCCTGCGCGCCGCGGATGGACCGGTAGGTGCCCGGCGCGAGGTCGGCCGCGGCGACATCGTAGCGTACGACGAACGCGTCGGTTGTCTCGCCGTAGTGATAGCCCTTCGACAGCACGTGCAGGTTGGCGTCTCGGATCTCCGGCTGCTCGCCAAACTTCTGCCCAAGCCACTGCTGCGTGGGCTCCAACGGGCGGGAATAGAGCCAGAGCGCCAGGCCGAGCGCGAACATGTTCTTGGTGCGGTCCACCGTGGTGCGGGGCAGGTCGGTATCTTCAAGGGCCTCCCGCGTCAGGCGCGTAAGCTCCACCTCGAAAACCTGATAGCCTTCCAGCAGTCCGCTCTCCAGCGGGTTGCGATCCAGCTCCGCCAGCTCCAGGTCGCGCTGGGTGAAGCTGTTGGCATTTACGATAAGCGCGCCGCCCTCCCGCACGCGGTGCAGGTGTACCTTCAGCGCCGCCGGGTTCATGGCTACAAGCAGGTCCACTTCGTCGCCAGGCGTGCGAATCTCGCCCGATCCGAAGCGCAGCTGAAAGCCGCTCACGCCGTATGTTGTGCCGGCCGGCGCGCGGATCTCCGCCGGGTAGTCGGGCAGGGTGGCGAGGTCGTTGCGGGCGTGCGCCGCGGCCTGCGTAAACTGGGTCCCGGTCAGCTGCATGCCATCGCCCGAGTCGCCCGCAAACAGAATGGTGGCCTCCGTGAGCGTTTCAACGGGAGGCGTGGAGGCAGAACCAGGCATGGGATAACAAGCAGCACTATGACGAAACGATTACGACTATGGCAAAACGCGAGAGCCTTTCCGTTGATTCTGCGGGGGATGCTGGGCCGACGCTCTCACGAGCACGTTACAGCCCTGCCGGCCGCCCTTTGTCAAGGCTTCACCGGATCGGCAGCTGACATGGGGGGCACCGTGCTGGAACAGCGCGATTTAACGCACGGTTGGAATACACCGATACACGGCTTATGGCCCCCGCCGCGTGCTCCAAGCGATTTCCCCCTTGCGCTATGCCCGTTAAATTTGACACGCTGTTCGAGAAGCCGAAGCCGCTCATCGCGATGATCCACACCGGGCCGTGTCCAGGCGTGCCCGGGTTCCTCTGCATGGAAAGTGCGGTGGAGCGCGCAGCCGCGGAGGCGGAAGTGTACGTCCGCGCTGGCGTGGACGGAATCCTGATTGAAAACATGCACGACTTCCCGTGTGTGCACGAGCGCGAGATGGGGCCGGAAATTGCCGCGTACATGACCCGCGTGGCCTACGCCGTGAAGCGCCGGGCGCGGTACACTCCCGTAGGGCTGCACGTCCTCTTTCAGGCCAACAAGACGGCGCTGGCCGTGGCGCAGGCCGCTGGGTGCGACTTCGTGCGGGCAGAGGGCTGGACGCACGCCCACGTAGCCGACAAAGGCATGGCAGAGGCATCGGCTGGAGAGGTCATCCGTTACCGCAACCAGATTGGTGCCAACGGCATCCCGATCTTCGTAGACGTCAAGAAGAAGCACGCCGCGCATGCCCTCACGGCCGACCTTACCATTGGCGAGGTGGCCGAGGGGCTGGCCATGCACCAGGCCGATGCGGTGGTGGTGAGTGGGCGGCACACGGGCGTCGCGCCTGGGCTCGATGATCTCAAGGCTGTCGCCGAAGCCAGCACTCTGCCCTTGCTGGTGGGCAGCGGCACCACGCCGGATAACGTCCGCACGCTCTACAGCCACGTGGACGGGTTCATTGTGGGCAGCGCCCTCAAGGAAAATGGCGTGTGGGACGCCCCGGTCTGTGACACGCGTGTGGAACGCCTCGTAACCGCGTTGGAGCAGGCACGCGCCGTGCACAGCGCGCAACTCATGAAGAACTGACGAGCGCCTGCGCACCGCGTGGAAGGGCCTGCGGGCCCGTTCGTCGTCTTTGCTATCTTGCCCTATCAGCTCCCTATCACCTGCCGCTATCGTACCGCCATGGTTCAGTACCGCACTGCCTCGCAGGGCATCGCCGTTACCGTGCGCCCCTTATATCTCGATCACGAGTCCGATTTCTTTGAGCGCCGCTTTGTGTTTGGTTACATCATCACGATCGACAACGAAAGCGACGGTGACGTGCAACTGCTGCGGCGCCACTGGCGCATCTGGGACGACGAGGGGAAGGTGCAGGAAGTGAATGGCGACGGCGTCGTGGGCCAACAGCCACTGCTGGAGCCCGGCACTTCCCACCAGTACAGCAGCTACTGCGTGCTGGAGTCGCTGAGCGGGGCCATGGAGGGCTACTTCACGATGGAGCGCTTCAACGGCGAACGCTTCCGCGCCCACACGCCGCGCTTCCACCTGAATGCCCACGCCAATTAAGCCCCTGCCGGGCGTTGCTGCTGCGGGGATTAGACTGCGGGCTTACATGATGTCCAGGTCAATCGCAAGATCCGCCGTCTTCAAGTGAATCGTGCGGTTCTCGTTTTTCAAGCCGTACGATTCGAGGGCGTCGGGCAGCATCTCCTCCGGGGTGTCCATCTTGAAGAGGGCATCCGCGACCACCCACCAGTCTTCTTCGGTCAGGTGCACCTGTGCGGCCCCGTCGTCGGCTACCATGGGCGCATAGCCCAGCACCCGGTTGAGGTGGTTTACAGCCTGCTTCTGATGCAGATTCGGATCCATAATGCGGGTCGAAATTCAGTTGGAAGGGTAAGCGCTGGTGCGCGGAGAAAGGGCTACGGCACCCAGAAATGGGCGTTCCCTGCGCGCCCCGGCCCCACCGGCTGCACAGGTTTTTTCCTTGCGCCTGAGCGCGGATTTTGGGATGCTACCGCTGCACTCTTTTCTCTTGTTGAAGGCTCCGGATGACACCGTACCTGACGTACCTCCAGCACATCCTCGATCATGGCACGCGCAAGGCCGACCGCACCGGCACCGGCACCCTCGCGGTGTTTGGCCATCAGTTGCGGTTTGACCTCCAAGACGGGTTTCCGCTCGTGACGACGAAGAAGGTCCACCTGAAAAGCGTCATCCACGAGCTCTTGTGGTTCATGCGGGGGGAGACCAACATCCGGCCGCTGGTGCAGCAGGGCGTGCGGATCTGGACGGATTGGCCGCTCAAGCGCTACAACGAGGCGCATCCCGACGCGCCCCTGTCGCAGGCCGACTTCGAGGCGCGCATCGTGGACGACGCTGCGTTTGCTGACAGGTGGGGCGACCTCGGGCCGGTCTATGGCAAGCAGTGGCGCGATTTCGGGGGGGTCGACCAGATCGGAAAGCTCGTCGATCAGCTGCAGCAAAAGCCACACAGCCGCCGCCATCTCGTATCAGCCTGGAATCCGCCGGTGGTGGAGGACCAGGCGCTGCCGCCGTGCCACTACGCCTTCCAGTGTGTGGTGACTGACGGGCGCCTCTCGCTCATGTGGCAGCAGCGCTCCGTCGACTCCTTCCTCGGGCTGCCATTCAACATCGCCTCGTATGCGCTGCTCACGCACATGCTGGCGCAGCAGACCGGCTACGCGGTTGGCGAGCTGATCTTCTCGGGTGGCGACTGCCATATCTACCTTAATCATCTGGACCAGGTGCGAGAGCAGCTCACGCGCACGCCGCGGCCCCGCCCAACGCTGCACCTGCGCCCGGCGCCTGACATCACTGCGTATACCTACGACGACATCACCATCGAGGGCTACGATCCGCACCCCGCGATCCGGGCGCCGGTCGCTGTGTGATGCCTTCTTGTGCCGCTCCGTCCCATCCGGGCTTCCGGTTGCGAAGCGTTTCAGGGGGACACTCCCTGTGCGGCTGTAACGGCACCCGGGAGCACCGCACGTAAGGGCCACCACTCTCGGGCTTCGCTCATCTCTCCCCGTTTCCCATGATCCGCACGGCCCTTGGCGTGATCGCCTGTAGCCTCCTGCTGTGGATGCCCGCCCGTCCAACGGCGGCCCAAGAAGCCTCATTCGACCATCAGGCATTGGATGACGTCCTCTCCACCTACGTGGATGCCGAGGGGATGGTGGACTACGCAGGCTTGGCGCGCGACCGCGAGAGCACCCTGCAGCCCTACCTCGACGCGCTTGCGGAAGCGGATGTAGAGGCCCTGAGCGACGACGCGGCCTTTGCCTTATGGATAAACGCCTACAATGCCCTCACGCTGGATCTTATCGCTCGGCACTACCCGGTGGACGACATCTTCGCCACACACGAGGAGAACCCCTTCAAGCAGCCGGTGGGGACGGTGGCCGGCCACACGCTCAGCCTCGACGAGCTGGAGCACGACTTCATCGACGCCCGGTTCGATGACCCGCGCTTTCACTTTGCCATCGTGTGTGCAGCCATGAGCTGCCCCCCGCTCCGCGCGGAGGCCTACACCGGCGAACGGCTCGACGCGCAGCTGCAGGATCAGGCGGAGGCGTTCATCCGCGACGAGCAGCACCACCAGATTGCCGGGCGCGACGACGAAATCGTCCTCTCGACGGTCTTTGACTGGTTCAAAGACGACTTCGGCGGAACTGCGGCCGGGCTGCAATGCTACCTCGCGGGTTTCTTCGATGGAGAGACCAAGCACAAGCTACAGCAGGCGGCGTTTTCGGTGTCGTTTGCTGACTACGACTGGACGTTGAACGATCAGGCCACGGTGGCGCGGCGGTAGCGCGGCGGCTATCCTGTGGCCATCCTGCCGCAGCCCTGTTGTAGCCCGCCGCTGGGCTTCGTATCCTGTGGGTGTGCGCCCTCTCCCGCCTGTATTCCTGCTGCGATGCCTACCTACGACGATGCGCTCACCCTCTTCCATGCCTGGACGAAAGACGACAGCCTCCGCCGGCACGGCTATGCCGTAGAAGCGGCCATGGCCGCTTACGCGCAGCGGTTTGCGCAAGATGAGGAGCTGTGGCGCATGACGGGGCTGCTGCACGACATGGACTACGAGCGCCACCCGGCGCCTGAGGAGCACCCATACGTGGGTGTGCAGACGCTCCGCGCGCAGGGCTATCCACCTGACCTGTGCGATGCCGTCCTGGCTCATGCCCCTTACACCGACGCCCCGCGCGAGACGCTGTTGGCCAAAACCCTTTTTGCAGTAGATGAGCTGGCCGGCTTCATTACGGCGGTAGCGCTCGTGCGCCCCACCCGGCTGGAAGGGATGAAGGTGAAGTCGGTGACGAAGAAGCTGAAGGATAAGCGCTTTGCCGCGGGGGTGGACCGCGAGCACATCCGTGCGGGGGCGGAAGCCCTCGGCCCGCCGCTCAAGGTGCACATCGAACGGGTTATCGCTGGGATGCAGGCCGAGGCGGACCGGCTGGGGCTTGCAGCGCCTGCGTAAGCGCCACCACCCGAACCCTCGCCCGCACCGGGCGTGCCTATACTCCTGTTGTTGTTATCATTTAGCTGTTATCATCGTCGCCGTCTTTTGCCCATGCTGCGCCAGCTTGCCTCCATCGGGTTTCTGCTCTTCATGGCCGTCACCAGTATCCTCTTCTACGTAGGGGCGGTGCTGATCTGGCTCGTCACGGTGCCCTTCGACCGCCGCCTGCGCTGGCTCCACCTATACTCGTCGTTCTGGGCCAGCTTTTACCTGTGGACCAATCCGCAGTGGGAGGTACGGGTAGAGGGCCGGGAGCACATTGACCCAGACGAGGCTTACGTGATCGTATCCAACCACCAGTCAGCGCTCGACATCCTGGTGGCATTCCGGCTGTTTACGCACTTCAAGTGGGTGTCCAAGGCGGAGATGTTCAAGGTGCCGCTCATCGGGTGGAATATGTACATGAACCGCTACGTGAAGCTGCACCGCGGTGACCCGGAGAGCGCGAAGCAGATGATGGATCACTGCCGGCAGCATCTGAAGGAGGGCAGCAGCGTGTGGATCTGCCCGGAAGGCACGCGCTCCCGGACGGGCGAACTGCGCCGTTTCAAGCTGGGCGCCTTTCGGCTGGCCCAGGAGAAGCAGGCGCCCCTGCTACCGATAGCGATCTCGGGCACGAAGGAAGCCCTGCCCAAAAAAAGCCTCCAACTCCACGGCCACCACGTCATCACGGTGAAAGTGCTGCGGCCCATCCCCTACGAATACTTTGCTGACAAGGCA
>CAYFRR010000056.1:0-2847 GCA_964345505.1 uncultured Rhodothermales bacterium
GCTACAGGCACGATTTTGACATCAGGTGTTGCCACGCAGGGCGATGGTGGGAAGGAGGCTGCTATCTGTTGCTGTTTGGCACGCGCCCCCACCGAAGGCATCCGAAGCCTCGCCCCCCGTCATGCTGAGCGCAGGGCGCCTCGCGCCCGAAGACGAAGCATGGCGCTATTCGCGGATGCGTCTGGGGCATTCCGAAATATCTGATGGATCCTCGATCAGGTCGAGGATGATGGGTTGGGGAGAGCAGCGATTGAACCCGGTGCACTGCCCGTTGGACTGGGGGGTTCACGCCGCGGAGCGGTCACCCTTCCATCGCCATAAACAGGTTATTGAGCGACTCGGTGTAGGTGGGATGAGAGAAGACGCCGTCGCGGAGCGC
Source organism: uncultured Rhodothermales bacterium (assembly GCA_964345505.1). Taxonomy (GTDB): domain Bacteria; phylum Bacteroidota; class Rhodothermia; order Rhodothermales; family Salinibacteraceae; genus Tc-Br11-B2g6-7. The sequence goes on from CAYFRR010000056.1 coordinate 380, forward strand.
CGTGTAGGGGACGTTGCCCATCATAGCCACCTGCAGCACGGAGGCAATCTCTCCGCCCTCCACGCCCAGGATGGTGGCGCCCAGGATCTGATCCGTGTCCGCGTCTACTACCGCTTTCATGAAGCCGCGCGTCTCGTCGGTTTCGAGGGCGCGGGCGACGGACGTCATCGGCAGCTGTGCTACGCGAATGTTGTGGCCTGCTGTGCGCGCCTGCTCCTCACTGAGGCCGATACGGCCCAGCTGAGGATCGATGAACACGGTGTACGGGACCATCCGTCCTTCGGTGGTGCGGTCGCCGTCCTCCAGCCAGTTGGTCTTTAGGATGCGAAAGTCGTCGTAGGAGATGTGCGTGAAGGCTGGACCGCCCTTGACATCGCCGATGGCGTAGATGCCCTCGACGTCCGTCTCAAGGCGCTCGTTCACCGGTAGGAGGCCGCGGTCGTCCGTAGTAAGGCCTGCTGCCTCGGGGCTAAGCGCATCGGTATTGGGGCGGCGTCCCGTGGCAACCAGCACGTGCGACCCTGTGAGGTCCACCGTGTCGCCGTTCTGTGTGGCCGTGACCGTTATCGTGCCATCAGCGGCCTGGGTGACGGCGGAAGCCTCGGTGCCGAGGTGCACGGTAAGCCCTTCTGCGCGCAAAATCTCTGCGATAGCGTCCGCCACATCGGCATCCTCGCGGTCCAGCAGCTGATCGCCACGCTGCACGATGGTGACCTCGCTGCCAAAGCGATGAAACATCTGCCCGAACTCCAGCCCGATGTACCCACCGCCCAGCACCAAGAGGTGATCGGGGACCTCCGCCAGTTCCATAATCGAGGCGTTCGTCAGATAGTCCACGTCCGCCAGCCCCTCGATCGGCGGGATGAATGGCCGCGTGCCCGTGTTCACTACGATGCGATCGGCTGTGAGGGTACGCGTGCCCCCATCGTTGAGGGCGACGTCGACCGTGTCTGGCCCGGTGAAGGAGGCTTCACCCATCAGAAGCGTGAGGCCGTCTTTGGAGGTCAGCCCCTTTTTGCTGCCCGATCGAAAGCTCTCCACGATGTCGCGTTTCCGCTCGCGTACGGTGCGCAGATTTACGGATACCGGGCCAGCCTCCACGCCATAGTCGGCAGCGCGGCGGGCCAGGTGGGCGACACGGGCGCTGGCCACCATGGTTTTGGTGGGCGTGCACCCTTCGTTGACGCAGCTGCCGCCCACGTGGGCCCGCTCCACCAGGGCCACCCGCCAGCCGGCTTCGGCAGCTTTTCCGGCGAGGGGGCCGCCGCCCTGTCCAGAACCAATCACAAGGAGATCGAAGGAGGATGCCGTTGTCGAGTTCGTCATGAGGATCAAGGGTAGGAGGGTGGGAACGCGATAGGCTCAGCCCATGAATGAGCAGCCCATAGGTAACAGCGTACGATCCACTGTTACGCCATGATCGCTCCGCGCGCACCAGCTACGAACGGACGGTCGCAGCACCGCGATGCGGCAGCCGGTCGGCCAGCACCTGATGCAGCTTCTTGCGGGCCCGGTGCAGCCGCACGCGGACGTTCGACTCGGTAAGGTCCAGCGCTTCGGCGGTCTCGCGTGTCGACTGCTCCTCCAGGTCGCGCATCTCAATAATTTTGCGGTAGGAAGGCTTCAGCTCCTGTAGCGCCTGATGCAGGTGCGCCGTTTCCTCATGACCCACGGCGGCACGCTCAGGGTTTGCATCGTCTGGTGTGGCGGAGGTGAGCGTGCCGTCGGTCGTCACGGCCATGCGCCCGAGGTCGTCTGAGCTGAAGGGCTGATAGCGATCCGAATGGCGCGTCTGCTGCGAGGCTACGTTGCGCGCGATCACGTACAGCCAGGTCGTAACCTTGGAGTCTCCGCGGAAGTTAGGCAGGCTGCGCAGGGCCTGATAGAGGGCTTCCTGCACCAGGTCGTCGGCCATGGAGGGGTTGCGCGAGAAGCGGGCCAGCACGGAGCGGAGGTAGTCGCGCTGGCTGTAGATCCAGCGGGTCACCGCTTCCGGGTCGCGGTTTTGCAATGCTTCCAACGCATCGCCTGTGGGCCGGCCCGTGCAGGGCGTCGAGGTGCGCGTTTTCGTGACGGTGGTGGTCGTGGTGGCGGATGCAGACGTCATAGCAGGTGGGGAATGGTGTGTGGGAGTGGATGCAAAAGCGCGGACGCAACAGATGCCGCGTCGCGAACTACCCTTTCCCCATGGAAACCCCGTGCCATGCCAGTGGGCACCGCCACGCGCTTGGCTGTAAACAACTAATTTGAAACAGCTTACAGTAAATAGTGAGTCGCAGCGATGCTATGCTGATTTTCTCAAGCTGTCGACATATTGACTCCGGTGACGATATATCGTCATGTTGAAGGTGGCCTGTAGCTGCGAGATTGGGCGCTCCGCGAATAATGGAGGGTTCGTGCCAGGCGTTACCTTGCGTCCCGTATGTCCTGCATCGCTTTGCGACGGATGCCGCCCGCCCTTCTTCACC
>CAYFRR010000056.1:2947-16210 GCA_964345505.1 uncultured Rhodothermales bacterium
GTCCCCGTCGGTATCCCCCGTTATCTGGCGGCGTGTAGTGATAAAAATGAAGCCTCTGGACGACTCCACGAAGGAGCGCGACTTCACCGCTTGTAACTCCGCAGCCGAACCTGCGCCGTTTAGGGTGGGTACTTGTAACGAAGTGTCCATCTTCCCAACATAGCGTTCACGACAATGCCCCTGCGGAATTTAAAGGGCATGCCTGGACGTCCGTATTTGTGCTCATATCCCACACGTGTCTGACCTTATGACGACGGATGCTCCTTCATCTAACCGGCAAGCTGTAACCCCTACGCCGTCTGAGCAGGCGCGTCTGTATGAAGATGCACCGGTGCCATACGTGATCGGTTTACCGGATGGGCGGATCAAGAGTGTGAACAAAGCTGCGGCCGCGCGCCTCGGCTACACCCGGGAAGCGTTGAAGGGGCAGCCGGTGCATGTATTGTACGCCGACACGCCAAAGGGGAAGGCCCGGGCGCAAGTGTCCCTGCGCAAGTTGCAGGAGGGCGCGCCACAGATAGAAGACGAGGTGCAGATGCAAACAAAGGCAGGCGATGTCTTCTGGGCCCGCACGACCGTGCGCACCATCCGCGATGCAGACGGCGCTGTAGCGGCCCACTGGGGCGTGTTCATCGACATCACCGAGCAAAAGGCGATGGAGCAGGCCCTGCGTAAGGAGCGCGCAGCTTCCGAGCAAGAAGTGCAGCGGCGGACGACAGCGCTGCGCGAAGCCAATGCGGCCCTCCGGGCTGAGGTGGAGGAGCGGCGGGAGGCCGAGGAGGGGCGGCAAAAGCAACTGGCCGCCATGGAAGCCTCCATTGTGGGGATGTCCATTCACGATGCGGAGGGCCGCTTCACCTACGCCAACCCGGCCTACAAGGACATTTACGGCTATGCTCCGGAGGAAATCAAAGGGGAATCCTGGCAGGTGTTGTATGCGGACGATCAGATCGAGCATGTAGAGGCAGAGGCCCTTACGCAGCTGCAGGAGGAAAACCGGTGGACAGGCGAGCTGCGCGGGCGCACCAAATCCGGCGATGCCGTCGACACGCTGATTTCGCTGACGCCGTTGCGCGATGGCGGACTGGCGTGCATCGCCCAGGACATCACCGAGCAGAAACGCCAGGAACGTGCCCTGCAGCAATACGCTGACCGCCTGGAGGCGCTGCACGAAATTGATCGGGCCATCCTTGCCGCTGAGTCGCCACAGGCGATCGCTGATGCGGCCCTGCAGCGCTGTACGGCCCAGTTGCCGTGCACGCGCGCCAGCATCGTGGTGTTTGATCACGAGGCGGGCGAAGGAGAGATCTTGGGCTCCGTGACCGAGAGTGACTCGCAGCTTGCAGGAGGGAAGCGTTACCCCATTGAGGCCTTCCACCTTACGGAGCGGCTCCACCAGGGGGGCGCCGAGGTGGTCAACGACCTCCAGGCGGTCGATGCTACGCCGGTGCTCAAACGGCTCCAGAACGAAGGAATCCGCTCCTTCATCAGCCTGCCCATGCTGCTCGACGGCCGCCTCATCGGTCTGATCAACCTGGGCGACGAGGCGCAGGGGGTGTTCACGGAAGACTACCAGGACCTGATGCGGGAGGTAACGGACCAGGTGGCCATCGCCATCCGGCAGGCGCGTCTGCTGGAACGGGTGCAGCACCAGGCCGAGGTGCTGGAGCAGCGCGTAGCCGAGCGTACGGCTGAGCTGGAGTCGTTCACCTACTCCGTCTCGCATGACCTCCGCTCACCCCTCCGCGCCATCGACGGCTTCTCTCGCCTCCTCGATCAAGAGTATGGCGATCTGCTCGACGATGAGGGCCAGCGCCTACTCTCGGTGATCCGTACCAGCGCCAGCCGGATGGGTCAGCTCATTGACGACCTGTTGGCGCTCTCGCGCCTGGGCCGGCAGGACATGCGCACGGTGCCCATCGACATGGAAGAGCTTGCCAGCAGCGTTGTGGAAGAGCTCCTCCGCATCCATGACGATGCGGCGGTCACCATCGACATCCAGACCTTGCCGGAGGCCACCGGCGACCCTGCCATGGTGCGGACCATCCTCACCAATCTGCTCAGCAACAGCCTCAAGTTTAGCCGCGAAGAGGAAGCGCCGCGCATTGTGGTGGGCGCCGACATACAAGAGGGGACGCCGGTTTACCACGTGCGCGACAATGGCGCGGGCTTCGACATGGCCTACGCTGATAAACTCTTTGGCGTGTTTCAGCGCCTGCACGACGATGAAGACTTCGAAGGCACAGGGGTCGGCCTTGCCATCGTGCACCGCGCCATCGCCCGCCATGGGGGGAGCGTCTGGGCGGAGAGCACGGTCGGTGAAGGCGCTACCTTTTACTTTGCTCTCGACGACGTACCCGAGTCCACGCCTGTATGACGACAACTGCCACCCTGCCGGATACGGCAGACATTCTCCTGGTCGAAGATCAGCCTTCCGATGCAGAGCTGGCGCGCCGCGCCCTACATGACGTTGGGCTGGATGGCCGCCTTGCGCTTACGCGCCGTGGGACGACCGCCCTCGACTACCTCTTTGCCCGGGGCGCCTACGCCCACCGGTCCATCAAAGACGTCCCGCGCCTTATTTTGCTGGACCTGAAGCTGCCCCGCCTCAGCGGGGCGGAGGTGCTGGAGCAGCTCAAGGCGGACCCCCGCACGCAGCCCATTCCCGTCGTCATTCTATCGTCTTCGCAGGAGGCCGTCGACATCCGGCGCTGCTATGCGCTTGGCGCGAACAGCTACGTCGTAAAGCCCGTAGACTACGTCGACTTTACCACCACCGTCCAGCGCCTTGGCCGGTACTGGCTCGAGCTCAACGAGCCGTTCAGTCACCACGCCTGACGCCCCTCTACGCTTTCCTCGCCTCATGGAGCCGTCTTCCGCCTCGCCGCTCCGCATTGTGCACCTGGAGGATGTAGCGACCGACGCCGAGCTCGTTGCGCGCGAGCTCTCTGCTGGTGATGTAGCGGCGGACATTGAGCAGGTCGCCACGCGCGCCGCGTTTACGGACGCGCTGGATCCGCCGCCCGACCTCGTGCTCGCGGATTATGCGCTGCCTCGGTTCGATGGGATGGAGGCGCTTTCGCTGGTGCAGGAGCGGTGCCCCGAGGTGCCGGTCGTGTTTGTCTCGGGCGCCATCGGGGAGGCGCGCGCCATCGAAACGCTCAAGGAGGGCGCTACCGATTATGTGCTGAAGGATCACCTCTCGCGGCTCGCTCCCGCCGTGCGCCGGGCCCTGGCTGAGGCTGCCGAGCAACGCGCCCGCAAGGCCGCCGAGGCGGCGCTGCAGCGCGCCCACGATCAGCTGGAGCAAAAGGTAGCCGAGCGCACGGCCGAGCTTCAGGAAACCAACACTGCGCTTGAGGAAGAGATTGAGGAGCGCAAGCGCATTGCAGAGGCGTTGCGGGAGAGCGAGGCGCAACTGACGCGCGTCATCGACTCGGCCATCGATGCCATCATCAACATCGACGCCGAGCTGCGCATCACGCTGTTCAACCAGTCGGCCGAGACGATCTTCGGCATCACCGCCGCGGAGGTGCAGGACCGCTCCATCGTACCCCTGCTTGATGAGGAGCTGACGGCGCGCCTCCGTGCCTTCGTGCAGGCCCATGCCGCCGACCAGGACGGGGCTGACCGCGATAGCGCTGACCGGGGCACGGCCGCCCCGGCAAGCAGCGGTACCGGGCAGTACCTCGGGCAGGGGGAGGGGCTGCAGGCCCTGCGCAACGACGGCACGCCCTTCCCGGTAGAGGCTACGCTCTCCGTCATCGCTCTGCCGCGCCGCCAGCGCTTCCTGCTTATCCTGCGGGACGTCAACGACCTGAAGGAGGCCGAAGAGGAGCTCGTCCAGCTGCAGTCGGAGGCGCAGTACCTGCGGCAGGAACTGCAGACGGAGCATGCCTACGAGGAGATGGTGGGGCAGTCGCCGGCCATGCAGCGGGTGTTTACGGCGATTGACAAGGTCGCCCCTACCGATGCCACTGTGCTCGTAACGGGCGCAACGGGGACGGGCAAAGAGCTGGTGGCGCGGGCACTGCACCGCTACAGCCCGCGCACCGACGAGATGCTGGTGAAAGTCAACTGCGCGGCGCTGGCCAGCGACGTGATCGAGAGTGAGCTGTTTGGCCACGAGAAGGGCGCCTTCACGGGTGCCATCGACCAGCGCAAAGGCCGCTTCGAGTTGGCCGATGGCGGCACCCTCTTCCTGGATGAGGTGGGCGAGCTGCCGCTGGAGACGCAGGCCAAGCTGCTGCGCGCGCTCCAGGAGCAGGAGTTTGAACGCGTAGGGGGCACGGAGACCATCGCGGTGGATGTCCGCGTGGTGGCCGCCACTAACCGCGCGTTAGATGCCGCGGTGGACGCCGGGCGGTTCCGCTCCGATCTGTACTACCGCCTCAACATTTTTCCGATCGAGGTGCCCCCGCTGCGGGAGCGGGCGGGCGATGTGCCGCTGCTGGCGGCGCACTTCTGCGAGCAATTTGGGCAGCGCATGGGTAAGCCGGTAGAGGGCTTCACTGCCGAGGCCATGGAGCGCCTGGCGGCGTACACCTGGCCAGGCAACGTGCGCGAGCTGGCCAACATCGTAGAGCGCGCCGTTATCCTGGCGTCGCCAGAGGCGCCCATCGGAGCCGACCAGCTGGGGCTTGTGCTCCCCAACGGCGCCCAGAAAGGCGCTACCAAGGACGGCATGCGCGACGGATTCCCGACGCTGGAAGAGGCCCAGCGGCACCACATCCAGGAGGCATTGGATCGCACGGGGGGCGTGATCGGCGGCGCCGACGGGGCCGCTGCCCTTCTGGGCATCAAGCGCACCACCTTGCACGCACGCATGAACCGCCTCGGCGTTGACCCTGAGCCCTACCGCTGATGCGCTCGTAGGCACACGTGTAGAACGCTACGCATCCCTGTCCATCGCCTCATCCAGGAGCCCCAGGAGATCGGCCCGGCGCGTAGGCTTGGAGAGGTAATGGGTAAAGCCTTCGGCGAGGAGGCGCTCCTCGTCGCCGGGGAGCGCAAATGCCGTCCAGGCAATCTTCGGCACCTCTGCGTAGGCCGGATCCTCGTTGAGGACGTGTACGAGGTCCGTCCCGCCCCGGTCGCCCCGCAGGTGCACGTCGATCAAACACACGTCGTAGGTCATAGCCTCAGCCATAGCCAGCGCGTCTTCCACATTGTCGGTGATGTCCACGGTAAAGGCATCAGCCAGAATAATATCGATGAGCTGCTGTGCCTCCTGCGAGTCTTCCACAAGCAGGAGGGAGGGCAGGGCGGTGGGTGAATCAGTCATAGCAGAGGCAGGGCGAAGCGGAAGCCGGACGGAAAAAGTGCTGCCAACGCCTTTCGTACTGTCGGCGGTAATCGTGCCATCCATAAGAGATACCAGTTTCTGGGTGATGGCAAGGCCGAGACCATTGCCTTCGTACGCACGCGTGAAACCGCGTGACTCTTGCTTAAAATCGTCAAACAGCTGTGGTAAAAACTCGGCACTGATGCCTACACCGGTGTCCTGCACGTCCAACTGAACGTGCGTTTCCGTGGCGGCTACCCGGAGGGTTATCTGCCCTTCGTCGGTAAACTTGACGGCATTGGATACCAAGTTTGCGAGAATCCTGCCCAGCGCGGCGCCGTCGAGGTGGGCATAGAGCGGCTGCGATGGCCCCTCGGTGTCAAGCGTCAGCCCCTTGCGCTCGGCGAGGGGGACGAACATGCGGGCGGTGTCCTCTACGGCGGTGGTGACATCCACGCGGGACGGGCGCAGGGTGAACGATTCGCTCTCCAGCTGGGCCAGGTCCAGCACCGAAGTCAGCGTCTCACGCAGGCGCTCGCTGCTATGGCGGATCGTTTCCGCACACTCCTGCGCGTGGCCTTCCGTCTCCTCCGTAAGCACGTCCGCAAAGCCGATAATGGCCGTCAGCGGTGTGCGGATTTCGTGGCTCATGTTGGCCAGGAAGGACGTCTTGAGCTGGTGCAGCTCCTCCTCGCGGGCCCGGGCCAGTTCGGCGTTATAGCGGGCCTGCTCGGCGCGGTGCCGGGCATCAATGAGCGTCTGCTCGTGCTGCCGCTGCTCCGTCAGGTCCGTGACGAACGCAGCATAGAGCGGCGCCCCACCGCCTTCGATGAGGTACACGTGGATCTCGACAGGATACTCCGTCCCATCCTTTCGCTGGTGACGCGTTTTGAGCACAACAACGTCCTGTCCCTGATGCAGCGGAGCAATCAAGTCCCGTAGCTCGGGCTCTCCCAGCGACTTGATGTCGGCCGGCGTCATGGCGGTGAGTTCTTCGGACGTGTAGCCAAGGTTTTGGCGGGCTCCGGTGTTGACGAACGCAAACTGCAGGGTTTCAACGTCAATCAGATAGATCTCTTCGGCGGACCGGTCCATGATATGGCCCAGGCGCTGCATCAGGGTGGCAGACCGCTTCTTTGCGGTAATGTCCTGTCGAATGCCGATAGCGCGGCGCGGGCGCCCCTCGTCGTCTGTTTCCACCACACGTCCTTCATCCTGTAGCCACACATAATGCCCGTCGCGATGCTGGGCGCGGAAGGTGACGGCATAGCCGCTGGCATCCTCGCCCTCCAGGTAGGGCTGCAGGGCAGCCTCCACGGTGGCCCGGTCGTTCGGGTGCACCAGGTCCAGCCAGGTGTCGAGGCCGTACGGCACCTCACCCGGCGCATGCCCCAGCATCCCCATGAACCGGTCGTTGTAGGTGACGTCATGGCCCACCTTCCAGTCCCAGATGCCCAGTGCTGCTGCGTCAATGACCAGCTCCAGGCGGTCGCTGTGGGTGGCGAGCGCATGTTCCAGCTGAACGCGCTCAATCGCCAGGCCGGCCAGGTGGACTACGGTCGAGGCCAGGCGCAGCTCATCAGCAGACGGGCGTCGGGGCTGGCGGTAGTACATGGCCAGGGTGCCGAGCACCTCGCCAGTGGTGCGTTTGATGGGATACGACCAGCAGGCGGCCAGGTCATGCCGCATGGCAGTATCGCGGTAGTCCGTCCAGAGCGGGCTGGTGCGGATGTCTTCAACAATGACTGGCGTGCCGCGGTGGGCCGCCGTGCCGCACGAGCCCTGGCCTTCGCCGATGGAACCGCCATCGATGGCCGCGCAGAAACTATCGGCCAGCCGCGGTGCCGCCACGTGCCGCACGGTTTTCCCGTCGGGTTTGAGCAGCAGCACCGAGCCATGGAGCCCGGGCACCAGATCCTCAAAGCGCTCGATCAGCTCCGTCAGCACCGTGCGCAGCGGAGCCCCCGACGCCATCTGCCGCATCACGTTGATCGTCAACTGGGCCAGCCCCTCGGCGATGTGGGGCGGCTGCGCATGCGCTGTGGGAAGGACCCGGGCCAGGCTCGCGGCCCAGTCCTGCCAGAGGGCGTCCTCGGCGAGTGGAGCCTCTTCGGCGGAGCTCCAGCACGCCAGGACAACGGGCGCCTGGGCTGATGCAACGGGAAGCGGAAACGCGAACCCGGTGCGAGACCCCTCGGCGACCGTATCGTGCCACGCGGTAAGCTGCGGGGCATCCTGGGCGCGCTCCGCGTCAGCCAGCGCTTGTGTAGGAGGTGGTTTAGCGTCTGCCGGATGAGTCAGCACGGAACGCCAGGTGCCTGCAGCACCGGTAGAGAAGAGGCCGATGCCCTCGGCGGCAAGGCTGTGCTGGGCCAGACGCAGCAGCCGCTTCAGCGCTGGAGGCACTGTTGCGTCTGCTGTAGTTGCCGCTGACTGCACGGCGTCGTATGCGCTGGAGGCATGCATGGGGGAGGCTGAAGGGCGTTGATCCATAGTGTAACAGGTCAATCAGGAGCAGGCCGCGCGCGCTGTAGCCAGGCATGTGAGTAGCGTAGGGTACACGGCAGGTGTAAGGCGCTGTTTTGTATCGACATTTGCCGCAAAAAGTGTAACCAGCAGTTATAGCAACTGCTAAGGGAAACTGCAGTTCGCCCAGGCGCGGCAGCGAGTGACCTTCCGGGGCCTCGTCGGTCGCTGGATACATGATGTCCAGCCGTTGGATGGCATGTGGTTCGCATCGTTTTTTGGCGCGCATGTCCCCGGTGCGGTACGTGACGGCTCCGTTGCGGAAAACCATCGCTGCGGATTAAATGCTGGTGCCTACTGCGCGATGCCCACAGTACTCATCTTCTCATCTGTATTGTTCTGTATTGGCTATTCCGTACCCCCCTGATGAGGCGGAGCGGCTCGACGCGCTGCGGGCCTACGATGTGCTCAACACGCCGTGCTGGGCCCGATCCTGATGTCGCTCGAGCTGCTGGAGGCCAGCGCCTCAGATGACCGCTCGCAGCGCCTCCTCCAGGCCCTGGCCTCCGGCGCCGAACGGGGGGCGGGCCTGATGCGGCAGCTGCTGTCCTTACGGCGAACGGCGGACCCAAATGGCCGGGGCTGACTACTACCTCTCCAAACCACTCTCGGTGCAGGAGCTTGCGACTTCCACCGACATGGCCCTGGTGCAGGGCGCGCGGAAGGGGCGGTCCTCCGACGTCATCTTTCCTTCGGGTGCTCGGGGGAAATCGTAGGGCGTTTTTGGCGCGTTGGGCAACATGCGCCCGAACACCGAAGCCCCCAGCCGGTAGGCCATGGGCTTTTAGGAAGCGCTTTTTTACCTCTATATATCTCCCCATGATTTCTTCTACGATTACCGGCTGGGGCCATGAAGTCCCGGATAACGTCGTCACGAATGACGACATGGCGCAGCGCGTCGACACCAGCGACGAATGGATCCGCGAACGCTCCGGCATCCGCGAGCGGCGCCACGCCACCGACGGCGAAACGACCGCCACTATGTCCATCGCCTGCGCCCAACGCGCCCTGGAGCGAGCGGGCGTAGCGGCGGCCGAGGTGGACCTGGTGCTCGTGGCTTCTTCCAGCCCGGATTACATTACGCCTCCGGTGTCCAGCCAGGTGCAAGAGGGCATCGGCGCTACGCAGGCGGGGGCTATGCAGCTGACGGTAGGGTGCACGGGCTTCGTGTACGCGCTGGTCACGGCGCAGCAGTTCATCAGCACAGGGGCGTGCCGCACCGTGTTGGTGATTGGTGCCGAGCTGACCTCCCGCTGGATCAACTACAACGACCGCAGCACGTGTGTGCTGTTTGGCGACGGCGCTGGGGCCGTGGTAGTGCAGGCTACAGAGGCCGAGGGCTGTGGCCTGCTGGGCCACGTCCTGGGATCGGATGGGAGCAAGGCGGAGCATCTCATCATACCGGTTGGTGGCGTGGCGCAGCCGACGACGAGAGCGACGCTTGAGCAAGAGCAGGGCGGGCTGCGGATGAATGGCCGGGAGGTCTTCAAGTTTGCCACCCGGGTGGTGGGCTCCTCCTTGCAGCAAGCCCTCGGCAAGGCCAATCTTACCGTGGACGACATCGACCTGTTTGTGCCGCATCAGGCCAATGCCCGTATCATTGACCTGGCGGCGCGAGAGGCGGGGCTGCCGTCGGAGAAGGTAGTCGTGAACGTGGATCGCTACGGCAACACGTCGGCGGCCTCGGTGCCGTTGGCGCTCAGTGAAGCCTTCGACGCCGGCCGTGTGGCCCCAGGCGATACGCTGGCGCTGGTGGCGTTCGGCGCGGGCCTGACGTGGGCAGCCGCCATCTACCAGATGGGCCCGGCGCCGTTGCCGGCGTAGCACGACCGCTCGGCGGCGGTCAGAAGAGGCCCAGGGCGTCTACATCAATGGCTACGTGATAGCCCCGAGGTGGGCTGCCGAAGGCCTGGTCGGCCGCGCGGAGGAGCGGTTGCAGGGCTGGCGCATCGGCCACGCGGGGCACGCGCACATGCGTATGGTAGCGGAACTGCTTCTTGACGCGCCCCACCATGGGCGGCTCGGGGCCGAGCACTTCCACCGGACCGTCTGCTTGCTCGGCCCGCTGACGCAGCTGCCCGGTCCACTGCCGGGCAACCTCCTCCACGCGCGCCGCCTTCGGCCCGCGAAACTCGACCACCGCCAGGCGGGCAAAGGGCGGATAGCGTAGCATCTGCCGCTCATTCAGGATGTAGGCCATGAAGTCGTGGTAGTCGTGCCTCGTCACGGCGTGGAAGAGCGGGTGCTCGGGATTGCGCGTCTGCAGCAGCACCGTGCCCGGCAGCTCCGCGCGCCCGGCCCGCCCGGCCACTTGGGTGAGGAGCTGAAACGTGCGCTCCTCCGCCCGGAAGTCCGGCAGCAGCAATCCCACATCCGCACTGACGACCCCCACCAGCGTGACGCGCGGAAAGTCCAGGCCTTTGGCGACCATCTGCGTGCCCAGAAGCACATCCGCCGCGCCCCGCCGAAACCGGTCGAGGATGTCGTGATGGGCGTTCTTCCGGCTGGTGGTATCGAGGTCCATGCGGAGGATGCGGGCGTGGGGCAGGCGTTCCTGTAGCTCCTCTTCCACGCGCTGCGTGCCCGTCCCAATCTGCGTGAGTTCGTCCGACCCGCATTCGGGGCAGGCGCGGGGGAGGCGCTCGGCCAGCCCGCAGTAATGGCAGCGCAGATGCCCGCGGGCTTTGTGGTACGTCATCGTCACCGCGCAATCGCTACAGCCGGGGGCCCAGCCGCAGTTCTCGCACTCGATGACCGGCGCATAGCCGCGGCGGTTCTGCAGCAAGATGACCTGCTCGTCCCGATCAAGGCGCGCCGCGATGGCCTCATACAGCGTATCCGAGATTGCGCCCTCCAGCCGATGCTTCTTCCGCTCCAGCGTGAGGTCTACGACGTCCACGGATGGCATGGTGACGGCCACACCGGCAGCATTCGGCACGCGCTCGGGCATCGGCAGCAGGGTGTACTTCCCGTGCTCGGCGTTGGTGTAGGTCTCCGCGCTGGGCGTGGCGGTGCCCAGCACCACCACCGCGTCGTTCATGTGGGCACGCATTACCGCCACATCGCGGGCGTGGTAGCGGGGAGCGGGGTCGAACTGCTTGTACGACGGCTCGTGCTCCTCGTCAACCACGATGAGCCCGAGGTTATCGAGCGGCGCGAGGATCGCCGAGCGAGGGCCGATGGCGATGTCGTAGCGACCATCCCGCAGGTGCCGCCATGCGTCAAAACGCTCGCCCAGGCTCATACGCGAGTGCAGCACTGCGATATGGTCGCCGAAGTGGGCGCGGAAGCGCTGCACGGTCTGCGGCGTGAGCGCGATCTCCGGCACCAGGATGATGCCCGTCTTGCCCCGCGCGCGCACAGCCTTCAGCGCAGCGATGTACACCTCCGTCTTACCGCTGCCGGTGACGCCGTGCAGGAGGAAACTCTCGAAGCGCTCCTCGGCGATGGCCTCTTCGATGGCCTCCAGCGCAGCGGCCTGATGGGGATGGAAGGCATGGTCGGGCGGAGGGCTGGGCGGGGCGAGGTCGTCCAGCGGCGAGCGGTTTACCTGCTGCGTTACCGACTCCAGCAAGCCCATCTCCACGAGGCGGCGGATGGTGCTGTAGCTCGCTTCGGCGCGCTCCACCACATCGGCTTGGCGGGGCGTATTGACGCCCTCCGCCCGAAACCCGGCCATCACCTCCAGCACCAGCCGCTGTTTGGCGCCGCGCAGTTGCTCCTGCGCATCGCGCACCGCGCTGGCGGTCTGAAACGGTGCGGCCAGGCGGAGGTGCGTCTCCGTCTTTACCTGCACGGAGGCTTCCGAGAGGCCCGTCGTGAGGGTAAGCAGGCCGTCGTCCGCCAGCTTGCGGATGAGGCGCAGCGGCACGGGCCCTACGCGCTGCCGGAGGCCGGTAAGCGTCGTGTCGTCGCGGCCGGCCAAATCTTCCAGCACAGCCTGCGCGCGGTTGTGGTCTGTCCAGGTACTCGGTATGGCGGCGTCCGTGCGCGCCAGGCGCCGCTCGGTGGCCACCTCGGTGCCGCTGGGGAGGGCGGCGCGCACCACCTCGCCCCAGCCGCAGACGTAATAGTCGGCCATCCAGCGCGTGAGGCGAAGCATCTCGTCGGTGAGGGCGGGCGTGACCTCGAGGACGTCGGCGATGGGCTTGGCTGTGAAGTCGAGGGTGGAGCCGTCGGCGTCGGGCGCCACAGCCACCACCACGCCTGTGAGCTTGCGCTGCCGAAACGGGACGAGCACCCGCACGCCGCGGGCGATGTCAGGGGTGAGGGCGTCGGGTACAAGGTACGTGAACGTGCGGTCGAGGGGGACCGGCACCACAACATCAACGGTCACAGGAGTGCGGTGGGGTAAGCAGTAGGAGTGCAGCAGAAGGGAGAAGCTACCCTAACATCATAGCGGTGGCGCCGGAGAGTTGCGAGCGCAGCCGGCTCCTTCCACACGGTTTTCGCGCAGCCTCTGGAGGTGCTCAGGGGTGCGGCGTTAGCGGCGCTACGTCACCGACCTGGGCCGTACTCAGCTTCCACAGCCGCTGCGCTACGGCCTCATCCTGCGCCGCTTCAGCCGGGCGCTTCTCCGCGCAATCCTTGAAGTAGTGCCCCGAGACCCCCGCGACCTCTGGCGACGTGGCCAGGTACACGGCCGTCTCGGCGCCCTTTTCTGGGCTTCGGAAGAACGGTGTAAAGAGCCGCATCAACCACGAGACCCAATCTGAATTGCGATTCCAGATCTCCGACGCTACCACGCCCGGATGCAGGGCATTGGCCGTTACGCCCGTCCCGTCGAGCCGCCGTGCCAGCCCACGCGTGAAGAGCACGTTGGCCAGCTTCGACTGCCCGTAGGCGGTGTACCAGTTGTAGCCCTCCTCTCCATTGACGTTATCGAAGTCAATAGTGGCATCCCGGTGGGCATCCGAGGCTACGTTGACGATGCGGGCAGGCGCACTGGCCTTGAGCAGATCCAGCAGCAGGTTGGTCAGCAGAAAATACCCCAGGTGGTTCACGGCCCAGGTCTTTTCCAGCTGATCCACCGTCAGCACGAAGTCGGTGAGGTAGACGCCCGCGTTGTTCACCAGCACATCGAGCCGGTCGAACCGGTCGATGATCTCCTCCGCAGCCGCCCGGATCTCGGCCTGCCGGGAGAGGTCGCACAGCACGAGATGCAGATCATCATTGCCGGTGTCAGCGGCGATTTCGTCCATGGCCGCGCGTGCTCGTTCCTCGCTGCGGCAGAGGAAGATGACGCGGGCGCCCTTCCGGGCCAGTGCGCGCGCGATTTCTTTCCCAATACCGGCATTCGCGCCAGTGACGAGGTGCACGGGAGTAGGGTGGGAGGTCTCCATGACGAATAGGCGGGACAGAACGCAGGAATCAAGGGTAGTCTCGACCCCGCGACGCGTGGTCCGTTCCGGTGAGGCGTAGCACGGGCCGTAACGATGCGGCGAAAGCAGGCG
>CAYFRR010000057.1:0-16112 GCA_964345505.1 uncultured Rhodothermales bacterium
AGGTGACCATCCTGGTGCGGGTTGGAGGCAAACCGAAAGCTGATGCGGGTGAGGGTCTCCGGGAGAGCCGCCGCAGGCAGCGCGCTACCGTCGGCCACCAGCTCAAACGTAGCGGCGGGCAGCGTCACGTCGTGTCCGGAGAGATGCGAGCGGACAGCACCGTGGGCCTGCGCCAGCACCTCTTGCAAGAGATCGGCCGCCCCGGAGTCGTCGGGCGTCATGGCCTCGCCAATCATGGGCTCCGAAATCAGCGGCACGAGCGACGGGGCCAGCATCACCACAAAGGGCGGGGCCTCGCCCTCAGGCGTACCGACAGCGAGGAGATACCCTTCCTTATTGGCCTGAAGGGCCTCCAGGGCCATGGGGGCGGGGTCCTCGGCCACGATTTCTTCGTCGTCGCCAAGGAGCGTTCCCAGAAAGCCGTTTAGCGCCTGCTGGGCTTCATCAAGCGCGGTGTCAAGCATCGTCTGTGTCATGGAGGACGGGTGGGGCAGGGGTTTCAAAAACATCGAGGATGCGGAGCGCGCGGTACTTGCCGGTCTTCCCGACGGACGCCTTAAACTTGGTCGCACTGCCAATCAGCACGCGCATGGGCTCGGTGGTGCGGCGCTGGAGCGGAACGACGTCACCTGCCTCCAAGGCCAGCAGCTCGGTCAGCGGGAGGGTACTCCGGCCCAGCTCGGCGCGAAGCTCTACTTCTACGTCTTGCAGGCCGTCTTCAAAGGTGGCGCGCTCCTCCGGCGGTGCCGGGGAGGTGGCGCTGGAGATGTACTGCTTCAGCCCCGCGCGCCCCAGCATCTTCTCCAGCATGATGTACGGATAGCAGATGTTGAGGAACGACCGCTGCTCGTAGATCCATACCTCAAAGGTGGCCACCAGGGCCGGCTCCACGCCCGGGATGATCTGTACAAACTCGGCATTCGACTCAAAGGCGACCTCCTCCAGGCGCAGCTCGTTTACCTGTTGCCACGACTGCTCCAGCTCGCGGAAGGCGCGCTCCATCACCTTACTCATGATGCGCTGCTCGATCTGCGAGACCTCGCGCGAGGACTGCATAAACTCGCCCGGGCCGCCAAACAGCTTCTCCACCGTGTAAATCACCAGCGAGGGGTCGATCTCAAAGACCACGTTGTGGTTCAGCTCCTGCGCCTCTACCACGTAGAGCGCCGAGGGGGCAGCGCTGGACATCACGTACTCGGAGTACAGCACCTGATCGACCGCCGTCAGGCTGATCTCCACAATGGTGCGGAGCTGGGCGGAGAGGTAGACGGAGAGGTCGCGGGCGAACGACTCGTGCACGTAGGTGAGCACGCGCATCTGCTCCTGTGAAAAAAGCCGCGGCCGCTTAAAGTTGTACGGCTGAATGCGGTCGTCATCGTCGGCGCTGGAGCCGCCCAGCATGCCCAGGTCATAGCCTTCCCCTCCGCCGTCCCCGTCGTCTTTCACGGACAGCAGCGCGTCAATCTCTTGTTGGCTTAGGGGTTTGGACATAAGGAAGGGGCCACCGCCGGCGGGGCTACTGCAACACGTACTCCGTAAAGTAGAGTCGGGTGATTTCGCCTTGACGAAGTACGGTATTTATTTCCTCCACCAGCGCCTCTTTTATTTCCTCACGGCGCTTGATGTCAGAGAGTTCGTCGGCGGTGCGATTGCTCAGGGAGCGGATGATAAGGTCTCGAATGACGATGTCACGGGATTCTGTTTCGTCGAGAACAGCCTGTTGTTCGGCTTCAAGCCCAATGCTCACCATGAGGTAGCGGCGACCATCGGAGCCGTCGGGATTCACGACAAGGTTCTCCAATTCAAGAAATACGCCATACTCGATGAGCGAGTCTGGGGCTGGGCTGGGGTCGTAGCCCAGCTTGGCGCTGGCCTGGGAAAGCGCCGGATACTGGGTCACGGCCAGGTAGGCCCCGCCCGCCAGCATGGTGCAGACGAGCGGGACCATGACCACGAGCAGCATCCGCGAGCGGCCGGTGCCTGCTACTCCGTCGGTTCCGTCGGCTCCAGGTTCTGCAGCAGGTTGCTGCTCGTCGGTTGCGGGGTCGATTTGATCTGCCATGGCTCCCAAGAAAAGAGAATGTCTACACGTCGGTTACGGGCGCGGCCCGCAGGGGTGGTGTTGGTGTCGCGTGGATGGTGTTCGCCGTAGCCGATGGCCACGTAGCGCTCGGGCGGCAGGCCGAACCGTTCTTCGCCCAGAAAGCGCACCACGGAGGTCGCCCGAGCCGCCGAGAGCTCCCAGTTGGAGGGGAAGCGCACGTTGCGGATGGGGCGGTTGTCGGTATGGCCCTCGATGACGACGGAGCCCACGTCGTCGCGCAGCACCCCGGCCACCCGGCGCAGGATGGTGCGCGCGGGCTCGACCAGCTGCGTACGGCCAGACGCAAACATGACGGAGTCGGTGATGCTTATGTGCAGGCCTTCTTCCGTAAGCTGCACCTCCACCTTGTCGTCCAGGTCGGTTTCTTCTAAATACTTGAGCAGCTCTTCGTAGCGCTCAGCCTGCTCGGCGGAGACTTCGTGTTGCGACTGCCGCTGTTGCGTGCCTACGGTGCTGAGCACCATCTCGCCCTGCAACATGCCGGTGCGGCCCTGGAAGTAACTAAGGGCCTCTTTGAACTTCTTAACCTCCACTTCTGACATGGCCACGATCATTACAAAGAAAGCCAGCAACAGGGTTACGAGGTCGCTGAAGGTGGTCATCCAGAACGGCGCCGAGGGCTCGTCGTCGTCCTGAAACATGTCGAGATCCGTAGCCAAAGGAGCGGGCGGGTTGAGGAGCGGGTGCGTTACGCAGCGCGGGAGAGCGGCGTCTCGTCGGCACTGCCGCCCTCGTTATCGGCATCCTTCAGGAAGAGGATAAGCCGCTTCTCGATCATGCTTGGGGCGTCGCCCTGGACGATGCCCATAATGCCGGTGCGGACCAGCATGCGTGACTGTAGTAGCTCCTGCATCTGGGATTTTACCTTCACGGCAATGGGCAAAAACAGGAGGTTGGCCAGGAGCACACCGTAGAAGGTGGTAATCATGGCGACGGCCATGGCGGGACCGATGGCGCTGGGGTCCTCCAGGTTCTGCAGCATCTGGATCAGGCCAATGAGCGTCCCGATCATGCCAAACGCCGGTGCGAAGTTGCCGGCATTCGAGAAGAACTTGTAGAGCTGCTGCTGCGGCTTCAGCTCGGCCTTGATCTGCTGATCCATGAGCTCTTCCATCTCTTCGAGGTCCAGCCCATCGACGGCCATCTCCAGTCCAGAGGCCATCAGCGCATCGTCCACTTCGTCAATGCGGCGGTCGAGGGCCAGCAGGCCGTCGCGCCGGGCCGTGCGGGAGAGTTCGGAGAACTCCTCGACGTACGCTCGGAGGTCGGGGGCCTGGTAGTTGAAGAAGCGCTTTACTCCGGGAATGACGTCCTGCAGTTCATCGAGCGAAAACCCGACAAGGATAGCCGCCGTGGTTCCCCCTAACACAATGATGAGGGCGTTGACGTCGAAAAACATGTGCCAGCCATCGCCCAGAAAGATCGCGCCGTAGATCAACACGAGCCCGGCACCGATGCCGATGGGGGTTGATTTTTCCATGCGAGGGCGGAAATCAGGATGAGCGAGGCAAGCAGGCAGCCACACCGGCTACAGGTATCCTGTCAGCGATGGTGTGTGAAGCGCATGCATATATGGAGCGGTTATCGGTAGCTTCCCTTGGGCCTTAAATGCCCCGCTGATGCGGTGGCCCTTTCTCTGCGCTCGCGGCGCATGGCCCTTCCAGGCAGCCGCCGCAAACCACCGCTGTCAACCACCGCCGGCATCATTCCCGTGCACCGCCCCGATGCCCTACAGCACCAGGAAGGGTCAGGCCGAGGCCGTGCGCCGATGCCCCACCGACGTGATGATCGTCTGGGCAATGGACGGCAATGGGACGATGGCGTCGGCCAGGCCGGCTTCCACGACGGCGCGGGGCATGCCATAGACGACGGAGGTGGCTTCATCCTGCGCGATCACCTGTGCGCCGCTGCCTTTGAGCAGGCGGGTTCCTTCGAGCCCATCTTTCCCCATGCCGGTCATTACCACGGCCAGCACGTCGCCGCCAAAGAGGGCATGGGCGGAGGAGAACATCACGTCTACCGAGGGCCGGTGCAGGGTATCGGTGGGGGCGGCCGGGGTGCGCACCGTCGCGTGCTGCGCCCCGCGGCGGAAGACGAGGTGGCTCCCGCCCTCCGCAATAACCACGCGGCCGGGTTCAAGCGACAGGCCATCGGCGGCCTCGGTGACTTCCAGCGGGCTTAGGCCATCCAGCCGGTTGGCCAGCGAGCGCGTAAAGTGCGGCGGCATGTGCTGCACCACGGCCACCGGCAACGGGAAGTCGGCCGGCAGCTTGGGGATTACGTGCTGCAGCGCCTGTGGTCCGCCGGTCGAAATGCCGATGACGAGCAGCCGGGCCGAGCGCGCCCGTACCGTGGGAGCGGTGCCGGCGGCGCGCTGCTGTCGTTTTCGCTGGCGCACCGTGCGGCGGTTGAAGTAGCGCGACTTTGCTACCGACTTCACTTTCTCCAGCAGATCGGCTTCTATGGAGGTGATATCCAGCGAGACAAACGAGGAGGTCTTGGCCACCACATCCACCGCGCCGGCGGCAAGCGCATCAATGGTCGTCTGGGCGCCGTCTTTCGTCAGCGAGCTCACCATGAGGATGGGCAGCGGATGTGCCTCCATAATCTTCCGCACCGCTGTGATGCCATCCATGCGGGGCATCTCCACGTCCATCGTGACCACATCGGGCCGAAGCGCGCGCACCTTACGGATGGCTTCTTCGCCGTCACGGGCCGTGTCGAGGACGTCTACGCCGGGGTCCTTCTCCAGCATCATGGAGAGGGCCTTGCGCATGAAGGCGGAGTCGTCGACGACCAGGACGCGAATCATGGAACGAATGAGAAAACGAAGGAGGAGGTGAAACGAACGGTGGCGCTTACGCGGTGGTTGGCACGCCACGGGCGCGGTCGCTGCAGCGGCTGATAAACTCGGCCACATCCAGAATCATGATGACGCGCCCGTCGCCCAGGATCGTAGAGCCGGCGATGCCGGGGATGTTTTTCAGGTAGCCGTTGAGCGGCTTGATGACGACCTCGCCCTGGCTGATGAGGCCGTTCACCACCAGCCCCACCTGTTGATGGGCCAGGCGGACGACCACGGCGTAGGCATCATCGGCGTCGTCGTCGTAGCCCGTCACGTCCAGCTCTGCGCCCACGTGGATCAGCGGCAGCACGTCGTCGCGGATGCGGGTGACCTCGCGGCCGTTGATGGTTTCCACGGTGTCGGGCGTGAGGCGTACGACCTCTCCGACGGTATGCAGCGGGATAGCAAAGTTCTCCTGCCCCACGCGGACCTGCAGGCCCTGAATGATGGCGAGGGTGAGGGGCAGCTTCAGCGTAAAGGTCGTGCCCTTGCCCAGCTCGGAGTCGATGGCAACGGTGCCGTTCAGCTTGGTCAGGTTGGTCTTCACCACGTCCATCCCCACCCCACGACCGGAGACCTGGCTGACGGTGGCGGCGGTGCTGAAGCCAGGGCGGAAGATGAGCTCGTAGGTTTCGCTCTCGCTCAGCTCCTCGGCTTCCCGCTTGGAGATGACGCCCTTCTCGATCGCCTTGGCGCGGAGTTTCTCGGGGTCAATGCCAGCGCCGTCGTCGACGATGCGGATGACGATGTGGTTGCCTTCATGCTCGGCCGAGAGGCGGATGGTGCCGGTGCGCGGCTTGCCCGCAGCTTCGCGCACCGCGGGCTGCTCTACGCCATGGTCGGCAGCGTTGCGGACGAGGTGGATCAGCGGGTCGCCAATCTCTTCGGTCAGCGATTTATCCAATTCGGTTTCCTCGCCTTCGATCACCAAGTCGATCTCCTTGTCAAACTCCTTGGCCAGATCGCGCACCAGGCGCGGGAATTTGCTAAACACGCGGCCCATCTGCACCATGCGGGTGTGCATGACGGCGTTTTGCAGCTCGGACGTAATAAAGTCGATCTGTGCGCTGTTGTCGATAAGCTGGCTGGTAAGCTCCTCGTTGTCGGCTTGTCCCCGCGCCTCCGTGGTAAGTTGGAGCAGGCGGTTCCGGCTCAGGACAAGCTCCCCCACGAGATCCATCAGGCTGTCCAGGCGGTCGACTTCTACGCGGATGGTCTCGTTAGCGCGGCGGCTGGGATTGCTGGCGCTGCCCGTGCGGTCCGTCTCGGAGGTGGCCTCGGCTTCGGCGCCAGCCGCCTCGGGGGTCCCTTCCTTTACCACGAGCCCGGCAGCGTCCACATTCCCGGTAAATGAGCCTTCAGAGATGGCCTTGAGCTGGTCGACGAGCGGATCGATGGGCAGCGTCACGAGGCGGCGGTCGCCGACTTGCTGGACGAGGGTCTTCATCTGGTCGAAGGCAGCAAACAGCACATCCACCGCGTCCGGCCAGGTGTCGGGGTTGATGTCCAGCTCGCCTCGCCGCAAGCGGTTCAGGACGTCCTCAAAGTGGTGCGTCAGGTCAGAGAGTTGCTCCAGCGAGAGGAAGCCGGCGGTGCCCTTCACGGTGTGCACGGCACGGAAAATCTCGTCCACGAGGGCGCCGTCGTCTGCGTGGGTTTCGAGGCGGAGGAGGCCTTCCTCCACGCCGTCGAATAGCTCCCGCGTCTCCACGATGAAGCTCTCCACCAGCTCCGTCATGTCGTCAGCATAAATGCCATGCTCTTCGATGACCTCGCCTTCGGCGTATTGAGGCCCGCCGGTGGACGCCTCCCCCGCAGCCGTATCGCCGCTGGTTTCTGTGGGTTCGTTGTTTTCGGCTGCCGCCTCTTCGGGTGCCTCCCCGGTTGCCTTTGCGGCGTCAGCTGGTGCTGTAGCTGGTGTCTCGGTGGCCGCCTCGGCCGGTGCTGCGCTCACCGGCTGCGCGTTGCTTCCGGCGGCATCAGGCGTGGTGATGGGGAAGTTGCCCACGGCCCGCGCGGCGGAGGATTCCACGTACGATCCATCGGCTACGGCTTCCAGGTCCTCCATCAGCGGGTCCAGCGGCAGCACCACCACGGCCCGGTCCTCGACCTGCGCGGCCAGCACTTTCATCTGGTCGAAGGCATCGAAGAGCACATCCAGCTGCTCCGGCCAGGTGTCGGGGTCGATGAGCATGGCGCCCTCACGCAGCGGCTTCAGCACGGTCTCTACCCGATGGGCAAGCACGGAGAGCTGCTCCAACGAAAGAAAGCCGGCCGTGCCCTTGAGCGAGTGAACGCTTCGAAAGAGCGCGTCCACCAGCGTGGTGTCGTCGGCGTTGGTTTCCAGTTGCAGCAGCCCTTGCTCAATGTCGTCGAGTAACTCCCGTGTTTCCACGATGAAGTTCTCTACGAGGGGCTGCATGTCGTCGGTAAAGTGAGGCGTGGCCATGGCGTGGGGCATTCAGGCGGAAAATAGCTCGTCGATCTCGTCTTGGGAGGCAGGGCTGCCCGCGTCGCCGTCCGAGCTGCTGCCAAACAACGAGTCGATGTCATCCTGCGAGACCGGGGTGTCTGGTGCGTCCGTCGGTCCCGGCGGGTTGCTGGCAGGCGCCGAGGCGTCCTGGGGGGGCGTGGCGGAGCTGCTGTTAAACAGGGCATCGATCTCGTCCTGCGAAGAGGGGGTAGCATCCGTCGCCTTGTCATCGGTAAACACCGCATCAGCGGCGTCTTGATGGGTCCGGTTGGAGGTGTAGCGGGCGTTTGCATCGAAGGTCGGACCGTTGGCCAGCGTCTGCTCCTTTGCGCCCTCGGCGGGGGTGGTCTCCACCGGTGTGGAGTCGAGCCGCTTGATGAGCACCGCCATGCGGTTGCGGATCGACTCGATGAGATGGTTCACCGAGGCGATTTGCTGGGCGGTGATGTCCTGCACCTGCAGCGACACCATGATGCGGTTCATGCGCCCGCGGATGTCCTGCAGCGCGGCCTGATGGGTGTCGGTCTGGGCTTCCAACGACCGCCGCATGTCCTTTTTGCGCTCGTGGAGCGTGTTCAGCTGGTCCAGCACGTCGGGCTGGTCGGCGAGGGCGCGCCGGAGGATGCGCACAATGTGGGCGTCCACGTGCCGGATGTCGGCTACGGTGGCAGCGGCGGCCTCGTTTGTCTTCGCCAGCTTGTTGAGCTTGGCCGTAACCGCATCAACGAGATCCAGGATCTCGTTCGTCGCCAGCTCGGTCTGGTGGGTCACGTTCTCGAGCTGTGAGGTCGCGCCGGGCATCTTGCCCGTGCTCTCGCGCATGGACGCATCGATCTCCTCGATGAGCGGGGCGATCTCGCGCAGGAAGTCGAGCACCTCTTCAATGAAGGGTACGGCCCGCTGGCCCAGCGTAAACACGGCCCGCAGCTCGTTGAGCTTCCCAAGAATGTCGTGTAGCGATCGGGGAGAGGTCATGGGGCTTAAGCAATTTTAAGGATCATATCGATCTTCTCACGCAGGACCTCCGGCGTGAAGGGCTTCACGACGTAGTTGTTGACCTTCGCCTGCATGGCAGCCACCACGTCTTCCTTCATGCCGCGCGTGGTCACCATCAAGATGGGCATCTCGTGGTAGGTCTCGTGCTGCCGTACGGTTTGCGTCAGCTCCAGCCCGTTCATGTTGGGCATATTCCAGTCGGTCACGAGGAAGTCGAAGCTATCGGCGTTGAGGGTTTTGAGGGCCTCCTCACCGTCGCCGGCTTCTTCGACGTCTTCATAGCCGATCTCGCGGAGGGCATTGGTCACGATGCGCCGCATCGTAGGGGAGTCGTCAACAACAAGAAACTTCATGGGATGGCAGGTGCTTTGGGTGGACAGGGGGCGGAGGTTAGTTGACGAACTTGGCTACTTCATACTGTAGCCGGTTCTGATCAAAGGGCTTGACGAGGTAGGCGTCGGCGCCGGCACTAAGTCCGGCCGTGCGGTCGGATGCAGAGCCGAGGGACGACAGGATGATGATGGGCAGGCGGTGGTGTTGCTGTTTCTCGCGCAGCTTGCGCACCAGCCCGAAGCCGTCCAGCTTGGGCATGTTGAGGTCGGTAATCAGCAGATCCACCGACTGGCGGGCGAGCGTTTCGAGGGCATCGAGGCCATCTTGCGCGGTTACCACGTGGAGGCCTTGCGCACGGAGCGCAAACATCACGAACTTGCGGATGGCGGTGGAGTCGTCAACCACCAGGACAGTTGAAGGCATGGCGGGTCACACTTTTTGGTAAGCGGTCGTTTTGTCGATGCGGACGGCATGGAAGGCCTGGGTGACGCCATAGAGCGACTCCGAGAAGCCCACGAACAGGTAGCCTCCCGCGCCCAGGCTGTTGTACAGGGAAGCGACCACCTGTTGCTTCGACGTGTCGTCGAAGTAGATCAGCACGTTGGCGCAGAAGATGACGTCGAAATTGCGCAGGCGCTGCATGGCGAGGCGGTCGGCCAGGTTTACCTGTTTGAAGCGCACGCGCCGCCGGATGTCGGCGCTCAGGCGGTGCCCCCGTTCCTCCGCCGTAAAATACTTACGGAGCCAGGCTTCGGGGACGTTTCGCGTGGCGTAGCTGTTGTACAGCCCATCGCGGGCTTCCTGTATGGCGTTGGTGTCGATGTCCGTCGCGACAATGTCGAGGCGGACGTTCGGATACCGGGGCTTTACCTTTTCCTCAAAGAGCAGTGCCAGCGAGTAGGCTTCTTCGCCGGTTGACGAGGCCGCGCTCCAGAAGCGCAGCCGGCAGCGCTCCCCGCGCTCCCCGATGAGGGCGGGGATGAGGTGGTCCACCAGCACATCGTACTGGGCCTGGTGGCGGAAGAAGAACGTCTCGTTGATGGTAATGGCGTTGATCAGGTGGCCCAGCTCTTCGCGCGGCCCCCGGGTGGTGACCTGCCGCGCGTAGGCCTCGAACGAGTCCAGCTGCAGTGCTTTCAGGCGGCGACTAACGCGGCTTTCAAGGAGGTAGCGCTTGTTATCCTGAAAGTAGATGCCGGTCTTATCGTAGATGAAAGCGCGCAGCGTCTCGAACGTAGCGGCGTCGAGCTTAGACGGCCGCCGGCCCGCAACAGGAATGTTTTGAAGAATGCTCATGGAGCGGGATCAAGAGGTGAGCGAAGCGGCGGAGAGCCCCGGGAAGGCCGTGGCAGTGTGCTCTGCCACACTGCGGACGTCGGGCTGCGGCACCTGCATGGCGGCTTCCACCACGGGAGCCAAGGCCTCATGGCCCTGCTCGGCACAGATGTGTAGCGCCGCGAGCTGATCGTCGACGCTGAGGGCATCGAAGTGGGCCGTAAGCACAGCGCCTACGGCCGGCCAAGCGTCCCCGGGGGCGCGGCCCTGGCCCAGTAGGCCGAGGATAAACGTGCAGGCGGTAGTCAGGGGGAGGTCGCCGCGGGTAGAGGCGGCCTCCAGTACATCGGTGAAGGGCGCTGGTGCACCGGTGAGGGCGGTAAAGATTTTCATGTCGAGGGCATCGGAGCGCCCTGTATGCTGTAGCAGCGGGCCCAGCGCACCCTCGTTCACAAAGAAGGAGAGGCCATCGACGGCCACGGCCTGAAAGGTGGGGTCGGGGTCGTCGAGCATGCCGACGAGGTCGGCGTGCAGCGCAGCGGGCAGGGTCGCGGCTCGGCTGGGATGGCGCTGGAGGACGTCCACGACGGCTTGCAGCAAGACGGGCCGCGCCATTGGGTGGACGGCCTCGCGCTGTCGCATTAGCAGCGACAGCACCTCGGGGGTGTCGAACTGGCTGAGGGCCTCAGCGGCAGCCAGCTGCACCACCGGGTTGTCGTCGGTAAGGGCGGTTTCGAGGAGGGGCAAGTCCACTGCGCGCTGAAAGGCACCCAGCGCTTCCACCACGCTGGGGCGGGCCAGCGGCTCGGTGTCGTACCGCTCGGTGAGGGCATCGGCATAGGCCGTGGCGCCCAGCGCGCCCAGCGCGTCGATGGCCGCGAGGCGGACGTTGGCGTCGGGGTCGTCCAGCGCCTCCGCGATGCGAGGGGCATAGATGCCCGCCGGCAGCTCGGCCAGCACATCGATCGCAAACTTGCGGACGTCCTGGTCTGGATCGCTCAGGTAGGGCAGCAGCTCGGGTACCGCGACCACGCCCATCCGCATGAGCGTCTCGCCAGCCAGATTGCGGGCCGCCACGTTGGTACTGCGGATGTAGGTAGCAGCCTCGCGGGCGGCTTCAGCCGTTCCGTGCTGGCTCAGCAAGCGGCTGGCGTGCTCGCGCACGGCGGGCACCGGATCGGCCAGGAGGGGCGCGGTGGCGGCTGGCGCGTCGGGGGCGTCGTGCAGCGCATCCAGCGCCGCAATGCGCTCGGTGGGGTCGGAGTGGTTCAGCGCGGACGTCATAGAAAGGCGGGAGGGTGGTTGAGGACGAACGGTTAGGCTGCGACGGCCGCCGCATCGGGGGCCGGGGCCTCCGCAGTATCCGCGGCAGCTGCCACGGCATGCAGCTCGTCGTCCGAGAGCACTTCCTCCAGATCCAGCAGAATCAGCAGGCGGTCGTCCAGCTTGGCCACGCCTTTCAGGTACTCCGTATCCACCCCGATGGCCAGCTCCGGCGGCGGCTCGATCACGTCCTGGTCCACGCGGATGACTTCCTTCACCGCATCCATCATGAAGCCGGTGACCTGCTCGTGCAGCTCCACCACGACGATACGCGTGTCCTTGCCTTGCTCGCGCGGCGGAAGCCCGAAGCGGGCCCGCAGGTCCACAATCGGGACGATACGGCCGCGGAGGTTGATGACGCCCTCAACGAACGCCGGGGCATTGGGCACCCGGGTGATGTCCATCGGGCGAATGATCTCCTGCACCTTGAGGATGTCGACGCCAAACTCCTCGTTCTGAATCACAAAACTGACGAGTTGGAGGAGGTCGCCCTGGTGCTGTGCGGTATGGTCTTGCATGGGTAGGTAGGGAAGGGATAGGCGAAATGGACAGCGGCGAAGCGCCCGTGCGGGCTGCACGGGGACGTAGGGTTGTTTATCGGATACGCCGGGGGCAGTTAAAGAAAAAAGCCCCGCCGGGGAGGGCGAGGCTTTGTGCGAGAGGAAGCGCCGATCAAGGGCGTCTGTTTCGGCGCTTTACCGGCTCGTAGTCATCGTATCACGTGGTCATCGTGTCACGTGCTTATCGCTTGAGCTGCAGCGTTTCCTGGAGGAGCTCATCCGATGTGGTGATGACCCGTGCGGAGGCCTGGTAACCGCGCTGGGCGACGATCATGTCGGTGAATTCCACCGCCAGGTCCACGTTGCTTTGCTCCAGCGCGCCCGGTACCACGGAGGTCTGCACCTCGCGCCCGGCGCGGCCCACGATGGCCTCACCGGAGGCGCCCGTCACCCCGTAGAAGTTCTCCCCCAGCTGCTCCAACCCGTTCGGGTTGTTGACTCTGCTGATGGCGATCTGGAAGATGGGCTCTTGCTGCCCGTTGGAGAAGTTCAGCTTCATCATGCCGTCGGGGTCCACGGTGAAGCCCGTGAGCTGGCCAGAGGTGTAGCCGTCCTGGCCGTCGACCGTTACTGTGGTCGAGCCGCCGAACTGGGAGAGCCGATCCAGATTCAGCGAGAAGGTGCGGGGTGTACCACCGTCCAGCCCCACGAAGTCCTCATCCCATTCCAGGTTGATGTCGCTAACGGGGCCCCCGTCGACCTCCTCCACGCGGCCATCGGTGCCAAACTTGATCTCGCCGTTGACAGGATCAAAGGGCGGGTCTGCGGAGAACTCATCGCCGCCGTAGCTGGCCGTGTAGTCCCAGCGGTTTTCCGCGCTGTTGGTTTTCTCCAGCTCAATGATCAGGTTGTGGGGGTTGCCTTGCTCATCGTAGACCACCTGTGAGATGGTTTCAACAGTGCCGACGGGCGCTTCGGCGGAGAGGTTGCCACCAACGGTCACTTCCTGGGTGTACCGGGCACTGGACTGGGCCGAGTAGTCGATCTGGATGTCGGCCAGCTGGCTCATGTCTACCACGCCCTCGGGGTCGGACCGGAAGCCCTGCACATTGAGGCCGTTGGCGGTCATGAACTCGCCTTCGGAGTTGAAGGTGAAGTTGCCCGCCCGGGTGAGCAGGTTGCGGCCGTTGCGCTCGACCATGAAGTAGCCGTCGCCTTCGAGGGCGAGGTCGGTTTCGACGCTGGTGTACTCAAGGCCGCCCTGGCCCCAGTCCTTGTCGATGGAGCCTACGCTGGTGCCGAGGCCCACAAAGGCGGGGTTGATGCCGGAGCCGCCGGCGGTGCTACCCACGCCTACCATCTGCTGGCCGAGCACCTCGTTGAAGGCTGCGCGGCTGCGCTTAAAGGCGGTGGAGTTGGCGTTGGCGATGTTGTTACCGATCACGTCCATGCGTACCTGGTGGCTACGCAGCCCAGACATACCGGTGCGGAGAGAGCGAATCATAGAAGTCCTCGTGTTAGGATGTAGGGAAAGAGTCCGCAGCGTCGGTCGGTCGGCTGCGGCCGGCGTCCCTTATCCGAGCAAGGTTCGCATCGGGTAGTTGGGTCCCGCCGGTGGTGAAGGTGGCTCCGAAGAGCCGGTGGTTCTGGCGTAGAACGACTGGTGAAGAAAAAAGCGGTAAAAGGGGCGTACAGCGGGGCCGGGCGTTACAGCAGCAGTGCGCTGTCAATCTGGGTAAAGGTGCGGTCCTGCATCTCGGTGCGGTCAAGCGCGGTGATGATGGTGCGGTTGGGCACGTTCACCACAAAGGCAGCATCGTCGCGCAGCATGAGCGCATCGTTGGCGCCTTTGGACTGCAGCTGCTCCAGTCCTTCGATGAGGGCCTGGCGCTCGGCGCCTTCCAGCGAGATCCCGCGCTCTTCGATGCGCTGTCGGGCATGCGCCGACACCTGCAGGTCGTCGGTGGCTTCCTGCAGCTTGCGCAGCGTCTCCTCGAACGAGCCTTTCTGCGGCTGATCGGCGCGCTGCTGCCGCTGGAGCTGATCGGGCGATACCCGCTGGGCGGGATCGACGCGGGAGGCCAGTTGGCGTACATTCATGAGATCGTGGGATGCTAATCGGGTAGGGGGCGGACGCAACCGTCAGGAGCGCATGGAGCGGACGTCGCTGAGCGGGATGCTGACGTCGCCGATCCAGAGCTTGGTGCCATCGGTGCCGAAGCTGACGCGGTCGACGGTGCCCACGGTCATGGGCTCGGCGGAGACGCGGTTGCCCTGCGCGTCGGTAGCGCGCACGTCGAAGGTGTAGGCCCCGGGCGGGGCCGTCTCGCCGTTGTCCATCAGCCCATTCCAGGGGAACGCCTGGGGGCCGGCTTGCAGGTCGGTGGCGGTGAAGGTGCGGACGACGGTGCCCTGCCCATCGCGCACGGTAATCTCGGCCTGGGCGGCGGGTTGGGCCAGGGTGGCCGTCAGCGGCGCCGCCCCTTCGCCACGCCACGAGACCGTGTTGCCCTTCGTCTCGATGGTGCGGCCGATGAAGTTGGTGGCGCGGCTGATCTCCATGGTGTTGCGTAGCGAGGCGATTTCTTCGCCCTGCGACTCCATAGAGGTGCCCACGGTCTCGCCCAGGCCACTGAGGAGGTTCATCTGCTGAGCCGACCGCTGGTTCAGGGATTGCAGCTGCTCCACAGTAGAAAACTGCGCCAGCTGCGCGGCAAACTCGTGTCCGTCTTGGGGATTCATCGGGTCCTGGTTGCTGAGCTGGGCCACGAGCATCTTGAGGAAGGCCTCACGGTTGAGGCCGTCGTCAAGGGCACCGGTGAATTGGCCGTTGCTCCCTCCGTTGACGGGAGCAGCAGGGTTCATAAAGCTGGAGATATCCATAGGGCTTAGGCGATCCATTCGTGGTTGGCTCCCAGGAGCGCCGCGCGGACGCTGGAGGAAGCAGCAGAAGATGAGGTCTCCGGTTCGATGTCGGCCCCGCCAAGCGGTTGCGATGGGCGGCCAGAGTTGGAGCGGTCGCGCGAGGACTGCCCCTGCGTGTCGTCCTGCAGCGAAAAGTCGACCTGTGTTTGGTATTGGGCCTGGAGTGCGTCCTGGATGCGCCCGGCATGCACTGCAGCCTGCCCGCGAAGGGCCGCGTCGGTGAAGCCCACGGACACCGCCATGCTGTCGTCGTCGCGCCGGGCACTGACGGTTAGGCTGCCCTGGCCGTCTTCCAGCTGCACCTGCAGCACCTGCCAGCCGTTGTTGAGCGCAAAGGCGCGGGCGGGCTGGTTCATCAAGGTCTTCATCCAGGCGTTCATGTTGGCCTGGGAGGCCCCCGGTGCGGCGGTGCGGCTGGTGGACGTCGTGCGGGATGGCTTCACTTCGGAAAGGACGCCTTCGAGGGCGTGGCGGAGCAGCTGCGCCTCGCCATCGGCGTCTTCCGTCGTGATAACCGTCGGCCTATCCGACGATAGCGTGGCCAGGGCCTCAGATAGCGAGGGGCTGAAGTCTGCCGATGGTAAGACTGGGACCGTTGGTGCTGCTGCGGGGCCGTTCTGCCGGGCGAGGCGCAGGGCCTGTTGGAGCGCCTGGGCATCGCGGTGGCGCTGCTGCGGATCGGAGTCGCTGCCCTGATCGGCGGTGCCACCCTCGGCTGAGGGGCTGCTGGCAGGCGTGGCGTCGGAAGCGGCTATGGCGGGCGCGGTGGGGCGGGGCTGGAGGGAGGCGTCCCCATCCACACGCAGGGCAAGGCCCCCGCCGTCGGTACGGGTAGCGGGTGCTTGCTCGGCGCGTGCCTGCGCGGCTGCTTCGAGGCGCACGTCGGCCGACGCGTCGTCGGGAAGAGCCTCCGCCGGAGAGGTATTCGATAGCGTATTTGATGGCGTATTCGATAGCGCGGGCAGGCGCGGTGCCAAACGGTCCGGGTCTGGCGTGGGCGTATCGGGTGCCGGCGGGCCGGCACTGCGCGGCTCGGCTGTAGAAGGGGAGCTTGCGGCCGACTCTTCGCCCTCGGCGGAGTCGGTCGGTACCCGAGATCCGCGCTCACTGGAAGGCTTGGTATTCAGCTCCAGTGCTTCCCCTGCGCCATCAGGTGCACCTATCGTGGGAGTTGCCGGGCCAGCTGCCGATTGGGGAGTAGGCTGTGGCGTCTTGGCGTCGCCCTGGTCGGTGGGCGTGCCGTCGGATGCGTAGAGGACAGGGGCGGCTTCTGTCGGGAATGCGGTTGACGCGGTAGGTGCGGTAGCAGCGGGCGTACCGGACCGGGCTGGGGCGTTT
>CAYFRR010000058.1:0-9606 GCA_964345505.1 uncultured Rhodothermales bacterium
AGGTCGGTCAGCGGTTCGCTGAAGGCCTCGCCAAATAGCTCAAAGCAGACACCGGCGTTGCGCACCGTGTTGAGGGGCTGATGGGCCTCCACCACATCGCGGTACGTCTCGTAGCAGGCGAGGGCGTCCTCCCCCCGCGCCAGGTCCTCGGCCGTGGCCTCCACGACCACGTGGATGGCATCGGCTGCAGAGTGCGTTAAGTGCGCCGGGCGGTCAGCGTCCGGCCCCGGCGGCGGGAGCGTGAAGAAGGCGAGGCGCTGTGGCGCGTCGGTGGGGGCATGCTCTTGCAAGTCGCAGAAGACGCGCTTGAGGACGGCGTGGCTCACCAGGTGGTCGGGGTGCCCGCTGATGCCGTGCACTGCATAGGTAATGACCACGTCAGGCTGAACGCGGCGGATGTGGTCCACAAGCGTCTGTTCAAGCACGCGGGGGTCCATGGCAGCGAGACGCCCATCCGGGTATGACAGCACCTCCATGCTGGAGAGGTCCAGCACCTCGGCCACCCCCTGCATCTCGTTGAAGCGGGTCACGCCCATCTCTTCTTTCGAGAGGCCATGCTTGTGCCGCTCCTCGGTGGCTTCGCCCCGGGTGAGGGTGAGGAGATGCACGGCATGCCCCTCGCGCCGCTGCCGCGCCAGCGCAGGCGCTGGGCCAAACGACTCGTCGTCGGGATGGGGAAAAACATAAAGGAGCGAAGCCATGGCACCGGGGTCATTGGTGTGTAGGTCGTTAGTGTATAACTATTTGTTACAACGACCATCGGCTCCGCAGGTTGGCTGGTGGCCGCAACGGGTCGGTGACAGCTACGGCTCGCGTCGATCGGGGGGCCCGGCTGCAGGCTCGTCGGCCGCTTCGATTATTTCGCTGAAGCAGGTCTCCCCCGTGCGCAGCATGCGCCGCACGTACGGATGGCACAGCTGGCACTTCTGCCCAAAGGTGCGATGCGCCTGCAGATCAGCCACGGTGGCCGCGCCGGTGGCCTTCGCCACGCGGTGCAGCTCCGCAAACCGTACCTGAAAGCAGTAGCAGCGGTCGATCTCCATAGGGACGGCCTACTCAATGGCGCGAGAAAAGACGATGTGCGACGGCGCGATGCCAGCGTCGAAGCGACCAACCTCCGTCCCATCCAGCTCGTGGATGCTCACCTCACCGGTCGTCTGAAAATCACCCACAGGGCGCGCCACATAGAGCCGCTCATCGACTTCATCGAAGGAGACCCCGCCGATGGCGTTACCTGTAAGCGGACCGATTTCCGCCGTTACCTCGCCGGTTACGGGATCGAGTTGCACGATACGGTTGGCATCCAGCACGGCAAACACCGCCGGGATATCGCGCGCCAGAAAGCCGTCTTGCCCCGCGCCGGTGGACGTGGTCACACGGCCGCCCAGATCGGTGCGGGACGTGACCTCCTGTGCGTCGATGTCAATCACGATGTACTGCCCTTCGTCATCGCTGGTATTGCAGAGGCCGCTGATTTCGTCCTCATTCAGCGTGAAGAGAAAGGTCACCGCACAGCCCGCATCGATGGGGTCCTCTACGGTAAGCTCGTTCGTCTGCGTGTTGGGCCGCACGGTGGCGATGGCCTCTGAGCTGCCAAAGCCACCCTGCGCTACGAACACGAGGTTCTGCGCCACGGCCATCCCGGCCGGGCTGCCCGCGAGTTCGGCCGTATCTACTACCTCATCGGTGCGCAGATCTACCAGATCGACGGACGGAGGCGCTACGACTTCAAAGGCGTCATTGAACTGCGCAATGTTGGTCACGAGTGCCAGGTTGGTGGTGCCGAAGATGATATAGCGGGCGTTGGTCACACCGCTGACCTGGCCTACCTGGTCGAAGGTTTGCACGTCGTGCACATCAACGCGGTCGCCCGCCATCACAAACAGGCGATCCTGCAGCACGTCGATGCTCTGGATCGTTGCCACCGGCGCGAGGGCCGTCGTGGCCGTTTCCTCGGCCGGGTCGTAAGCGGTAACGGTGCCGTTGGCGTCGCTAAAGTTGCCCTGGCTGCTTACCAGCACCGTGGCGGTAGTAATCTCGCGCGGGTCGGAGTCCGGATCATCGAAGATGTCGCATCCAGCGAGTGTCAGGCTGACGGCAAGCGCCGCAATCAGCAGCAGGCGGGACGAGGTGGTGTAGAGAAGTCGCATGAGGGTTCGGTAGCGGAAGAAAAGGAAAACGGGAATCAGCGTGAAGGCTGCACCGTCAGGCGCAGGTGTAGGTGCCGTGGCGGCATGGGGTAGCCGCGGATGATGGCGTAATCGGTATCGAAGAGGTTGTTGAGGTGTAGCCCAAAGCCAAACGCAAGACCGGCCACCACAGGCGTAACACGCACGTGGCCATCCATCACCGCATGAGGCGCCATCGCGCGGCTCTCGTCGGCGGTGATGAAGCGGCGCCCGGTGTAGTGCACGTTCGCACCGAAGCTCACGATACCGGCAGAAAGCGCCGCGTGGGCCTTCCACTCTTCTTGCGGGACGTAGCGCAGCTGTTTGTTGAAGGAGCGGCTATCGGGATCGGAGCGGTTGAGCGCCTGCGTGCGGGTCAGGTGCAGGCCGGCATCCAGCTGGGTATGCGCGGTCAGGGCTGTGCGCACCGCATAAGACGCCTCCGCGCCCCGGCTGCGCACGCGCTGCAGGTTGCGCGGGGTCCACGTGCCGGTGGCGTCGGGCTGCCACACGATCTGGTCATGCACCTGATGCTGAAAGACGGTCACTTCGGCCCGGTGGGCGCCCCGGTGCAGCAGCAGGCCGGCATCGGCCATGAGGCCGCGCTCCACCTTGAGGTCGGGGTTGCCGCCGGGCTGCCAGAAGCGATCGTTGAAGGTGGGGACGCGAAAGGCGCGCCCCATGCTGGCCTTCGCGCGCAGTCCGTCGATGCCGGGGAGGTTCATGTTCAGCCCGAGGCGGGGGCTGAGGGCGGTGCGCTGGGTGCCGTCGGTCAGCCGGTAGGTGTCGGCGCGTAGGGCCGGGTAAAGCAGCAAGCGCCCCCACTGGCCGGTGGCCTGCGCAAAGGCGCCGCCGTGCCCTTCCCGCGCATTGCTGGCCAGGCTGGGATGGGCGGCCTGGCTGTAGGTTGCCGTGAGGCCGCCACTTACCAGCCAGCGCGCGGAGAGCGGCACCGTGGCTTCCGCCTCCACCGAGGAGAGGAGCGTCCGCCCCGTGTCGTCGATGGTGAGGGCCGGGTTCTGGTACCGGAGGGTCTTGTGCTGCAGCAGCCCGCCGACGCGTAGACGCCCCCAGCTCAGCTGCTGATGGCCATCAGCCCAGAGGCGGAGCGCTTCGTCGGCCTGGCGCTCGCCTGTGGCGCTGGTGCCCGCCACGCCCGGCAAGCCGCGCTCGGCCGCCGTGTACCAGCCACTCAGGCGCACCTTCCGCCCGTCGCCGGCGAGGGCGGCGCTCCCGAAGAGCGAGACCTGCTCGCGGTCCGCGTTGCGGCGGCGCGTGGTGGTTTGGTTATCGAAGCGCGTCTCATCCACAAACGGGAAGTCGCCGTCCGTCAGGCGATACTCTGCGGCGCCCAGCAGCTGCACGGGGCCCTGCCCGCCGGTAGCCATCGCACTGCCGCTGCGCATGCCGAAGGCGCCGCCCTCGGCCGTGGCTTGCCAGTCCAGCGCAGCGCTCGGCGTGCGGGTACGCAGGTTGACGGCGCCGCCCATGCCATCGCTCCCGTAGAGCGACGAGCTGGCGCCATGCATCACCTCCACAGACTCCAGCACCGCGGTGGGCAAGAGCGACAGATCGAGCTGGCCCAGCTGCGGGTCGGTGATCCGGGTGCCGTCCAGCAGAATGGTGGTTTGCGAGGCCCCCATCCCCCGCAGCGACAGGGACGCCAAGCCCGTGGGGCCGAGCCGTCGCAGGAAAGCGCCCGACCGCGCCCCCAGCAGCTCCGCCACCGACGTAGCGCCGGTCTGGACCACGCTCTCGCGGTCCAGCACCGAGACGCGAGCGGGCACGGTCGCCAAATCCACGGCGCGCCGGGTAGCCACCACGGTGACCTCCGGCAGCTCCGCGCGCGACACCAGCGTGTCGGGCAGCAGAGGGTCCGGCGGCCTGGTGTCGGTCTGGGTACCCACCGGTCCGGCAAGGCCCAGCAGCACCAATCCAATAAGAAAAACAGTCATAGCAAAAGCCCACACCTCAATGAAGAAGTCTGGGCTATGGCGTAGGCCTGCTGGCGTATAGATACACCATGGGCAGGAAAGGCAGCCGTCGGGGCTTTCCCGCACAGGAGAAGCCGCACTGCCGCATTTGCTACGCGCCCCAGACCTCAAACTCCCGAAGGTCGATCAGGCATCCACGCAGCTGGCAGGTCTCCTGGCTTCCTGTGCACATCGAGCGATGCCGAGACGCCCGCCCTGCTCCACCCACCGCCTTCCCGCCGGGTACTTCCGACAGTGACCGTGCGCTTCCTCGCAGCGCGTGCACCACACAGGCTACAGTTGCGGGTACAGCTCCAGCATCGTCCGCCCCCAGGCGGCTGAACTGGATTCCCTTTTAATCTACAGCGTTATCGCGCCGCAGAACCAGTGGTGTATGTGAAAGAACAAATGTAGCATAGGGCACTCGCCGCACGAATGCCACCCTTCACGGCTTTTTCCGGCGGTACACCGTAGGAACAAGGTGGGGGCCAGGCGTTGAAGCGGTCGCTGTTCTCTGCTAACCTGTGCCTTCTATCCACATGAGTCAATACCGTACCATAGCCGTGGCAGACCTGGGCGTTGACGCCCGTGCCCGGTTTATCTTTCGGACCTACGCCCACCTGTCGGCCGCTATCCTGGGCTTTGTGGCGCTGGAGTACCTCTTCTTTATGACCGGCTTTGCTGAGGTCCTGGCCAGCGCGCTGCTGAGCGTGAACTGGCTGCTGGTGCTGGGCGCGTTCATGATCGTAGGCTGGCTGGCCTCGCACACGGCCCATAGCAGCACCTCCAAACCGCTGCAGTACCTGGCGCTGGCCGGCTATGTGGGGGCCTACGCGGTGATCTTCACGCCGCTGCTGTTTGTGGCCGAAGCCCGAGCCCCCGGCGCCATTGAGAGCGCCGGCCTCATCACGTTGCTGGGCTTTGCCGGGCTGACGGCCGTGGCCTTCCTCACGCGCAAGGACTTCTCGTTCCTGGGCAGCATGCTCCGCTGGGGCTTTGTCGCCGCGCTGCTGCTGATCGTGGGCGGGGTCCTGTTTGGGTTCCAGCTGGGGACGTTCTTCAGCGTGGGCATGATTGCACTGGCCGGAGCGGCCATCCTCTACGATACATCCAACGTGCTGCACCACTTCCCGGAAGATCAGCACGTCTCGGCGTCGCTGCAGCTCTTTGGCTCCATCGCCCTTATGTTCTGGTACGTACTGAGCCTGTTTCTCTCCAGCGAGTAAGCATCCAAGTCGGAGGGCAGGCCTCTCGCGAGGCCTTAGATATGACGCCTCTATGCGCGCCGCTCGGCCACGGGTTGAGCGGCGTTTTTGTTGGGGGATGCCGCCTCCATTCCCCCGCGTAGCTCTTCGGCAAAGTACTGCTCGAGCGCTTCGAGCGTGTCTTCTGTGGTGAACTCGTCGCGCGCGAGGCTGCCGTCTTCAATGACGGCGATGCGCTCGCACACGTCGGTCGCGTGGCCCAGGTCGTGGCTGGAGATGAGCAGCGTGGTGCCGTGTGTGGCCTGCGCCTGCCGCAGCAAACGCATCAGTTGGAGCTGCGAGCGGGGATCCAGATTAGCGAACGGCTCATCCAGCACAAGCACCCGGGGCTGAATAAACATGGCGGCGATGATGCCTACCTTCTTCCGGTTGCCCTGCGACAGATCCCGCAGGTACTTGGTGGTGCGGCCCAGGGGCTCATCCGTGTAGAACGACTGGAAGGGCGCCAACCGCTCGGTCTGCTCATCGGGCGAGAGGCGGTACACGCTCCCCACAAAGGCGATGAACTCGTCGGGAGTAAGGAAGTCCACCAGAAACGAATCGTCCAGGTACGAGCCCGTGAAGGACTTCCACGTAGTGTCGGTGTTGACCGCATGGCCGCCGATGCAGACGTGGCCTTCGTCCGGTGCAATAAGATCGAGCAAGAGGCGGAGGAAGGTCGTCTTACCCGCCCCATTGTTGCCGACCAGCCCCACGCTCTGCCCCGCGTCGATGTGTAGGTGTGGCAGGGACAGGGTGAACGCACCGTAGCGCTTGACGAGGCCGTGCGTGGATACGGTCATGCGGTAGTGGCAACAGACAAAACAAACAGACACACAGGCGCCAGCGAACGACGCACCATGCCCGGAGCCTCTGTATCGGCGCTCAGGGCTACACGCTGAAGTGCCGTCACACTTCCATGACTTCTTTTTTCTTGCGGTCGATCAGGCTGTCCACCGTGTTGGTGTGGGCATCCGTCAGTTCCTGCAGCTTCTCCTCCGCCCGGTAGCGTCCGTCTTCCGGCAGGTTGTACTCTTGCTGCGCGCTCTTCAGCTCGTCCTTAGCGCTGCGCCGGATGTTGCGAATGGCGATCTTGGCGTCCTCGCCGCGCGTGCGGGCGGTCTTCGCGAGCTCCTTACGCCGATCCTCCGAGAGCGGGGGAATCGGGACGCGGATGATGGCACCATCGTTGGACGGGTTGAGGCCCATGTTCGCCTCCATGATGCCCTTCTCGATGGGCTCCATCGCCCCTTGATCCCAGGGCTGCACGATGAGCAAGTCCGGCTGTGGCGCGCTCACGCTGGCAATCTGCGTAATGGGCGTGCGCGAACCGTAGTAGTCCACCTTCACGTTTTCGATCATGGAGGGCTGAGCACGGCCGGCACGGATGGACTGCAGCTCCGTGCGGAGATGCTCCACCGCTTTGTCCATACCTTCCGCAGCGGTGTCCAGGATGAGCTGAAGTTCTTCGTCTAACATGGGAGCAAACGGGGTAAGGGAGGGAGGTCGTGAAAGAGGTGATCGGGCCAGAGATCCGGCTCATGCGGCAACGTCGGACGCAAAGGCCGCTGGGGTATCTTCCTGCCAGTGGACCAGGGTGCCCACTTGTTCACCCGCCGCAATACGCGCCAGGTTACCGGGGGTGTTCATGTTGAACACGATGATCTCCATGTCGGACTCCTGGCACAGCGTAAAGGCCGTCATGTCCATGACGCGGAGATCCTCGCGGATGACGTCTTGTCCTGGCACGGTGGCGAACCGGCGGGCCTCAGGGTCGGCTTCCGGATCGGCCGTGAACACGCCATCGACGCGGGTGCCTTTGAGGACGATATCGGCCTCAATCTCCAGGGCCCGCAGCGCAGCGGCTGTATCGGTCGTGAAGTAGGGATTGCCCGTGCCGGCGCCAAAGATAACGACGCGGCCTTTCTCCAAGTGGCGCATGGCCCGGCGCCGAATAAACGGCTCTGCAATCTCTTCCATCTTGATACTGGACTGGAGGCGCGTATCCAGGCCTTCCTGCTCCAGCGCATCCTGCAGCGCCATTGCGTTAATCATGGTGGCCAGCATGCCCATGTAGTCCGCATGCGCGCGGGTCATCCCCTGCTTGGCATTTACCCCGCGAAAGATATTGCCGCCGCCAATAACGATAGCCAGCTCCAGGCCGGCACCAACGGCAGCCTTTACGTCGCTGGCGTACTGGTGAAGCACCTCATCATCGATCCCAAACTCCTTCTGGCCGAGGAGCGCTTCGCCACTTAGTTTGAGCAGAATACGAGAGTAGCGGAGCGCGGCATCCGAAGGCATAAGTAAAGAGGGTGCGAACGGGGGGATAGGAAGGAGGCAGAATAGGGGCGCCGGGAAGCCCAGCCGTGAAGGTACGTGCTGCTGCCGTCGGGTGCAACGGCAACGGATACCGGGGAGAGGCCGCGCGCTGCCGCGTGGAAGAAACAACACGCCCGTACAAAAGAAAAGGGGACACGCTTGTGCGCGTCCCCTGCTGTATGCTGTGCTGTGCGGATCGTTTCCAGCGCTGGGTTGCGCCGTGCCTCTGCAGCAGCACGTCGGACTACAGCGTCACATTAATATACGGGCTGCCTCAGTGTGCGGGCTGCATCAATCGCCAAGCGCGTAGCGAACGTACGACTGCACGTCGACGCCGGCTGCGTCCAGCATTTCGCGGACGGTCTTGGAAGAGTCTTTCACAAACGGTTGCTCCACCAGAACGTTGTCTTTGAAGAAGCGGTCCAGTTTGCCCTCAGCAATGCGCTCGATGATGTGATCGGGCTTGCCTTCGTTGCGGGCGTTTTCGCGGGCGATCTCTTTCTCCTTCTCTTTGATCTCGTCGTCCACCTCATCCACCGTTGTAGCGATGGGGCTGAGGGCGGCCACCTGCATGGCCACGTCGCGTCCCGCATCTTCGATACTGCCGTTCCCGTGGATGTCCACGAGCACCGCCAGGCGCGAACCGGGGTGGATGTAGGAGATGACGGACCCGCCGTCGCTTTTCAGAAGGTCGAACCGGCCGATCTCAATCTTCTCGCCGATCTTGCCGGTCAGCTGAATCACCTTTTCGCCAACCGTCTTGCCCTCGGCAAAGGGAAGGGCCTCCAGGGCCTCTTGGTCGTCAGGCTGTTCGGCAAGAGTAATGTCGGCCAGCGTGTCTACAAACCCTTGGAACTCATCATTGCGCGCGACAAAGTCGGTTTCGCAGTTGACTTCAACAAGGGCACCCACGTTGTGGTCGTCCGCCACTTTGGCAACGACCAGGCCTTCGGAGGCCTCTTTGTCGGCGCGTTTGGCGGCTACTTTCTGCCCTTTCTTGCGGAGCAGCTCTACCGCATCGTCAAAGTCACCGTCGGTTGCTTCCAGTGCTTTCTTGCAGTCCAGCATGCCGACGCCGGTGGCATCCCGAAGTCGCTTTACGTCTTTTGCAGATATGGCCATAGGTTCCGTGATCAGGGGTTTTCTTCAACAAGGGCGGGGGTTCGTCAGGCGACCGGCGCGGTTAGCCTTTTTGCTTCTGCTTTTGCTTCTCCTGCTTCTTGGCCTGGTCCTGCGCCTGCTTCTGCGCTTGTCCGCGCTGCACAGCCTCGGAGATGACGCTGGTCACCAGTCCGATGGACTTGAGGGCGTCATCGTTGGCCGGGATCGGGAAGTCGATCGGGCCGGGGTCGCAGTTGGTATCCGTCATCGCAATGATGGGGATGTCGAGCTTGATCGCCTCATTGACGGCGATATGCTCGCGGGCCACATCCACAATAAAGATCGCCCCGGGCAGGCGCGCCATGTGGCGGATACCGCCGAGGTTGCGCTCCAGCTTCTCGCGCTCGCGGATCTTCGTCAGGCGCTCCTTCTTCTTGAGCTGCTCAAACGTGCCATCGTCTTCCATCCGCTCCAGTTGCTCCATGCGGCGGATGCTCAGGCGCATCGTCTCGAAGTTGGTCATCATGCCCCCCAGCCAGCGCTCGACCACGTACGGGCAGTTGGCGTCTTCCGCTTTCTGCCGGACGATGTCGCGGGCCTGCTTCTTCGTGCCCACAAACATGATGGTCTTGCCGCTTCGCGCAAAGCGTTCGGCAGCGGCGGCGGCCCGATCCAGTAGGACCTGCGTCTGCATCAGGTCGATCACGTGAATGCCGTTTCGCTCCATGAAGATGAAGGACTTCATCTTCGGGTTCCAGCGGCTGGTGAGGTGGCCGAAGTGGGTGCCAGCCTTCAGTA
>CAYFRR010000058.1:9706-13862 GCA_964345505.1 uncultured Rhodothermales bacterium
TCGGCTTCCGTAGCGTCGGCTTCCGGCGCAGCATCCGCCGACGTGTCGTCAGCGGTGTCGTCGCTGCTTGCTTCGGCAGCAGCCGATTCGTCAGGGGTTTCGGTGTCTGTCGATGCTTCAGCCGTTGCTTCCGTCGTTTCCTCGGCCGTCGCTTCAGCATCCGCCGTCGCTTCTTTCGGAGCGGAGGCGTCGGTGTTAGGCGTTTTGGTGGCCTCTGTGGAGGCGTCGGTAGTCTTTTCTTCGTCAGGCATAAATAGGGTGTTGGATAAAGTTGGGTTAGGCCGCTACGCCCGTCGCCTGCGCCGTGTATCTCAGGCGGCGTACCGCCGGAGACACCCCACGAGCGCATCGGGGCGTATGTGTGATTAGGGGCCGATTGTAAAGATCGGCAAGGGCGCTCTTCGCGTGTGCCCTGCGGAGGATACAGCGAATGGCGCCGGATGCTGCTGCCGTGCGCTTAGCGCTTGGAGAACTGAAACTTCTTCCGCGCCTTGGGCTGGCCGTACTTCTTGCGCTCGACCATGCGGGGGTCCCGCGTCAGGAATCCTGCTTCGCGTAAGGCAGCCCGGTGCTCCTCGTTGCGGGCGACCAGCGCCCGTGCAATGCCGAGGCGGATGGCCTCGGCTTGGCCGGTGAGGCCACCCCCTTTTACGTTCACCACGAGGTTAAACTGACCCACGGTGTTGGTCACCTCGTACGCCGCCTTGATGACCTGCTGACGGGGTTCGTGCGGAAAGTATTCGTCGAGCGGCTTCTTGTTAATCGTGATCTCGCCGGTGCCGGGCCGCAGGTACACGCGGGCCGTGGAGGTTTTGCGCCGGCCGATCTCGTTTTCTTCTTGAGCTATTGCAGGCATGAGAACGTATCTTGAAATAGGGAAAAGGCGGTGTGGAGCCGTCGCGCGCAATGCTACGCGTCCACTTCCATGGGCTGTGGCTCCTGCGCTTGGTGTGGATGCTCGGGCCCGGCATATACTTTCAGCTTCTTCAGCATCTTGCGGCCGAGCTTATTCTTCGGCAGCATCCCTTTCACCGCGTTCTGTACGATGAATGTCGGACGCTTGGCCCGCATCTCTGCGGGGGTGCGCAGGCGTTGACCACCGGGGTAGCCGGAGTAGGAAAAGTACATCTTATCTGTCTCCTTCAGTCCGGTAAACCGAGCTTTCTCCGCGTTGACCACCACGACAAAGTCGCCGCAATCCATGTGCGGGGTGAAGTAAGGCTTGTGCTTGCCGCGAAGGATACCGGCGATTTCCGAGGCGAGGCGGCCCACCACCTTGTCAGAGGCATCTATCACATACCAGTTGCGATCAATCTGGTCGGGCGTTACGCTGGCCGTTTTGAAGCTGTTCGTATTCATGATGTGGAGCGGTTCATAAAAGTCATGGAACGGCCGCCGGGGCGTGGAGGCGTGGGAGTGAACACAAGGGTAAACAATGCTGCGCAATGCGCCGTTGCATATGCAGTTAAATGTTTCGATACGGCGCCTCTTGTGCTACAGTGTCCGCCACGTCTCTTACCTCAACGCTGACGTCAGATAAAACGCCTTTGTGTATCGGAGCCGAGCATTATAAATAGGCAGAATCGGTACACGCTGCCGCACGTGCAGTGGTTTTCTTTCAACCCGTAATTCCCTTAATCTTGACGCGGGAATCTGCGATCAGGGTCTTCGCTGCCGCGTGCGCTCCCACCACGGCCCTCACTCATTGTTGCGTCCCATGTCGCTTGGCCCCCAGTATACCACCGTTGACCCCGTGGCAGCCGCGCTGCCGTTTGGTGTGCTGGAGGTAGAGGAGGCCAATGCGGTATTCGTACGGTGGCGGAATGGGCAGCGCCCTGAAGACAAGCGCCTTGTGGACCTCTGGACGTACTGCTACATTCGGCAGTATTTTCTGGCCAAGTTTCTCACGCGCAGCTACGGTGGGGCCGCTGATGTGGAGATGCTCATCGAAAAAGCCTACCGGCGGATTGCAGACAAGCAGTCAACGGTATCCAAACCCTCCCGCTATGCCAGCTGGGTGAGCGTCGTAGCGCGCCACATCTTTCTGAATTATACCCGCTCGGTACAGCAGCACGTCACCATCGACGAAGACGAGCGCAGCCCCATGCTGGTGGCGGAGGAGACCGATGGCGTGACGTACGATGCGGTCTATGCTCACCGGGTCGTGAACGAAGCCATCGACCGCTTGCCTCCGTTTCTGCAGGAGGTGGCCCGGCTGTCTCTGCTCCACGACCGGTCGTACGACGCCATCAGCAGCCTGACGGGCCGGCCGGTGGGAACCGTTCGCACCTACATGCATCGCGCCCTGAAAAAGCTGCGGGAAGACCCCGGGTTGAAGCAGGCTGTCCAGGCGCTGCTCAACGCCTCGGCCCCACCGGATGATACCTAACACCAACCGATGGCCGGGGCAGGAGCGGCCCTCTGAAACGCCATAGCCCCCACGCGCAGCAACACCGCGCGTCGGGTGCTGCGCCGCACACCGCATCGTTTCATATAGATATCATTGATTTCGGGAGGAGTGACGTTATGAATTTACTTCTGCTGTGTCTGTGATGGTAGTTACACCAACTATTTCGGATGGGCGCAGCCATCTCCT
Source organism: uncultured Rhodothermales bacterium (assembly GCA_964345505.1). GTDB lineage: Bacteria > Bacteroidota > Rhodothermia > Rhodothermales > Salinibacteraceae > Tc-Br11-B2g6-7. The sequence goes on from CAYFRR010000058.1 coordinate 12,303, forward strand.
GTAAAGCTTTTTTCCTGCGTGCCACTACTTATTTTCTGTTTTCTTCGCTTGAAATCGTCATCAATGGACGCCATTAAAGAAAAGATTCTGGGGTTCCATTCGCTATCGGCGGATGAGCAAGCCGCCGTACGTACCTACGTCGCCGAGCATCCAGAGTGGGAACCGGTGCTGGCCCGTGCCGAGGACCTGACGGATTTGCTTCGGGCCGCCCAGGGGCTTACGGCGGAGCCACCCTCGCAGGACATGCTCGCGCATCTCCTGGTGGCTGAAGCGTCGGGAGTAGAAACCCTACCGCCCGCCATGGCCGATGCCTATGCCCGGGCAGAAGAAGCGCTGGCGACGGACCCGGCGTACCGGGAGCACTATGAGGCCTTGGTGGCGCGTCTTAAGACGCTCACCGCTGAAGCAGATCCTGCCGCTCACTTCGCGCAGTTGTCCGGCCACACGGTGGAGCCTGCAGCCCAAGAATCTGCCGCTGCCTCCCTTGCCAACGACCGCCCGCCCGCCCGTCGGTCCCGCCTGTACCAACCAGTGCGCCTGGCGCTGGCGGCAGTCGCGTGCCTCCTCGTGGCGTATGGCGCGCTCTGGGGGGTAAGCGAGTTGACCACCCCGACACACGAGCGCCTGGCCGCCATCGATGCGGATGAGCTGTATCTGGAGGGCTTTAGCCGGGGGGCTATGCGCAGCGGAAACGAGGCCGCTGCGCCTGCTTCCTCTCCCGATGCCCTCTACCTGCAAGCCCTGGAGCAGCTGCGGGGGGCTCGCACGAGCATCCTGGGGCTCTTTCCCCGCTATGATGACGCCGCACTCCGTGAAGCCGAGGGGTTGCTGGGCGAGGTGATTGCTGCCGAAGAAGCCGGCTCTTTTGTACAACTCGACGCCTATTACTTCCTCGGGAAAATACACCTGGCCCGTGGAGACAAACCCGAAGCCCGGGAAGCGCTCCTGCGCGTGGTGCGCGGCGAGGGCCGGAATGCTCCTGCAGCCTCTGACATCCTGCAGCACCTCGCGGCGGATGAAGCCTATGACCCTGGCGCGAGATAGCATTCATTGTCACGCTACGTCGGATCCACAGATGACGTTTTGACCCAACTCTCGCTCAAAACCTCAGAATGATGAAAGTAAGCGATTTCTTTAGTTTCAACAAGATGATAGCCCCTACGCTTGTACGGGTTTTCTTTCTTCTGGGGGTAGCGATAATTATATTAAGTGGCTTAATTGGTCTAATTACCAACTTTAGTTTGGGGACTCTAATAGGAGTACTTATTGTTGTTCCAATATCAATTATACTATTCCGTGTTTTTTGCGAGACTATAATTGTCGTATTTTCGATAAACGAGAAGCTTACAGAAATACGAGACAAGGCATAGCAAAGGCAGGTGAAATTTAGTTTTCCTCCGGACGACTATTCTCTTCTGGTTGGTTCCGTCCCGGGCACAAGGCACCATGGCAGCGGTCCCGACGATTCCCCGGAAGGAATGAATGGACGGTACACCTCCAGGGGCGTTCAGCAGGGCCCGTAACCCGCCCCGTTGACGCAAGCCGCCGCACCAGCACCTG
>CAYFRR010000058.1:13962-16052 GCA_964345505.1 uncultured Rhodothermales bacterium
TATGCCGCCGGCGTAGACGCCTCCATCACACAGCGGCAGTTGGTGGATGATCTTGTGGATCGCGCTTTCGGCGGGGCTACGGACAAGCTCGTGTTGCGCGCCCTTTCTTCAGAGCGGGTGACCCCCGAGGAGCTCAGCGCCATCCGTGACCTTTTGGACGAACTGGACGACGAGGACTAAGCTATGCTACCCACACCGTCGCTTTGGTCAGAACTGCTTACCCGCCTGGAGCCCGTCCGGCCCTACCTGGAGCCCGTCAGCTGGACGCTGGTACACGCGCTGTGGCAGGGCGCCGTGCTGGCCGGACTCCTGGCCCTTGGCCTGTGGCTGCTGCGCGACCGGAGCGCTCGCGCACGGTACACGTTGAGCGTGGTCATGCTGGCGGCGCTGCTGGTGCTTCCGGTGGCGACCGTGGCGCTCGTGGGTATGCCGGACCTGACATCCACGCCAGCGGGACCTGCCTCGGTGATGATGGGGGCCGAGGCGCAGACGCTCGAAGCGACTCTGGCAGCGGAGGCCCTCGCTGCCGCACCCCCCGCGGTTGGAACCGTGACGCGTGCGCCCACCACTGGCCCGTCGTGGCAGGCGGCGCTGCCCGTGCTGGCGGCGGTCTGGCTGCTGGGCGTAGCCGTACTGCTGCTGCGCCTCGGCGGAAGCCTCTGGTACGTCCGCCGCCTCCGCACGCAGGCCGTAGCGCCGTTGCCCGAGGCCTGGGCCATGCGCGCGCAACGCCTGGCGGACCGGGTGGGCGTGCCCCGAGCGGTGCGTTTTGTGCAGTCCTCCCGCGCAAGCGTTCCTATGGTGATTGGTTGGTGGCGGCCCGTCATAGTGCTGCCCGTGAGCACCCTCGCCGGCCTGCCGCCGGCATACATTGAAGCCATCCTGATGCACGAGCTGACCCACGTCCGCCGGCACGACGCGCTGGTAGGCTGGCTGCAGGTCATGGCCGAGACGCTGCTGTTCTTCCACCCGGCCACCTGGTGGATCTCGCGCCGCATCCGTATTGAGCGGGAGCACTGCTGCGACGACCGGGTGGTGCAGCTTACGGGCAAGCGGACGACCTACGCGCGGGCCCTGACGCAGCTGGAGACGCTCAAGCCAGCAGCCTGGCATCCTGCGCCAGCTGCTACGGATGGGTCGCTGCTGCACCGCATCCGCCGGATCCTCGGCCAGCCGGTGCAGCAGCGCCTCATCAGCGGCTGGCGCGCCGCCGCGGGGATGGCGGCCACGGCCGTGCTGGGCCTCCTGGCTGCGGGCGTGCTCCTGGCCTCCGCACCCGCCACCAGCGACGATACCACAACCGTCGGCGCGTCCACGTTCGCGGGGTTCACCCTCCCGGACCTGACCGGCGGGCCGGCGGCCCTGGGCGTATCCCCGCCCGCAACTCACGACACGACGGACCGCACCTTCACCCAGGAGATCGTTCTTGGCCAGGATACGCTGCACTTGCAATTCAACGACCCCGTGGTGGAACAGCACGCGGATTCCTCAGCGACCTTGCGCTTTCGTGGGGAGCCGTCGGTCCGCGTGTTTATCCGGGACGACTCGCTGCGGGCGCTGCGTGCCGAGGACTTCGCGTTTGTCGTGGACAGCCTGCAGCAGGGCAAATTTGCAGCGCTGATGCGCGGCTTCGCAACGTTAGGCGAATCGATGGGAACGCTGGGCAACGGGTTGGAGACACTAATGGATAGCCTGAATGCCAACCCGCAGGCGTTCGAGGGCCGCCTGTGGTGGGAGGACACGCCCGGAGCCTCGCCTGATACACTCGAGCTTCGTTCGTGGGGCGGCCTCTCGCCGGAAGAGCGGCGGGCGCAGTTGGACAGCCTCATGGCACAAGCCCATGCCCTCTGGCAACCGTCACTCGAGCAGCGAGCCCGCCGGGACAGCCTAATCGCGCAGGCCCGCACGCTTTACGAGCCTTCGCCCGAGCAGCAGGCGCGCATCGACAGCCTACGATCCCGCCTGCGGACCTTCACGGAGCTTGCGCCCGAGCGCCGGGCGCAGATGGACAGCCTCACCGCGATGCTGCGCGACCTTCATCAGCCCTCCGCCGAGGAGCGGGCCCGCGTGGATAGCCTCATGGCCCGCGC
>CAYFRR010000059.1:0-15996 GCA_964345505.1 uncultured Rhodothermales bacterium
TCGCCCGCCGGGCCACTCGCGGAAGTGAAGGATTGGGTGCAGACCATCGACCCGGAGACTGGAAAGCCGGCTCGCCGCGAAACGAACACCATGCCGCAGTGGGCGGGGTCGTGCTGGTACTACCTGCGCTTCATCGATCCGCACAACGATGAGCAACTCGTTGACCCGGCGAAGGAGCAGTACTGGATGCCCGTGGACATGTACGTGGGCGGCCGGGAGCACGCGGTACTGCATCTGCTGTATGCCCGCTTCTGGCACAAGGTACTGTACGACGTAGGCGTGGTCTCCACCCGAGAGCCGTTTCAGCGGCTCGTGCACCAGGGGCTGATCCTGGGAGAAACCGAGTACACCCGGTATCTGCGTGCGGATGGGACGCCCGTCTCCGCTGAACAGGTACACGCCGGCATCGACACGCAGACGGGCGAACCGGTGCGCGCACGAACGATCGACCCGCGGGATGTCACGAAACAGGGAGATGCGTATGTCCTCAGCGATGACCCTTCCATTCGCGTGGATGCCCGGGCTCACAAGATGAGCAAAAGCCGCGGCAACGTGGTTAACCCGGATGATGTGATCAAGACGTACGGCGCCGACTCCCTGCGGCTCTACGAGATGTTTATGGGACCGCTGGAGCAGGTCAAGCCCTGGAGCACGTCCGGCGTCGATGGCGTGCATCGCTTCCTGAACCGCGTCTGGCGGCTGATGGTGGACGAGGAGTCGGACACGCTGCAGGTGACAGCGCACGAGCCGTCGAAAGAGCAGCTGCGCGATCTCCACCTGCTGATTCAAAAAGTCACGGACGACATTGAGGGACTGCGCTTCAACACGGCCATCGCGGCCATGATGGAGTTTATCAACAAGGCCTACAAGTGGGACTCGGTGCCCCGGGAGATAGCCGAGCCGTTTGTGCTGCTCCTTGGGCCGTTTGCCCCTCATGTTGCGGAAGAACTCTGGGAGCAGCTGGGACACGGCGAGTCGCTGACCTATGCGTCCTGGCCTGTCTTCCAAGAGCAGTATCTGCAGAAGGACGAGGTTGAGATTGCCGTGCAAGTGAACGGCAAGGTCCGCGGGACCGTCGCTGTAGCGCCTGACGCGCCGAAAGACCAGGTGCTGGCCGCCGCCCGCGCCGACGAAAACGTGGCGCGCTATCTGGCCGATGCTACCGTGCAGCGCGAGATTTACGTGCCAGGCCGCATTGTTAACTTCGTCGCGAACGGCAGCGCCTAACGGACGCCCGCAGTACCCCCGCGGTAAGTCGTCACGATAGCCGCCACAGAAGCTCCCACAGAAGCTCCCGGAGAAGCCGCTGACGTAGCTGCTGATGTCTGTTCGTCTGTCTCTATTCTCACACCCGCTGTGTTATGCCCGAACCCCTCGACGTACTGGCCCTCGCCGCCCATCCGGATGACATTGAATTGTGCGTGGGCGGCACGGTGTGCACCCTGACGGGCGCAGGGCACCGCGTGGGGGTCGTAGACTTTACCCGTGGCGAGCTCGGCTCTCGGGGCACGCCCGAGCTCCGGCTACAAGAAGCCGATAAAGCCGCTGCCATCTTGGGGTTGAGCGCGCGCGAAAACCTCGGCCTCCCAGATGGCAACATCGAAAACTCAAAGGCAAACCAGCGCGCGGTGATACGGGCCGTCCGCCGGTACCGGCCGCACGTGGTGCTCATTAACTCGCTGGCGTGCCGCCATCCGGACCACGGCGCTGCTGCACAGCTGGCGATTGACGCGCTCTACTATGCGGGGCTGCGTAAGATTGCCACGACAGAAGACGACGGGGCCCCACAGGAGCCCTGGCGCCCGCATCATGTGCTGCACTACATGCAGGCCGTACCGTTCGATCCTACATTCGTGGTTGACGTGTCGGACGTCTGGGAGCAGCGAACAGAAGCGCTCCAAGCGTTTGCCTCACAGTTTTACAACCCGGACTACGATCCTAAGGCCGATGAGCCCGAGACGTTCATCTCCAACCCCGAGTTTTTCGCGTGGGTAGAGGCCCAGGCCCGAACCTACGGCTACAAGATCGGCGCGACCTACGGCGAGCCTTTGCTGTACCGTCACGGGCCGGTGGGCGTGCACGACCTGATGGGCGTGCTGCAGCAAGAGAAGCGATTTCGGTAGCTGCTTGCATCGCAGCCGCGATCCGTGCATATTACCGCAGCCGCTGGGGAAGACCCGGGCACGCATTCATGAATACCGCATGAGCGTCGCTGCTCCAGATCCCTGAAACAGCGCCTATGCCCCATCCATTTTGGATGTAGGGTGCCCGCGACGCTTCCCGGTGGAACGTCCGCCCCTCCGATAATATATTCAGACGCTACGGCATTGCGGGCCGTGCGTGCACTTCTCATGCATCAGCAACTACATTATGGCAGATACCAGCGACTTCCGTCCCGGTCTTAACGTCATCTGGAAAGACGGGCTGTGGGAGATCATCGACTACTTGCACGTGAAGCCGGGCAAAGGAGGCGCGTTTGTGCGCGCCAAACTGAAGAACGTCCGCGACGGACAGGTGCAGGACACCACCTTTCGCGCCGGGGAGAAGATTGAGACTGCGCGTGTGGAGCGGCGTCCGCATCAGTTTCTCTACGAGGACGACTTCGGGCTGCACTTCATGAACACCAATACGTACGCGCAATTCTCTCTTCCTCCGGAGAAGGTCGACGGACGCGAGTTCATCAAAGAAGGTGGCACGGTCAATATCCTCTTTTACGCCGAGAATGAAGAGCCCCTGCGCACCGTGCTGCCCGCCCATGTCGAGGCGGAGGTCGTGCAAACGGATCCTGGCCTCCGGGGCGACACTGCCACGGGCGCGACCAAGCCGGCGACGATTGAAAGCGGCGCCACCGTTCAAGTCCCGCTGTTCATCAACGAGGGCGACGTCATCCGCGTTAGTACCTCGACCGGCGAATATCAGGAGCGCATCTCCATGGCCTGACCGCTGCGCATGTACCTCTTCCTCTCATACCGATTTTCCCACCCCGTATGGATATTGACAAGATTAGAGAACTGCTGAAGGTTGTTTCGGATAGTGGCGTTGCCGAAGTAGAGATCGAGGAGGACGATTTCAAGCTGACCGTGCGGCGTAACGCCCCGAACGTGACCGTGCAATCGTCCCCGCCTCAGAGCTACGGTTATCCGCCGTACGGCTTGCCCATGGCCGCGCCGTATCCGCAGCAGGCGGGGATGCAACCGCAGGGAGGAATGCCGCCGCAGGAAGGGATGCCGCCGCAGGGGGGCGGCGGCGCCGGTGCACCTCAGGCCGGAAGCCCGCCACCGCAGCCCACAGAGGCGCCCGCGTCGGCTGCGCAGGCGCAGGACGCGACAGACACCGCAGCGGAGGAAGAGGGTCCGCAGGGCGAGGTCGTGCACGCGCCCATCGTGGGGACGTTTTACCGGTCGCCCGCTCCTGACGAGGATTCGTTTGTCAACATAGGCGATAAGGTCCAGAAAGGAGAGACGCTGTGCATTATTGAAGCCATGAAGCTGATGAACGAGATCGAGGCTGAGTTCTCGGGCACAGTCACGGATATTCTGGTCGAAAACGAGGAGCCGGTAGAATACGATCAACCCCTCTTCGTCGTCGACCCGGCGTAGCTCCTACCCGGACCTTCGCCCTTCCTGCCTCGCCAACGCCTTTCTGCTCCCGTGATCAAAAAAGTCCTTATCGCTAACCGGGGGGAAATTGCCCTCCGCGTCATTCGGGCCTGCCATGAGATGGACCTCAAAACGGCCGTCGTCTATTCCACGGCAGACCGCGACTCGCTGCACGTCCGCTTTGCCGACGAGGCGGTGTGCATCGGTCCGCCGGCCTCGCGCGACAGCTACCTGCGGCCCGACCGCATCATTGCCGCCGCCGAAGTCACCGGCGCTGATGCCATCCATCCCGGCTACGGATTTTTGGCTGAAAACGCGGAGTTTAGCGCTATTTGCGCCGACCACGACATGAAGTTTATCGGCGCTACGCCCGACACCATCAGCCGCATGGGCGACAAGGCGCTGGCGAAGGCGACGATGCGAGCAGCGAACGTCCCGGTGGTGCCGGGCTCCGAGGGCGAAATCAATGATATGGAGGCGGCCCTGGCCGAGGCGAAGAATATTGGCTTCCCCGTGATGATCAAGGCATCAGCGGGGGGCGGAGGGCGCGGCATGCGCCTCTGCCACGCAGCCGATCAGTTCCCCAACCTGTTTCGGGCCGCCCAGAATGAGGCTGAGTCTGGGTTTGGCAACCCGGGCGTATACCTCGAAAAGTTCGTCGACAGCCCCCGCCACGTTGAGATTCAGGTGTTGGGCGATGGCAAAGGCAAGGTGATCCACTTCGGCGAGCGCGAGTGCTCGATCCAGCGCCGGCACCAGAAACTCCTGGAAGAATCGCCCTCGCCCATCATGACGTCCGACCTGCGCGCCGAGATGGGACGGGCGGCAGTGCAGGCTGGCGAGGCCGTCAACTACGAAGGCGCCGGTACCGTCGAGTTCTTGGTCGACGCCGACCGCAACTTCTACTTCATGGAGATGAACACGCGCATTCAGGTAGAGCACCCGGTGACGGAGGAAGTCACCAACTCCGATTTGATCGAGTATCAGATCCGCGTGGCGATGGGGGAGGACATCCACCGGTCCTCCGTCACCGACGACGAGATCCGGGGCCACGCCATCGAGTTTCGCGTCAACGCCGAGAACCCGTTCCGCAAGTTTAGTCCCTCCCCGGGCACCATCACGGCCTTCCACCCGCCGGGGGGGCCGGGGGTGCGCGTCGATACGCACGCGTACGCTGGCTACGTCATCCCGCCGCACTACGACTCGATGGTAGCCAAGCTGATCGTCCACGGCCGCACCCGCGACCACGCGATCCGCCGAGGGATCCGTGCCCTGGATGAGTTCGTCGTGGAAGGTATCCAGACCACCATCCCCTTCCACCTGCAGCTCCTCCGCAACGACCGCTTCTGCGCCGGCGACTTCGATACGAAGTTTATGGACACCTTCGAGTTCACGCCCGAAGCGGACGCTTAACGTCCCACCCTTGCTTTGTCTCTCACCCACATCACCCACGCTATGGATTTTCCGGACAACCTGTACTACACCGAAGACCACGAGTGGCTGCGCCTGTCAGACGATGGCGCAACGGCTACCGTAGGCATCACCGACTTTGCCCAGGGCGAACTGGGCGACATTGTTTTTGTGGAGGTAGAGCCTGACGGCACCACGCTGGGACAGGATGAGGTGTTCGGCACCGTCGAGGCCGTGAAGACCGTCTCGGAGCTATACATGCCAGTGTCGGGGACGCTCCAATCGTTCAACGAGGAGTTGGAAGCCACCCCCGAGCTCGTAAACGACGACCCGTATAACGAGGGCTGGATGGTCACCATCACGATTGAGGACGCGGACGAGGTGGAGAAGCTCATGCCGGCAGAGGACTACGCGGCCATGGTAGGGTAACGCGCACGCGCAGTTTTTTGTTAGACGTTTTTTGTTTGACTGGATTGACCCCGCCGCCTGGTATGGATCAGCTGCTGCTCATTCTCGATTTTGGCTCTCAGTACACCCAGCTCATTGCGCGGCGCGTGCGCGAGGCTGGCGTATATTCTGAAATCCTGCCTTGCACCGCTCCGATTAAGGAGATCCGGTCGCGAGCGCCAGAGGGAATCATCCTCTCGGGAGGCCCGTGCTCCGTCTACGATGACGAAGCGCCCCAGCTGGACCCCCAGTTGCTGCAGCTCACCCGCGCTGATGGATCTTCAACCCCGGTCCTGGGCATTTGCTACGGGCTGCAGGCCATGGCCCATGTGAGCGGCGGGGCGGTGCAGCGGGCCGAACGCCGCGAGTTTGGCCGCGCGCACCTGCGCGTGGATACCGATGAGGACCTGCTGGCCGGGGTGCCTGCCGGTAGTTCGGTGTGGATGAGCCACGGCGATCACCTCACGCAGCTCCCCAACGGGTACGACGTCATCGCCCACACGGACAACGCCCCCATTGCGGCCGTGCGTCACGACGAGCATCCGTATTACGGGGTCCAGTTTCACCCCGAGGTGGTGCACACCGACCATGGCCGGCAGATCCTGCAGAACTTCGCGCTGCGAATCTGTGGCTGCGATGGCAACTGGACGCCGGCATCCTTTGTGGAAGAGAAGATCGACGAGATCCGGGCGCAGGTCGGCGACGACCACGTTATCCTCGGCCTCTCCGGCGGAGTCGATTCGTCGGTGGCGGCCGTGCTGTTGCACCGTGCCATCGGCGACCAGCTGACGTGCATCTTCGTGAACAACGGCGTACTCCGGAAAGGAGAGTGGGAGCAGGTGCAAACGACTTTCCGCGATCATTTCGAGATCCGCCTGCAGGCGGTAGATGCGAGCCGGCGGTTTCTGGACCGGCTGGAAGGAGTCACCGACCCCGAGAAAAAACGCGTCCTGATCGGCAACACGTTCATCGACGTGTTTGATGAAGCCACCGACGCCGTAGCCGAACAACTGGGCTTTCGCCCGCGGTTCCTTGCGCAGGGGACGCTGTACCCAGACGTGATTGAGAGCATCTCATTTAAGGGGCCGTCTGCCACCATCAAAACACACCACAACGTGGGCGGGCTGCCAGAGGAGCTCAACTTTGAAATCATCGAGCCCTTCCGCGAGCTCTTCAAGGACGAGGTGCGGACCATCGGCGACCTGCTTGGCGTGCCCAAAGCCATTGTCGGGCGGCATCCGTTCCCCGGTCCGGGGCTGGCCATTCGGATTCTGGGCCCTATCTCGCGCCCTGCGCTGCACAAGCTTCAGGAGGCGGATGCGATCTTCATTGAAGAGCTCCATCGCCACGAGCTGTACGACAAGGTGTGGCAGGCGTTTGCCGTCTTGCTGCCCGTGCAGACGGTCGGTGTGATGGGCGACGAACGTACGTACGAAAGCGTCTGTGCGCTGCGCGCGGTGACCAGCGTAGATGGCATGACCGCCGACTGGGCCCGCCTGCCGCACGATTTCCTGGCGCACGTGTCCAACCGTATCGTAAATGAGATCCCCGGCATCAACCGGTGCGTCTACGACGTGAGCTCCAAGCCGCCCGCCACGATTGAGTGGGAGTAGGGCGCAGGTGTAGCGAGCGGGTATACCGTGCGGGGTTAGCGATCACCCGCGTGAACGGTAGCGCCGCCGCCGCGCCCTATTCGATCCCCGGGCCGCCCGTGCCCACGCTCCACGAACCGCCCCCTTCTATGATGCGTGGAAGGGCCGCCCTCTTTTGTCACCTGCAGTTCTGTCCTAATGCTGCGTTCCATCGCTCCTTTCTGTTGTTTTCTGATCGCGTTCCTGCTCTTCCCCGTAACCTCAGCTTCGGCGCAGGCGGAGGATCCTTTCCCTGCCATCCGAGACGCAGAGGGCCTTTTCGAGCGTGGTGTCGAGGCCTTCGAAGCGGGCGATTACGATGAAGCCTTGCGGCTGTTCGAGCGCATTCACGCGGCCTTCCCGGTACATCAGAAAACCACCGCCGCGATGGCAATGCACGCAAAGGCAGCCTTCCGAGCCGGGGACTACGATCAGGCGGAGCGCCGCGCTGAGGCCCTCCGCAATACGTACCCACAGAGCCGGTACATCGGGGCCATGGACCGTCTCCTGCAACTGGTAGCCGATCGTGAAGCTGCGGTCCGCACCCAGCCTGAACCCGTGCGGCTGGGCATTGCGCTGCGGCTCGATGGCGAGCAGTCCGTGCTGGCCCAGGCGCTGTTCAACGGTATTCGGCTGGCCGTAGAGGAGGCCAACGGGTCCCTCGACCTCGATCAGCTGACGAGTGCTCTGGACGGGGGGCTGGATGACTTGGCCTTCCTGATGCCGTTGGAGGAAGAGCGGCGGCCCGTGCAGATGATCTTTGAAGAGGCCGGCGACGGCCCTGCAGACGTTGAGGACGCCGTAGAGCGCCTGGTTGCTGAGGACGTTGACTTCATCATCGGGCCGCTGTTCAGTGAAGACGCTGTTGCCGCCGCCCGTGTCGCGGAGCGCAACGGCGTGGTGATGATTGCCCCGCTCGCCACCCAAGATGCTGTGTCGGAAGGACGCTCGTACATCTTCCAGGCCAACCCGTCGGTTACCACGCGTGGCCGGGCCATGGCTCGGTTTGCGGACCGAAGCCTCGGCCTGCGCGGGATTGGTGTGCTGGCGCAGGGGCGCAGCAATTTGAGCCTCCGCATGGCTGAGAGCTTCCGCGCCGAAGCCGAGCGCCGCGGCCTGCACGTGCCGCTCTTCCACGCGGTCGATGCACCGTCGGAGTTTATCGGCTGGGTGGAGGAGACGCAGACCGACTCCCTGTACGCGGAGGCTTCTTCCGATGCGCCATTCGATGGCATCTATATGCCATTCTCCGGCTCTGGCGTTGGCCGGGACATACGCCACGCCCTGGGGAGCCTGCAGCGTGAAGGGCTGAACGTCCGTGTGCTGGGCAATGCGGAATGGCACGGCACGGTGGCGCCCTCGCAGGGCGGGCCGTTCAACACGGTTTACTCAAACGACTTTCTCGTGGATGATGAACGAAGCGAGGTGCGCACCTTCCAAGCGCGCTACGAGGCGCTCTCTGGCGAAGGCCCGGATCGGCTGGCCTTCGTGGGATACGATGTAACCCAGTTTGTGCTACAGGCCCTCGACGATGAGCGCCGGGCCGCCCTCCGCGACCGGCTCCGATCGAAAGCAGCGTTTGAGGGGCTGGGCATGCGGATCGCGTTTGAAGGACAGTCTGTGAACCAAGCTTTGTTCTTCCATCGCGTGCGGTTTGGACAGGTGGAGCGCCTGCGCTGAGCCACGCGCCGCCATTTGCCGGGCATACGGCCCCGGAACTGCCCTCAAAAGGCGCCGTAGGACCGCGCCACATGGAGCACACGGATAATGTGCACAGTAACTTACTCGTCGGACGGCAATGTAGAGACGCCAATATAGACGGCGCTATGCGTGCCATCATGTGCGCTCCACCCCCTTTGGTTTCTTACTTTTCGTCTTCGTGTTTATGCGTCGGTTCCGTCTTGCTACTGCGCTGCCTATGCTGCTGGTCTTCTTCTTGATCGGCTGCGGTAGCTCGGGGCAACTCCAGTATGACTCGGCTGAGGACGCCTTCAACAAGGGCATGGAGCGCTTTGAGAATGAGCGCTACGACCGCGCCGCGTCTTACTTCCGCGCCGTCTTCGACTTCGGCCGGACAAACACGTACGCGGCCGACGCGCAACTCTATCTGGCGCGCGCCCACCGGGAGAATCGCGAGCGCATCATCGCGGCCCAGGAATATACACGCTTCCTGGAGCTGTACCGCACCGACCCTCGGGTAGAAGAGGCCGAGTTTGAACGGGCGATGACGTATTACCAGCGCTCCCCGCGCTTCCAGTTTGATCAAACCTCCACGCGTCAGGCCCTGCGCTTTCTCCAGCTCTACGTGCAGCGGCACCCCAATGCTGCACGGGTCGACGAGGCCTCGGACAAGATCGACGAGATGCGCAACAAGCTGGCTCGCAAGCAGCTCTACACGGCCGAACACTACGAGCGACGCGAGCGCTACGAAGCGGCTGCGCTGTCCTACGATAAGGTCTTCGACCGATACCCCGACTCCGACTGGGCCGATGATGCCATGCTTGGTGCCATCCGCATGTACATCGCGTTTAGTGATGCCAGTGTGCCCAGCCGCCAGGCCGACCGCCTCGAACCGGCGTTGGAACGGTACCAACAAATGCTGCAGCTCTTCCCGGACAGCCCGCTGCTGAAGGAGGCGGAGCGGCACTACGAACGGGCCCAGCAGCGGCACGAGCGGTTGCTCGCCGGAAACTAATCCTGACCTGCCGGGCGTGCTACCGGCACAGGGTCCTTCATCTGCAGAAGGACCCTTTCTTGATGATGCTCCACAATCTGTACACGTCCATGCCCACGGTTGGCATTTTTGGAGGGTCGTTCAACCCGCCCCATATTGCACATCTCATTGTAGCTGAAACGGTACGCGATCAGTTTGGGCTGGACCGGGTGCTGTGGATCCCCAACTACAGTCCACCTCATAAATCAGACGGCGACCTGGCGATGGCGGAGGATCGCTACGCGATGACGGAGCAGGCCATTTCAGGATACGATCGCTTCGAGATCTCCGCCATCGAGCTGACCCGCGGCGGTACTTCCTACACCATCGACACGCTGCAGCAGCTACAGAAAGACCATCCGGATACGATGTTTAGCCTGATCATCGGCAGCGACAGCCTGCGTACGTTTGTCCACTGGCACGAAGCCGACGCCATTGCCGCCATGCTGCCCATCATCGTGTATAAACGGCCGGGGGGGCTCTCTGGTGTGGTGGAGCCTCGGTTTGCCAACCAGGTGCGGTTTGCGGATGCGCCCCTGCTCGAAGTCTCCGGCTCCGAGATCAGAGCCCGCTTTCAGCAAGGGCGCTCCATCCGCTACCTCGTCCCCGATGCCGTGCGTACGTATATCCAGAACGAAGGACTGTACGCCGGGTAGCCCTTGCGTCACCTGATCGTGCCCCTCCCTTTGCCATGACTCCTCCGACTGCCGAAGGCCTGACGCTGTACGCGTGCGCCGCGCAGGTGCTGTTTCCCCGGCTGGGGACGTGGATGGACGGTGGCACTACGGTAGAGGAAGCGGCACTGACCTTCGAGGCTTTGATCGCCGAGGTGCCTGTGGGCGGGGCGCTGCTCTTCAACGGTCATGTAGCCACCACCCCGACGGTGCTGAAGCGGCTGCAGGAGAAAAGCCCGATCCCCTTGGTGGTTACGGCCGATATGGAGCGGGGCGCCGGGCAGCAACTGGGAGGCGCCACCGTGTTTCCCCATGCGATGGCCTGCGGCCAGGCTGGAGACCGCAACGAAGAGCCGGTAGCGCACCTGGCGCGCACCACAGCGCGTGAGGCACTGACGTGTGGCGTTCACCTGGTGCTGGCCCCCGTCGCCGACATTGACCGCCACCCCCAGAATCCCATCATCGCGACGCGGGCGTTTGGGCAAAACCCTGCAACTGTGGCGCGCCGTGTGGAGGCTTACCTGCGCGCTGCGGCCACCGAGGGGGCGCTGACGGTGGCCAAGCACTTTCCCGGCCACGGCGGCACGGCTACCGATTCGCATGCCACGCTTCCTGAAGTGCCGGACGATCAGGCCACGCTTGAAGCGACCGACCTTGTGCCTTTCCGCGCTGCTGTTGCAGCAGGCACAGCTGGACTTATGAGTGCCCACGTGGCGGTTCCCGCACTGGATGCAGCGGGCCGCCCTGCAACAGTGTCTGCGCCTATGCTGCGCTATGCTCGGGAGAGCCTACGCTTTACCGGGCTCCTCGTGAGCGACAGCCTGCGCATGGCCGCCGTCACCGCTCTCCATCCAGACCCCGGGGCGCTGGCGGTCGCCTGTGTAGCGGCCGGCATCGACGTGTTGCTGGACCCGCCCGAGCCGCAGGTCGCCGCCGAGGCCCTCGTAGCTGCTGTAGCGGAGGGGCACCTGCCGGAGGCCCGGCTCCGGGAGGCTGCTGATCGCGTGCTGGCTGCTAAATGTCAGCTCCTCGACCGGTTTGGCGCGGTGATCTTTCAGCATCCGGAGGCCATTTACGGACTCGAGCGCGTGGGCTGCCGGCGCCATCAAAAGCGAGCGCAAGCGATCGCGCAGCAGGCGGTGGAGGTGACGCCGCCTGACGCGGAGCTGGAACGGCCGTCGTCCCTGGCGGTGGTCGTGCTGGCGGCTGCGGAGACGTTTCTGGATCGAGATGAGACGCTTCGGGAAGGTGTTCAGGCACTGGCCCCCACCGTGTACTACCGGCAGGTACCGCGCCATCCAACCGCGGATCAGCTAACAGCTGTTGACGACGCGATCGAAGCCGCAGACCAGGTGCTGGTTGTGACGGTGGTGCAGCCGGCCGCGTGGCAGCACTTCGGACTCTCAGGACCCCAACAGGCATGGCTTCAGGACCTTGCGCGGACGCACCCGCTGTGGCTCGGTGCCCTCGGACGCCCCCCGCATACAGACCTCCCGTACACCCTGTGCGTGGCCACCTACAGCGACGTACCTGTCGCGCAGGAAGCCCTTGTAAACACGCTGCAAGTCCGGTTAAATGATACTCTGTTGCCCTCGGAGGATCATCCACACAGCCAGCCTTCACACGGTGAGGGCTGATGCTCGTGCGGGACTCAAGCTGCTCAATGCCCACCGGATCGAGCCGGCCAAGCCTGAACCGGCGTCGGTGCGTGCCGTACGTTCCTCTGCACGCTGATTATTCTGACCAACACCTTCCGACTATGGCCGTTACCGAATCACGCATGTTGTCCCTGGGTACCACAGCGCCGTCGTTTGAGCTACCCGCTGCCAACCCCGACGTGGATGATGCCGGGGGAGCTACTCGTAGTCTCGACGATTATCCTGATGCCGAAGCCTACGTCGTCGTGTTTTCGTGCAACCATTGCCCTTACGTGAAGCACATCGAGGATGCCCTCGTGGACGTGGCAAGGACGTATCAGTCGCGTGGTGTACAGTTCATTGCTATTTGCTCCAACAACACGGAGACGCATCCGCAAGACAGCATCGAGCACATGGCGGAGCGGGCGAAAGCAAAAGACTTCCCGTTTCCGTACCTGCGCGACGATACGCAGGAGGTAGCCCAAGCGTACGCCGCAGCTTGCACCCCCGACTTCTTCGTTTTCGACGCTGATCAGGAATTGGTGTACCGGGGACGGTTTGATGAGACCCGGCCCAACAAAGGCACGGCGCACGGTGGCGACCTGACACAGGCGCTGGATGAACTGCTGGAAGAGGGCACGGTCTCTATTGAGCAGCGTCCGTCGATGGGATGTAACATCAAGTGGAAGCCCGGTAACGAGCCGGCCTAACGTTCCTACCGGGACGCGCTGCAGGGCGTCTTCGGTTGCCCCCTGATGTTTTGGCCCTTGCCCCATGGACTGGATTGTACTGTTGCCCCCGGTGCTGGCGATCGTGCTGGCGCTCTGGACCCGACAGATCTACCTCTCGCTGTTTGTCGGTCTCTGGCTGGGGACGACCCTCCTGCAGGGCGGCAACCCGGTGCTGGGGCTTCGCGAGCTCGGGGATCAGCTCGTGGCCGTGTTTGCCAGCCCCTCCAACACCATGATTGTGCTGTTCTGCCTGTTGGTAGGAGGGCTGATTGCGTTGATGCAGGCATCTGGTGGCGTTGCGGGTTTCGTCGCGTGGGCACAGCGGCAGGGATGGGGCCGCTCCCGGCGTGGCGCCGAAGTGCTGGCTTGGGCTGTGGGTATGGTGGTCTTCGTCGAATCCAATATCACGTCGCTCACCGTAGGGGCGGTCAGCCGGCCCTTGTTCGATAAGCTGCAGCTGGCGCGCGAGAAGGTCGCCTTTTACTGCGACGCGACGAGCGCTCCGGTCTGCATGAGCATCCCGCTCAACGCCTGGGGCGCGTATGTGCTGGGGCTACTGGTGGCACAGGGCACCGGCGCAGACGAGGCCATCGGGCTGCTGGTAAACGGCGTGGTGTTTAACTTTTTTGCGTGGCTGGCTATCGGGTTTGCATTGCTCTTGGCCCTCACAGGCTGGGGCTTTGGCCCGATGCGCCGAGCAGAGCAACGGGCCGCCCAGACCGGCGAGCTGACGCGTCCGGGCTCTCGACCGATGATGTCGGAGGAAGTGGCAGGCATCGAGCCTGATGATGGGGTACCCCAGCGTGCCTACAACCTGCTGCTGCCGCTGGGCGTGATGATCGGGATGATCTTTGCCGGCCTCTACATCACAGGGGAGGGGAGTATCATGGAAGGCAGCGGGTCCACCGCCGTCTTCTGGGCCGTGGGCGCCGCGGTGGCGGCTGCGATGGTGCTGTACGCCCTGCCGGTGCACCAGCGCGCGTCAATTCTGTCGCCAAGTGCGGCCACAGACATCGTGCTAAAAGGCTCAGCCGGGCTGGTCCCCGTCACCCTGCTAATCGTGCTGGCCTTTGCGTTGGGCCAAGTGTCGCGGGCCCTGGAGATGGGTCCGTACATCGTCAGTGTAGTGGGCGAGGGCGGGCCGAGCTGGTGGGTTCCAGCCCTCATCTTTCTGGTCGGTAGCGTAGTCTCCTTCACGCTGGGGTCCTCGTGGACGGCGTTCGCCATCATGATTCCTGTAGCCCTGCCGCTGGCCGAGGGGCTGGGGTTGCCTCCGGGTTTGATGCTGGGCGCCGTGCTCTCGGGTGGCGTCTTTGGCGACTATGCCTCCCCGCTTTCCGACACCTCCATCATCTCTTCCATGGCGGCAGCTTGCGATCACGTCGATCACGTCAATACGCAGCTTCCGTATGCACTACTGCTGGCCGCTGTAGCGGTGGGAGGATTCATGGTAGCCGGAGCGCTTCTGTAGTCGCATCAAGCCGAAGTAGCCACAGGGCTGATGTTGCAGAGACGTTAGAGCGAACAGGAATCTGTCGGCAGAGGCCGTCGGTGTACCTGTCACATCAGCACAGGCCCCAAATCAGTCTGCTAATCCCATGGCTACACGGTTTCAACCCTCCAACCCGCATCCTCCTTCTAAACGATACGGTTTATCCTTCGTCTTGCTTACGGGAGCGGGCGTTGCGCTCTCCGTGATGATGATCGTAGCGATTGTGCTGCCCCGGTACTTCCTCGACGCGACGACCTCCTGGGTCGCCACGCTGGGCTCAGGGATTGGCACGTTTGCCCTGGTCCTCGCGTACGAAGCCGTACAGCGCTGGCGCGGAACAGCTCCTGCCTAATCACAAGCCCGTGGCGTCCAGCCGTGCTGCTGTCCCATCGTTCCTGGATCATCGACCGCAGGGTATGTTCGGCAACCGTGCCTTTACCAGCTGGCCCTTGGTGTTCATCGGCGCGGCGTTGTTTTCAGGATCCTTCATGGTCCTGCTCCTGATGACGGACGCCGTGCTGGAAGAGCCGGTCGGTCCAATTTCCAGTGTGCTAAGCTTTGGGGCCGTGGCGTTTGTTGGGTACGTAGGCGTGGCTTTTATCCTGCGGCAGGACACGTCCGGTTAGGCGACAGGGAATAATTCCCAGGCTGAACCGTTCAGGACCTAAATCATTTAGCAGCTTGCGTACCGCTGATGGAAGCGGTTCCACGCGTGCTGCAGCCTTTCGTATCTGTTGCCCAACCATACACTTTCCCATGATAGAAGACCAGACGGTGGACCATAAGGATCGTGCAGACGAAGAAAAGTCTGC
Organism: uncultured Rhodothermales bacterium; assembly: GCA_964345505.1. Classification (GTDB taxonomy): domain Bacteria; phylum Bacteroidota; class Rhodothermia; order Rhodothermales; family Salinibacteraceae; genus Tc-Br11-B2g6-7. The sequence continues at coordinate 15,147 of CAYFRR010000059.1, forward strand.
CTATGAAAAGGCAGCCGAGGAGGAGGTCGATCCCCGCTGTATTCCGCAATCGCTGGATGGCCGCCCTCCGATAGGAGACGAGATTCCCTATCCCGATTACACGGATCAGGATCATGCGAACTGGAAGTACCTCTTTGAGCGGCAGATGAAGCTTCTGCCGGGTCGGGCTGGTGATGCGTTTATGGAAGGTGTGGAAACGCTGGGCATGACCCCTGATCGGCTGCCGGCGCTTGCGGACCTGAGCCGTAACATGGAGGCCGAAACCAGCTGGAAGATTGCTCGCATTCCAGGACTGCTTCATGAAAAGGACTTTTTCAATCTGCTGTCCAACCGGGAATTTCCATCCACCGATTACATCCGCAGGGAAGATGAGTTGGACTACACCCCGGCGCCGGACTGCTTCCACGACATGTTCGGTCATATGCCGATGCTGACGCAGCCCGACTTTGCTGATTTTTACCAGCTCTTCGGGAAGGCAGCCCTGCATGCTGAAGGTGCGGACCGGCCCCGCCTGGAGCGCTTTCACTGGTTCACGGTTGAGTTTGGCTTGATTAAGCAAGAAGAGGGGTTGCGCATTTTCGGTGCAGGCATTCTCTCATCGAAAGACGAGTTGCGCCACGCCCTGTCGGACGAGGTTGAGAAGCTACCCTTCGATCCGGCAATCATTGTAGAGCAGGACTACACCGTGTACGAATTGCAAGATACGCTCTTCGTGCTGGAGTCGTTTGAGCAACTGGTAGAGGGCTTCACCGACTGGTGCACGTCGCGTGGCCTGCTGACGGCTGATGACGTATAGCTGCAGACCATCCACGTAGGGTGTCCCCGCACATACGAACGGCACCGCTGGTCC
>CAYFRR010000060.1:0-10005 GCA_964345505.1 uncultured Rhodothermales bacterium
GTCAAGCTCAATGGTTTCCGTCACATCGCCGCGTGCGCTGTCCTCAAGGAAGCTCTGCAGGGTAGGGCTTTGGCCGATGTTAGGAATGTTTTCCTGGCCTTCCTCAATCCGCACCGTCTGCAGCTCCAGCCCTAAGCGCTCGGCCTCCTCTTCGAAGTCTGCCCCTTCGTCGGTGAAGATGCGCAGGTCTTCCAGCGTATCCTCGATTTCGCGGAGCGTGGCAACGGAGGGCGTCAGGTTCTGCGCGTAGATGGCTACTTGCACTTCCTGATCCGCACGCTGCTGCACTTCAATCACGTGGTACCCGAACTCCGTCTCGACGGGGCCGACGATCTCGCCGGGTGTGGCGCCAAACGCAGCCGACTCAAACGGGCCGACCATCGTGCCACGGTCGAACCAGCCGAGGTCGCCGCCGCGGGCAGCTGAGCCCGGATCATCCGAGTGCTCACGGGCAAGCGCCGCGAAGTCTGCACCATCCCGCAACTCCGTGGCCAAGGCCTCGGCCTCCGCCTGCGCGTCGGCGTTATCGCCGTTGGTGGCGCTGATCAGAATGTGCCGGGCGCGGACGGACGCTTCGTCGGCAGGCTGCAGGTCGCGTATCTTGATGAGGTTCACCTGATTATTGGCGACCACCGGCCCCACGACAACCCCGGGCTCCATCTGCTCTGCAATTGCCGTTGCAATGGGGTCTGCAAGGTCGGTCAGGGCAAAAAAGGCATCCGTGAGTTGACGCGTTGAGGCATTGCGCTGAAGGAAGTCTCCTGGATCCTCAGCAGCAGCGAAGCTCTCCTTCATGTCTTCAAGATCCTCGAGGAAGGCCGTCGTATCCTCAGGTGCCGGGACCTTGGGGAGAGACGCGTACTGGAACTCGTACGAGCGCTCGCGGCGATAATCCTCTCGATGGTCGTCGTAAAAGGCGCGGATGTCGCTCTCATTTACGTCAACGGAGTCGTTGGGCAGCGCAGCATACCGCAAGGCAACGTATTCAGCGTCGGCCCGAAGGTGCTCCCGGGTATGGGCCATCTGGACATCAGCAGGGGAGATGCGGACGGACGATTCCAGCAACGTCACGAGCTTTTGCTGCCGTCGCTCCTGCCGCAGGAAGTCCTCCAGCTGCAGCCACTGCTCCCGCAGTTGCGGGTCTTGGTCCATATTATCGACCACATTCTGAATCATGCTGCGGTCGATGTTGCCCTGCTCATCGCCAAAGTTAGCGACGATCACAGGGTGGGGGTTGTCGCCCATCACCATGTCGTAGAGTTCCTCATCGGAGACCGTAATGCCGAGCTGGTCCATCTCATGTTTGATGAGGCGGTCCTCCACGAGGCCCTCAAAGGTACGCTGCTCTTCAATGTCGCGCCGCTGGGCCGACACCTGTTCGCCGGTCTGCTGCCGATACATCTCCAGCCGCTGATCCAGGGCCTCACGGTATTCCTGATTGGAGATGGACTCGCCATCAACCACGATGAGGTTGGAGGCGCTGGTGCCGCTGATGACGTCGACGCCACCGGAGTCTTGAAGCACCCAGATTACGCCAAACGCAAAAACGAGAATCCAGAGAATTATCCCTGTGTTCTCGCGAATATTCGTCATTGTGCCCATGAGGCAGCCCTGTAATGTGTGGGGGGTACAGCGAAGCCCCACCAAGGTGGGGAGAACGCGCGCAAGCAAAGGCCTGCGGTGTCAAGTCTACCTGTACCTCACCGTAACGAAAATGTTCGCGCTTCAGGACCACGGGGCGGCGTGTCGTGGCATGGCGGGAAGAGCTACGCGGCGATAGTCTCGGTGCGGCTAAGCTGGGCGCGGAGGGTGCGCCGAATCTCGCTAAGGATCTGAGAGATGCGTGCTTCGGTCAGGTCCATCAGTTCGGCAATGTCCTTCAGTCGGAGCTCCTCGTAGTAGTAGAGGCCCAGAATCGTTTGATCCCGCTCGGGCAGTTGTGCGATGAGGGCACTCACGTACTGATACAGGGACCGGCGGTCGATGGCGTCAAAGTCGTGGCGAGCATCTGGGTGCATGAGCGTATCGAGCAGACTGCGGTCGGTGTGGGCGGAGAGGGGATCGTGCAGGGGCTGGGCGTAGCGGCGCTGGGAGAGATGCAGCAAGTAGCGGTAGTCCTCCAGGGACATGTTCATGGCCTCGGCCACCTGGGCCTCCGTCGGGTCGTCTCCGAGCTCCTGCTGCAGATCGTCGTAGATGCGATGGGCCTTCGCAAGCCGCCGCCGCCGCTCGCGCGGCAAGGTATCGATGGAGCGGAGGTAATCGACTACGGCGCCCCGCACGCGGCCATAGGCATACGAGACGAATGGTGTCGTACGCGAGGTGTCGTACGCATCCAGCGCCTGCAGCAGCCCGATGTAGCCCACGTGCTCAAGGTCTTCACGGGTGGCCAAGATGGTATCCGGGACGTTGAGCCGGTTGACCAGCGAGCGCACAAACGGCAGGGCAGCCCGCACCAGTGCGTCACGATTTTCGGGGGTTGGGGCGGCGGTGTGTGCCTCGGCAAGCTGTTGCAGGTCGCGTTTCATGAGAACAAGAGACTGGCGGTGGAAAGGCTCGTTCGTCACAGCAGCTGTCGTGCTGCGCAGTGGCTTCCCCAGGGTTCAACCATTGTGCCACCCCTACCCTCGGGACTGCGCGCCGCATCCAGCATGCTTGGCGCTGAGCATGCCTGATCACGTTCGCTGCGAGCGCACGGCCCCATCACATGGCCCTCAGACGCGTTATTAAGCATATTCCAAACCGTGCAGGGGGCACCCGGGCGTGGCCTGCCTGCCACCGGGCAGCGCTATGCCGACACGACGCTCACGCTTGAAGCATCACCCGTCCACGAACGGCAACCGTTGCCGTCGGGAGATACGAAAACATTTCACGTAAAAAGGTAACGGCGCCGGGGCTGTCGTTACTGTCGGTCAAGATGTGCAGATCAGCACCCGCACAGCTACACTTGTACTTCCACGGCCGGTCGTTGTACCTTACGCCTCCACCATACATTTTAACCCCTCCACCTTTCTGGGATGGCCGATCACCCCCATGTGCTGTTTGTCGATGACGAGCAGATGCTCCACACGTTGTTCACGCGTTTGTTTAAGCGGTTTGACATCCAATTGACCCACTGCATGAGCGCGCTCCAGGCGGTGGACTTGCTGGAGGAGCACGCCTTCGACCTGGTCATTACCGACTTTATGATGCCCGACATGGACGGGGTGGAGCTGTTGGCTCATATCCGGGAGACGTACCCGTCGGTTCGTGTCATCATGATAACGGCGCACGCCAATGTGCAGCACGCGGTACGGGCAATGAAAACTGGGGCCATCGATTACATCCCAAAGCCCTTCTCGACGGATGAGCTCATGGAGCGTGTGCAGCGTTTGCTGGAAGAGGAGGAGCCGGTAGCTGCGGTTCCCGTCGCTGCCCCGGCCCAATCCCCCTCCGATGCAGCTGATTCCTTCATCGGGGAGCACCCGTCCATCCAACGGCTGAAGGAGATGCTGCCACTACTCAGCCAAAACCGAGCGCCCGTTTTTATTCAAGGGGAGAGCGGCACAGGAAAAGAGGTGCTCGCCCGAGCCATTCACCAGTCCAGCCATCGGGCCGACGAGCCCTTTGTGGCCCTGAACTGTGCAACGCTGCCTTCCGAACTGGCCGAGAGTCATTTGTTTGGTCACCTCAAAGGTGCCTTCACCGGTGCGGTGGCTGATATGACGGGCGCGTTTGAGAAGGCGGATGGCGGTACACTGCTCTTGGACGAGGTTACCGAGGTAAAACAGGGCATTCAGGCCAAGCTGCTGCGTGCCCTGCAAGAGCGGGAGTTTGTAAAGGTGGGATCGTCCAAACCCCAGGCGGTGGACGTGCGCGTCATTGCGACGAGCAACCGCAACTTGCAAGAGGCGATGGAGGAGGGGACCTTTCGGGAGGACCTCTACCATCGCCTATCGGTGTTTCCGCTGACGCTACCGCCGCTACGCGATCGCGCCTCTGACATCCCCAAGCTGGTGACGTTTTTCATCTCAAAATACGCGGCGCTGTACGGGTTGCCTGAAAAAGAGGTCTCGGATGAGCTCATGCAAGACTTCATCTCCCGTCCCTGGCCCGGCAATGTGCGTGAGCTTGAAAACATGGTGCAGCGCGGGGTCATCCTGTCGGCTGACCGCGAGGTTATCCTCCAGGAAGATGTGGTAAACGACTTCTTCAGTGACAAAAAACCTTCCTCTACCGGGGCGGCTGACTTTGTGCGAGCAGGGAAGACCATTGAGGAAATGGAGCGGGAAATGATCTTGAAGACCCTGGAGCACACGGGTAATAATCAGAAAGAGGCGGCCAAGCGCCTGGGCGTCAGTGCCCGTACCATTCGCAACAAGCTAACGAAGTACCGGGAAGAAGGGCACATCCCCAAGTAGGCGCCGGCGGCATAAATGGAGGTGCGCGATGAATGGAGGCGCGTGCAGGCGCCGATGGTGTGGGGGGCTGCTGGACCAATCTATTCGGGTGGCTCAGCGGGAGAAGGAGGCACTGCAGGCGGCGTAGGTTCGTCGTCACGATCTCCCTCGATCAGGTCGTCCGTCAGCGGACGAGCCACCTCGTCCAACACCTCAGGTCGTCGGTAGAAGCCCTCGCGGATGCGCTCCTTGAGCTGCCGCAGCCGATCAGCCGGCAGCGAATCGTCGCTGGTGTGGGTAGCGGTGCGGGGGGCACCAAGCGGCCGAGCGGGAGCATAGGCGGGCTGGTAGGCCAGAGCGTAGAGCCAAGAGAGACCTCGCATGGGGCGTCGTAGAGTACCGTGGCAAAGGCGCCCGTGGGGTGTGCGTTGCGCCGGGCGCGTCAGGTTCAGGCGGTCGTATCGACGGCGCGCTGCGATATATTAAGGTACCTTTGGAGCAAATATTGTCGCTTGATTGCTCCACGAGCCGGGGGTGCAGCGTGGAGATGGTGGCCGCGTGTGGAAGGAATGAGGCTCTATAGCTGCCGCAAGGCACAGGCCCCTTGGATGGCAAACCGCCGCTCAGGGGGCTGCGTGGTAGGCGCGTGCTTTCTCCACAGCACCGGTGCGGAGGCAGAGCCCCACAATGCGGCGGCGAAGCGCATCGGCCGGGACGCCGGGGGCATCCAGTGTGAGGTAAAGCCGCAGGGCCGCCTTTTCCCATCCTTGGTCTACCAAGGCTTGCAGCAACGCATCGGATGCGGCAAACGCTTCGGGCGTGATGAGCTGCCGGGCAGCAGCCACCGCGCCTTCCTGCTGTTCGGTGTTAACGCACAGGCGGAAAAGATCGTGCAGCAGCCCGGGAGGCATCGCGTCGAGCGAGGGGTACGCCTGATGCAGGTGCTCCCGCGCGGTGCTGCGTGCCTGTTGCCGGAAAGCCCACGCTGCCAAAGCAGTGTGATAGGCTGCCGGGGGGAGTGGTTCATCCCACAGGCCCCAGGCGGGGGCATCAAGTGGCTGTGCAGCAAGCAGCGCGGTGGCTTCTGCGTGGGCATGCCGGCGCCCGAGGATGTCACAGTGCAGCCGCAGTGCAAACCACTGGCGTGGTGCGAGCTCCCGGGAACGCTCAATCCAACGGAGGGCCTTTTCGGTGTTGCCAAGTGCCTGCTCCACACGGGCCCGGGCGGCGCTCAGGGCGGCTTGTTCGCCGGTGGTAGCACCGCCCGAAGCCCGGAGCAGGGTGCGGGCGGCGCGCCACTGCCCCGCCTGTAGCGCCCGCCAGATGGGTCGGAGGGTAGCAGACAGGGGAATGGCTTCACACCGAGGCGGCGGAAGGTGGTAAGACTGCAGCGTAACAGTAGGCGTATCCATGCAGAGGACGGTCAAGTGGTACGGGACGCTTGGGTCTTGAAACCCGTAACAAAACCCTGCCAACGCACGGACACGCGCTGTATGGAGCTTTATAGTGCTGGTGTCGGTACTCTTTTCCGCCGCGGGTTCACATGTCTTTCCTTCCGTCGATTCTTTTCCCCTGAGGTCCGTTACTGTGCAGATTATCCGACGGTCTACGCTTACGTACTATGCACTCCTCGCGCTCATTCTCGGGGGCAGTGCGGCCGTCGTCTTATGGCAGGCCCAGGGGTCCCCGTGGTGGGCGCTGCTTATCCCAGTCCTGCTTGCTCTCTGGGCCGGGCGTCGCCCGTTCCGCCGGTGGCGCGTGGCGCAGCAGTCGTTTCCGGAGGTGTGGCAGCAGTGGCTGGAGCGGTTTGTGCCGCTGTATGGTGCGCTCGACGGCGACGCCCGGGCTCGCTTCGAACGGGATGTGCTGTTCTTTCTGGACGAGTGGCGATTCGAGGGCGTTGCGGATACAGCCGTGCAGGACCGGCACCGGTTGGCCGTGGCCGCTGGGGCCGCGCTTATCCTACACGGACGCCCGGATTGGGAATGGCCCACAAAGCGGACGATTCTGCTCTATCCCGATCGGTTTGACGACGACTATATGGAAAGCCGGGACGCCAACTACGATGGGATGGTACACGCCCAAGGACCGATTATTCTTACCCGGCAGGCAGTGGAGGAGAGCTGGGCCTACCCGCACAATGGAGACAACGTCGTGCTGCACGAGTTGGCCCATCTGTTCGACTTCACGCATGCTGAGGCTGTTGGCGTGCCCACCCTCATGGATCCGGCCTCTGCGGAGGCCTGGGAACGCTTGGTGAGGCGGGAGATGCGGCGGGCAGCGCGCAGGCAATCGCTGCTGCGGGCGTACGCCGCTGAGAACGGCGCTGAGCTGTTTGCGGTAGCCGTGGAGAATTTCTTCGAGCGGCCCGATGCGCTGAAGCGGCGCCACGAGGCGCTGTACAACGCGCTGGCCAACTTCTTTAACCTGGACATAGCCGCCCTACAGCAGGAATCCCCGTGAGAAAGACGCGGGGCCGGCTCACGTGACAGGACCGGCCTCGGTGGCTGTTTCAGGAAGGGTGTCGTGGTATGCTCCGCTGGCGATGGCCTCGGCGATGATATCGAATGCGCGATCAATTTCTGCTGGGGTATTCCACACAAAAGGCGCCATCCGCAAGTAGCGTTGTTGCCGGCTGTCGGTGTACACGTCGCGTTGCTTCAGATAGGCGCAGAGGCGGTCTGCGGCGTCAACCTCCAGAATAACCATCGCGCCCCGGCGCTCGGCGGGGCGAGGTGACTGTAGGGGCATGCCGGCGGCGTCGGCGCGAGCAATGCACTGCTCCGTCAAGGCCAGCGAATGCTCCCGCACGTGCGCGATGCCTGCCTTGCGCAGGATGCGCATACCCTCCACCGCGTGGTACATCGAGGCAACAGCGGTGGTGCCTCCCATAAACCGGCGCCGCACATCCGGATGGACACCAGGCTCGGGCTGGAACCCGAACGGGTCGTCGTCGCCAAACCAGCCGGTCATACGCGGGGTGAGGTCCAGCCCGTCCCGAAGGTAAACAAACGCATTCCCCGACGAGCCACACGCCTCCTTCAGCAGTCCCCCCATGTAAAGGTCAGCACCAAGGGCCTGGACATCTACCGGAACGGACCCGACGCTATGGTACCCGTCGATCACGAAGAGCCCGCCGTGGGCATGGACGGTATCTGCTATCCCGCGAAGGACGTCGGGGGGCAACAGTTCGCCGGTTGTGAAGCCTACGTGGCTCACGACGGCAAGCGCCGTGTCCGGCCTGATGGCTTGCTCCATGGCGGTGGGGTCGATGAAGCCCGCGTCTGTTAGCGGGACGACCGTCAGCGAGAGGTCGAACACGTCCTGCCACTGCTTCACGCTGTGCTGAACGGATGGAAACGCCGCCTCCGTGATAACCACATGCCGCCCGGAGGCAAAGACCTCAGGCGCCGACAGCAAGTACTGCATGGTGGTGTGTACGTTGGGCTGCAGGATGCAGGTGTGCGGGGGCGCCTGGAGGAGGGGGGCCACGAAGTGCTCGGCCAGGTACTCCGGTAACGACCACCACCCTACGGTCTCTCCGCTGTCCGGTCGCCAGTGGTTGGGCACGCGGTTCCATGCATCCACGCCGCGCTCGGCCCAGTCGTCAGTAAAGGCCTGCATGAGCGCTGGCACAGGCTTCGGCATCAGGCCATGCGTAAACGCCCGGAGCTCAATGTGCGGAGGATCGGGGAGGACAAACGCGTCGCGGAGGTCAAGCATCAGATCACGGAGTGAAAGAGTAAACAAGCAACAGCTATACGGTTCGATCAAGGGCCGGTTTAGTGGGCCGTGTGGGTGCCGATACACATAGCAACCCACCATCCAGACGAAACCCTCCCGGCCACCTCATGGAATCCAACGGCACCGCCTCGTCACCTCCCGATCTCTCAGACGTCGATGGGTTCGATCCGCTGCATCTTCGCGATCGCGTGGTCATCAAGCTGCTGTTTGAAGAGGTCGTTCGCGAGGAGCAGGTTGCGGAAGCCTGGAAGGCCTGGCGCCAAAAGCCCCGCCACAAGCGTCCCGCGCTCTGGCGGGCCGTGATGCAGGTGCCGGGCGTAGATACCAACCGTATACGAGAGTCAGCCGCGGAAGCGTATGCCTTTGAGAAAGTGGCCCTCCCCACAGACACCATCCGAGAATTTATTGAAACGGTCCGCGACGTATTCTCGGACGATGACTGGGCGCAGCTTCGAGAGACGCGTGTCGTGCCGGTGACGTACGATACCGAGGCCGGCGAGCGCGTGATGATATTCGGAACCGATGAGCCCACGCGCCACAACGTAAACGACGTGCTCAAAAAGGCCTCCCCCCAGCGGTTCGAGATCAAGTTTCTGCCGACGGAGACGCTCGATCAGATGCTGAAGCATCTACGTCGGCAACGAAACGAGTACATGGACCTGGTGGAGGACGGGGAGGTGGCGGTTGACCTCGGGTCTAACTTTGACCAAGACAGTGGAGGCATCAACCAGGACGAGCTGGAATCCCAGATGACCCGCTCTGCGCTCATCAACCTGTTTGAAGCGATGCTGGTAGAAGCGGTGCGGCAAGGGGTGTCGGACATCCATATTCTGCCGGGAGAGCAGCGGCGGGTGGAAATCCTATTTCGCAATAATGGGGAGCTGCAGCCGTGGCATACCAACAAGCGCATCCATCCGGAGGCGTTTTTGGCTGTGGTGAAGGACAACACGCTCAACGTGGATCGTTTTGAGCGGGCCAAAGCGCAGGATGGATTTATTCAGCGTACCGTGGACGACACGATCATTCGGTACCGGGTCTCGGTGCTGCCAATCACCACAACGGATCATGACATGCATGCCGAGTCTGTGGTGATTCGTGTGCTGGATGATCGTAACGTGATCGGAAGCCTCGGCGAACTGGGGCTTCCGGAGGTGGCGTATGAGCAGGTGGAGCGGGCCATCCGGCAGCCTTATGGCATGGTGGTCCTGACCGGGCCCACGGGGTCTGGAAAGACGACCACGCTCTATGCTGCGCTTCAGGAGGTCGTAACACCACGGCTCAACGTCATTACGGTGGAGGACCCGGTCGAGTATGTGCTGCCCGGCGTACGGCAGATTAAGCTAAGCCATAAGCTGGGGATGGAGGAGGCCATGCGCTCTATTCTTCGGCACGACCCCGACATCGTCATGGTCGGCGAAATGCGTGATCGCGCAACGGCTGAGCTGGCTATCAAACTGGCAAACACGGGCCACTTGACGTTCAGCACGCTTCACACCAACGATGCGCCCAGCGCCGTCAGCCGGCTGTACAAAATGGGCATTGAGCCGTTCCTGATTGCCAGCTCCATAAATCTGGTGGTAGCGCAGCGGCTTATTCGGACCCTCTGTCCTGATTGCAAGGAGCCCATCCAAGAGAGCCCCGAAGTACTGGAGGCCTACGGCTTCACCGATATCCCCGAGGACACCGTATTTTACAACGCGACGCGCGATTCAAGCTGCATGACGTGCGGCGGCACCGGCTTTGATGGCCGCCGTGCGATCTGTGAAGCGCTGCCCTTTACCGCCGACATCCGCAAGCATATTGTGACGGCTGGCGACACGGTGGCCGAGCAGGAGATCCAGGCCACGGCGGTAGAGGGCGGGATGGTGACGCTGCAGGGCGC
>CAYFRR010000060.1:10105-15692 GCA_964345505.1 uncultured Rhodothermales bacterium
CCGCGGCGACGGGCAAAGACCACTTCACCTGCTGACTTGGCGAAGAGCGTGTCGTCGCCTCCGCGTCCCACGTTATTACCAGGATGAAACTTGGTACCGCGCTGCCGCACGATGATGGAGCCGGCCGGCACCATCTCGCCACCGAAGGCCTTCACGCCCAGGTAAGAGGGGTTGGAGTCGCGGCCGTTTTTCGTTGAGCCTAATCCTTTTTTATGTGCCATTGCTACAAATAGAGTCTGGTGGTGATGCGTCTGAACGATACTGCTAAACGATTCTGCTAAAGGGTGTAGCCGCTTTACGCAGAAGCTGAAGCAGGTGCTTCTTCTGCAGTGGACGCGGTCTCGCCTCCGGTTGTGATGCTATCAATGCGAATCTTCGTGTACTGTTGCCGGTGTCCGCGCTTCACCTTGAACCGCTTGCGCCGTTTCTTTTTGAAGACGAGCACTTTATCACCCTTTACATGATCAACCACGGTCGCTTCTACCGTAGCGCCGTCCACCGTCGGTGTGCCTACCGTGACCGTCTCCTCATCGGAGAGGAGCAGGACGCGGTCGATCGTAAGCGTGTCTTCCGGGGCCGCATCACGGTGGTATGGCACGAATATGTCCTGCCCTTCGCGGACTTTAAACTGTTTATCGGCGACTTCAATAATGGCGTACATGGGACCTCTGCTTTGGAGCACCGGGCTGAGTACCGATGCGAGAGTGGAACGGTGTCGAGCCTTTGATCAACCAGAGACTACCGCATTGGATCTCGGATAAACCGTGGCCTTCCGTCAATTAAGTGCGAAATTGCGCTCGGGTCCTCGGCAGATCCCCGGTAAACTGCTATTCTGCGGTACCGATCCCATAGTTACCGACTGGTTGTTCTTGTAATGACGATTACTTTGCCCAATACCGACACGACGCTCCGTCCTGGAAAGCTGCTGTGCATTGGTCGCAACTATGCCAAGCATGCGGCCGAGATGAAAAGCGATGTGCCGGATACTCCGATGGTCTTTCTGAAGCCGTCAACGGCCCTCGTGCGGTCAGGCGGGATCGTGGTGATCCCCTCACAGTCGCAGGAGGTGCATCACGAACTGGAGCTGGTGGCGGTCATCGCCACGGGCGGTAAGCACATCGCCCGGGAGCAGGCCCTCAGCCATGTTGGGGGCTACGCGCTGGGCCTCGATATGACGGCCCGCGACGTGCAGCAAGAGGCCAAGGATCGGCGGCATCCCTGGAGCGTGGCCAAGGGATTCGACACCTTTGCTCCGTTGGGCGCCTTTGTGCCCGCCGATGATATTTCAGACGTGCAGCATCTCGACCTATCCCTTACCGTAAATGGCGAAACGCGGCAACACGGCACTACGGCGGATATGATCTTCACCGTGGCTGATCTGGTGGCGTATTGCTCCACGGTGTTTACCCTGGAGCCTGGCGATCTGCTCTACACCGGCACCCCGGAGGGCGTAGGTCCAGTGCAAGCAGGAGACACCTTGGTCGCATCGGGCACCAGACTCCCGTCGCTTGGGGTGACGGTCGAGTAGAAGCTGTCATCCGTGCATTAATATCCGTAGCACTACCCATAGCAGCGCTGCAGCGCCTGGATGACCCTCGTAATGTCCTCGTCGTCAACGTCCAGATGGGTGGTAGCACGGATGGTTTGCGGGCCGAACGCCGTAAGCTGGACGTCCTCGCCGTGCATCCGGTCCAGTACATCGGCAGCAGTGAAGCCTTCCACGTCAAAGATGATGATGTTGGTTTCAACGGTGGCGACCTCCAGGTGAAAAGGAGGTAGCGCCGCGATGGCCTCGGCCAGGCGCTGCGCCCGGGCGTGGTCGTCCTGCAGCCGCTCGCGGTGATGATGCACCGCGTGGAGCCCCCCCGCGGCAATGATACCGGCCTGGCGCATACCGCCCCCCAACCGCTTTCGCAACCGGCGCGCCTGCCGCATGAGGGCCTCGGAGCCTGCAAGCACCGACCCAACCGGTGCTCCAAGGCCCTTCGAGAGCGCTACCCATACGGTATCGAAGGGGGCGGCCAGGGCAGCTGGCGATGCGCCGGTCGCTACGGCTGCGTTCCATAGCCGGGCGCCATCCAGATGGAGCGCATAGCCGTGCGCCTCTGCCCAGGCTGCAACAGCCTCAAGTTGAGGTGGCCGGTACACGCGGCCGCCGGCCTTGTTGGCCGAGTTCTCCAGTGAGAGGAGGCGGCTCCGCGGGAAGACATCAGCAGCGGGTCGGATCGCTTTTTCCAACAGATCTGCCGTAAGCAGGCCGTCGGGAGAGTCGATGGGATGCAGCTGCACGCCGCCCAGTGCCGCCGGACCGCCCGTCTCGTAGTTGAAGATATGGGAGGTCCGGTCTACGATTACCTCGTCGCCTGGGGCCGTATGCAGCATCAGCCCAATCTGGTTCGCCATTACCCCGGATGGTACGAAGAGGCCGGCAGCTTTACCGAGAAGCTCAGCGACGGTCACCTCCAGTTCGGTGACGGTTGGATCCTCTCCGTATACATCGTCGCCTACTGCGGCTGACGCCATAGCCTGACGCATGGCATCCGTGGGGCGGGTAACGGTGTCGCTGCGGAGATCAATCATCGATATGACGTGGGAAGGGAAAGATGAGAGCTGGGCTGCGATGCCGCAGTATAGCGTCCGCAGGCGAAGGTTACCATCCGTGCTGGGCCATACGCTGCACGATGATGCTCGTGTACGACTCCATGCCCTGCGGTGTGCGGGTACGGGGGGCAGGCAGGCAAGCGGCAAGACCAGCGCTTTGGGTGCGCGACAGGTCGGCAGCGGGAATCCCGAAGTGATGCCGGGCAGCCGCCTCCGCACCATAAACGCCAGGCCCCCACTCAACGACGTTTACATACAGGTGTACCAGGCGGTCTTTGGACAGCAGCAGCTCGGCGGCGTAGGCCAATGGCACCTCCAGTCCTTTGCGGATGAAGGAGCGGTGCGTGGTGAGGAAAAGGTTTTTGACCAGCTGCTGGGTGATGGTGGACCCGCCGCGCATGCGGCCGCCCTGCGCGACCTCGTCGCGGACCTGGTGCAGGGCTTCCCAGTCGATGCCGTTGTGCAGGTAAAAGCGCCCGTCCTCGGCGGCAACGACGGCGCGGGGCAGATGACGGCTGACGGCTACAGGCGCGACCGGCTGGTACCGGCGTGTGTACGGGGCGCTGGCCAACGTGGCCTCCACAGCACGCTGCAACTGGACGGTCGTCACCGGTGGCATGGTCACACGGTAGGCCGCCAGCAGAAGCACGCAGAGCGCCAAGTAGGTGAGGACGAGCGTGGCGATGAGTCCTACGACGCGGCGCAGAAGGCGAAAGAGAATACCGCGCATCGTTCAGCCCCTCAAAGGCCTTATCGGGTAATCTCGAGAATCTCAAAACTGACGTTGCCGACGGGCACCTTCACGTCGACCACGTCCCCGACCTCCTGCCCGAGGAGGGCTTTGCCAATCGGACTTTCAACCGAAATCTTGTTTTGCGAAATATCGGCCTCTTGTTCGGATACCAGCGTGTAGGTTTGTACCGCGTCTGTCTTCTTATTTTTTATCGTGACCTTCGATAGGATAAACGCCTTGCTGGTATCGATATTTTTCTCATCGACCAATCGCGCCTTCGCGACCGTATCCTCCAATTTGGCAATTTTAGCCTCAAGCTTGCCCTGTTCTTCCTTTGCTGCATCATATTCGGCATTCTCCGAGAGGTCGCCATGGGCCCGCGCCTCGGCAATCTCTTCGGCGATTCGTGCGCGTTCTTTCGTCTTTAGGAAACGTAGTTCGTTCTTTATATCCTCCATACCCTCTTCCGTGAGGTAAACTGTTTGCGCACTCATAGTGAGCTATTGAATAATCCGTGGTAGTGGCGTATCGGGGCAGCAAACGACGCTGCCGAAAAAATAGGGCGCCACGACCGAAACGGTAGCGGCGCCCGGTGTGCGTAATGCACACGGTCTCTAAAAAAGCGGCCTTTTACACGCTTTGTCAGGTAATGTGATCCATGCTACCAGCCCGTCCGTGGTGCGTCCTGGGTGCTCCGATCCTCCGGTCGGGACGTTTCCCTATCGGCGTCTCCCAACACCCGGCGGGCCATCCAGTAGGCGTCTGCCCAGTACGGCTCATCCAGCCGGTTAACCCGAACGCCACTGTTGGGGACGTGCAAAAACTCCTCCTGGCTCAGGTAGACCCCAACGTGCCGCCCCTTGCGCGATGGTCGAAAGAAGACAAGGTCTCCGGGTTGGAGGTCTGACGCATGGACCGGCGCGCCAGCGCGTGCCTGCGCCGTTGTGGTGCGCGGAAGCGCTGTATTGAATAGGGCAGGGAAGAGGACGTACAGGAAACCGGAGCAATCTACGCCTTGCATACTGGTCCCGCCGAGCCGGTGCGGGGTGCCTTCCCATGCCGCGTGTGCGTCGCGGAGCGTAGCCTCCACCGCGCCCATCGCAGGCACCGTGCTGTCATGCCCGTCATCAGTGGCCGTACGCTCGACCTGCGTTGGTGGTGTCTCGTGGGGGAGCGGTTGCGTGCTCTGGCACCCTGTACCGACGCACAGGGAGAGCAGAACGGCCACAGGAAGGATCCAGCGTTGGATCGGTCGCATGGGCATCAGAGAGATCAGATAAAAGCACAGCGGCGGATACGGAACTGCACGGGTGTGCCCTGTATAAAGCCTTATCAGCGGTGCAGTAGATTAGTGTAGCAAGTTTCTTGCCGGTCATGCCACACCCGTGCGCCGCGACACGGTGTGCGCAACCTGTAATATACAGTACGGCACGCAGGAGCGCCACTCGGATGCGGTGATACCGTGCGTATTCAGACGTGCACCATTAATAAAATCGCCTGTGCACGACGAGGCCGCGCCCTGCAATGACGCTTGCTCTTTGTGAACACAGGATCTGATTCTGAACGCTACCGCCCCGGCACCACCGGTTGCCTGCGGTCCTTTTCGAACTCTTAGTCCCTACTCCATTCAGCTATGCCTTATCCCGAAGCCTTAGTACAACCCATGCGCGAAGAGCTGACACGTCTTGGCGTGACGGAATTACCCACGGCGGCAGATGTCGACGCGGCTTTTGAGTCAGCTGCCGATGGCACGTTGCTGCTTGTGGTCAACTCAGTGTGCGGCTGTGCTGCCGCCAATGCCCGTCCGGCCGTCGCCTTGGTGCAGCAAACCACGGTGCAGCCTGACACCTACGCCACGGTCTTTGCCGGACAAGACCTTGAAGCCACGGCTCGCGCGCGTGAGCACTTGGCCGGAATTCCACCGTCCTCGCCGTTCATGGCGCTGATTAAAGATGGTGACCCGGTTTTCGTGCTGGAACGGAAGCACATCGAAGGACGGAGTGCGAACGCCATTGCAGGCGACTTGAAGGAGGCCTATGAAAAATATTGTGGGGAAGACGGCGCAAGCAACGGTACAGCCGAGCGCCCCGCGACCGAATCCACGCCCACGGCCGAAGAAAATGACCTCCCGCCCACCTTTCGGTCGATTCGGTAGCAGAGCCTAAGCGCAAGTGGGTCATGTACTAACGATGTGAGCGCCTTGCAAAGCGGGCATCCCTTAATCGGGGTGCTCGCTTTTTTGTATGACGAACA
>CAYFRR010000061.1:0-1752 GCA_964345505.1 uncultured Rhodothermales bacterium
CAGCTGCACCGTCCCGTCTGCTTTCAACACGAGCCGCGGGGCGTCAGGTGCCGGAGCGTCAGCCTTAGGCGTTTCTTCAGCCGGCCCATCGGTAGCGGTGTCGGCCCCTGTTTCCTTCAGCAGGGCCTCAAGCGAGTGCCGGAGCGCATCCGGCAGGCCATCCGGGAGCTCCTCCGCCAGGCCACTCGCCTCACCGTCTGCCACCTGACGGATCATTCCGTGCAGCGCCTGGCGCACCGGCCGGGGGGCGTCTTGGAGAGCGTCCGCATCCAGCGTGCCGGACAGCACGGCGGCGAAGGTGCCGCCTGCACCCTGGGGCGCCGTTTTTGGCGCAGGCTCGTCGGGCGCGGCAGCCCGCAGCATGTGGAACAGCTGCTTCAGTTGCATAGCGCGCAGGGGATCGGGTTAGTTGGCAGTGTTTGGCGCATCGGTCCCGCTGATGCGTTCGTTGATGAAGCGAGCCGCACGCTCGGCCGGCATCGCCTGCAGCAGGCGGGTGCGGTTGCGTCCGGTCGACTCTGCGTAGAGCACCTCCAGCGACGCCATGTCCAGCTCGCGCAGAATGGGCGCCAGCTGACGGTCGTCGATGCGGGTGAGGGTGGCACTTAGTTCGGTCATGTCGTCTTTGCGGTTACGCAGGTCGGTAACCTCGCTGCGTAGCGTGGCCAGCTCTTGCTCCAGCGCTTCCTGCGCGCGCATCTTGTCGCGCAGATCCGCGCGGAGGGCAGCGATGGAGTCTTCGTGGATCGTGAGCATGCCGGGCTCAAGCGCCCGCAGCAGGGTGGAGTCGAGCACCGCTGTGGAATCGTGGGCGAGGCTATCCAGGAGGGCGCGGGCGGGGTCTGGGGCGAGCGAGTCGCCGTCCGCGAGGGTGAGGGAGTCGGCAGGCATAGCGGTGCTATCGGGCGGGTTCAGGAGCTCTTCAGCAAAATCGGGGGCGACCACCGGGAGCAAGAAGAACGCTCCGATCAGCCCAACAGCAAAAGCGATGAGGCTTGCGCCGGCCGCCAGCAGTGCTTTTTTGATCATGAGAGGAGCGGGTGGTCATGCTGATGGCGGGTGACAGCTTGCTCATCGAGGAAGGCTTGCTGTGCGTCGCGGAGGGCTTTCGTGTGTTTGGCTTTTTCTTCGTCGCGCAGTTCGTAGAGGGCTTCTTCGGCGTGGCGCGCGTTGGCCAGGGCCCGCCGGGCCTCGCGCTCTTTTTGCTGCAGGTGCTGCAAGGTCTTCTGGGCTTCCGTCACGCGCTGATGCGCATGCTGCCGGAAAGCAGCGCTCCGGCGCAGGCCTTCCGGGCCGGTGGTGCCGGCGCGCGGGCCGGCGGCGGTGGCCTCCCGAAGGCGGGCTTCTGCCGCCGCAACGGTTGCGGCCTGTGCTTCCCGGTGGTGCATGGCGCGTGCCAGAGCTTGCATCGCGCGCTCAGTGGCTTGCTTGCGCACTTCCAACACGGTGGCAAGCGAAAAGCGGAATTTTTTTTCAGACATGATCTTCCGGTGAGAAAGAGAAACAGCGGATCGTATCGAGGGCTCGCTGGCCCGGTGCGTAGCCTCAAGCGCGCGGCACCTTCGCCAGGACCTGTTGCAGGGCGGCTCCTGGGTCGTCGGGGGGGACCTCCTCTGCGCCCTGCTGCAGGAAGTCCTCCAGCGCCTCGTGGGCGGCAATGGCGCGGTCGGTGGCGGGGTCGCTGCCGTGCTCGTAGGCGCCCACGCGCAGGAGATTCTCCACGTCGCGGTAGTCGGATAGCAGGCGGCGGGC
>CAYFRR010000061.1:1852-3573 GCA_964345505.1 uncultured Rhodothermales bacterium
GGGCCGGCGCGCTCCAGCAGGCGGGGCAGCAGGGCGAAGACGCTGGGCGTGTAGCCTCGGGTGGTGGGGGGCTCGCCGATGGCCAGGCCGATCTCGCGCTGGGCCATGGCCACCCGGGTTACGGAGTCCATCATCAACAGGACGTCCTTGCCCTGATCGCGGAAGTGCTCGGCGATGCCCATGGCCACGCTGGCGCCCTTGACGCGCATCATAGCGGCCTGGTCGCTGGTAACGGCCACCACCACCGAGCGCTGGAGGCTCTCCGGCCCGAGGCTGTCGTGGATGAACTCGCGCACCTCGCGGCCTCGCTCGCCGATCAGGGCAATCACGTTGACGTCCGCTTGGGCGCGGCGGGCGACCATGCCCAGCAGCGTACTCTTCCCGACGCCGGAGCCGGCAAAGATGCCCACGCGCTGCCCGCGCCCCATCGTGAGGAAGGCGTCGATGGCGCGGATGCCGGTATGCATCGGGGTGTCGATGAGCTGCCGCTCCATGGGCGAGGGCGGGTCGGCGTGCACGGGCTGCTCGCCGTGGACCATGAGCGGGCCCTCGCCATCGATGGGGTCGCCGCTGGCGTTGATGACGCGGCCCAGCAGCCCGGCGCCTACCTTCACGGTAAGCGGCAGGTTGGCCCGCTCTACGAGGCAGCCCGCGCGCAGGCCCGTCGTTTCGTCGAGCGGCATTAGCACGGTGTTGGCGCCCTCCACGCCCACCACCTCCGCCTTCACGCGGCGCTCGCGCGGGCTGCGCCCATCGCGGATGAAGCACAGCTCGCCCACCGCTGCGTTCAGCCCGCTTACCTTGATGAGCAGGCCTACGATAGACTGCACCCGGCCAAAACGCTGAGCGCGGAGGGGCGTGTCGGCCACCGTGTCGATGCAATGGGAGAGGAAAGCCATGAGTCAGGGGTTGTCGCGAGGAGCGGATGCAGAGGGCGCGGAAGCAGAGGGTCCAGAGGTAGGCCCGGGCGGCGGAACGGTGCGTTGGTTGCTCGCCGGTCCTGCGGATTTTTCTTCTTGCTTTTCCTGCTTCGCCTGCTGGGCTTTCTGCTGTTGCATCAGCTCCAACAAGCCGAGGCGGCGCTGCAGGGTTTGGATCATCTCCTCGCGGACATGGCGAAGGCTGGCATCAGCAGCCTGCACCTCCCAGTCGCCCTCCCGGAAGGCGGGGTCGGGGTTCCAGCGGAGGTCGTCGTGGGTGCCGCTGAGCAGTTCGGTCGTGCCGTCCTCTTGCAGCCGCAGATAGTCGACGGGATGAAGTGAGATGCGCAGCGGCGGGGTGCCGGCCAGCGCATCCAGCGCCTCGGTGAGCGCGCGGCGGGTGGTGCCCTTGAGGGTGTCCGGCAGTGGCCCATCCAGCACCGCCTCGGCCACGTCGAAGGCAAGCGTAGCCAGCAGCGGCTCACAATCGTCCAGAAACTCGTCCCACCGGGCCGTGAGGCGTTCGGCCGTGGTGGTGAGGTGTTGCGTGTGGGCGGCTACCTCCGCTTCCATCGCCTCGCGCGCGGCGGCCTCGCCGGCAGCATAGGCTTCGGTGCGTGCCTGTTCGAGGGCCTCCTCCTGCTCTTCGGCCCAGGCAGCGCGCGCGTCGGCTAGCTGCTCCTCGATCGTGGGTTCGGGCGGCGCCTCATCCGCTGGTTCGTCAGACGTCTCGTTGGACTCCGGGGGCGGGGGAAGGGGGTGCGCGGGCAGCGCGTCGAAGGCGGGAATCTCAAACGGATC
>CAYFRR010000061.1:3673-10760 GCA_964345505.1 uncultured Rhodothermales bacterium
GGCGCCGGAGAGCACGATCTCCTCGCGCTCCTCCAGCTCCTGCGCGATGTCCAGGATCCGGCGCTGCGCCTCGTCTACGTCGCTCACACGAACGGGCCCCATCAGGTCGATCTCCTCCCGCAGCGTCTCGGACACGCGGTCGGAGACGTTGGAGAACACCTTCTCTTTGAGCGCCTCCGGAGCGGCCTTGAGGCTGAGGGCAAGGTCTTTCTGCTCGACTTCCTGCAGCAGCGTCTGCAGGTCTTGATCGGACACCTGTACGAGGTCGTCGAAGACGAACATGAGGTTTTTGATGTCCGTCGCCAGGTCGCCGTCCTGGTCGCGGATGGCGTCGATGATGGAGCGTTCGGAGGTGCGGCTGACGCTGTTGAGGATCTCGGCGACCTTCTCGATACCCCCGGTAACGCTCAGCTCGGCGCCAAACACAGAGCCAATCTGCTGCCGGATCACATCCTCGATGTCTTGCAACAGCTCCGGCGAGGTCTTGCCCATCGTCGCCAGACGGTACATAATCTGGTTTTGCCGGTCGGTAGGCAGGCTGGAGATGATATCGGCCGCTTTCCGGGGGTTCAGGTTGGCCAGGATGAGGGCGGCCGTCTGCGGATGTTCGTTCTGGAGGAAGTTGGTGAGCTGGGTCGTTTCTACCGTCTGCAGCAGGTGAAAGGCCGAGACTTCCATGGCCGCTTCTACCTTCATCATGATCTCCTCGGCGCGGCGCCCGCCGAGCGCGCCTTCCAGCACCTCGCGGGCGAAGTTGGTGCCGCCCTGCGCCACATAGTCGCGGGCCATAGAGGTGTCGCGGTACTCCAGAAGCACGCTTTCTACCACATCGCTGGACACGTTGCGCATCTGCGCGATGGCGATAGAGATTTCCTCGACCTCCTTGTCCTCCAGGGTCCGCAGGACGCTGCTGGAAATCTCCGTGCCCAAGGCGATGAGCAGCACCGCAGATTTCTGGGCGCCGGTCAGGTCGTGCACCGTCAGGGGCTGGCTCCCGGGCAAGGGCCGGTCGGGGGTTTCGGTGGAGGGCATGGGGGTACCGCGGGTTATAGAGAGGGGCTATGCAGAGAGGCGTTGTTGCAAGTCGTCGTTTAGCCAGGACCGAATCAGCTCGGCGGTTTCCTCGGGCTGTTCCTTCACTTGCTCCTTGATCTCTTCGTACATCACATGCTTGGCCTTGAGGCGCTTGCGGGCTTCGGCCGAGAGCTTATTGCTGTACACGTCATCGAGCAGTTCCTCGTTGGAGAGGTCGTCCTCAGGGTTGCCGTCGGTCAGGGTCGGGGTCTCGCCGGCGGCGCCATCGCCAGAGGGGTCGCCTTTGGCCAGCTTCTTCTGCTCGTTGAGTGGGGTGTTGAGGCGCAGCGGCTGGTCCAGGTCGGTGAGGCGCATGGCGGCAGAGCGGATCAGCCAGACGGCCAGCAGGAGGGCGACGAGGATCAGGCCGTAGCGGAGGTAAAGCTGAATCTGCTCGTTGCGTTGCTGCTGCTGAAACTGCTCGCCCAGGGCTGCGTCGAGGCTGGTGTCGAAGCGCGTTTGCTGGATGGTGAAGGCGTCGCCCCGAGCGCCATCAAAACCGACAGCATTTTTGATGAGGGCCTCGATCTCTTCCAACTCCTCGGCCTCAAACGGGGTAGCCTCGGGCGTTTCCTCCTCGGCCGCGTCCTCTTCGAGTTCGGCCTGCTGCATCGGCGCGGGCCGGTGGTTCAAGATGACGGATACGGTAAGCCGGGAAATTTCGCCGGGGGCGCTCTCCGAGCGGGTGCGCGTGCGGGAGAGGTCGTAGTTGCGGACGAGCGAGCTGGCGTTGTCGCCGCCGAGGCCCTCTTCGTCCAGGCGCTCCTCGCTGATGACGGTGGAGGTTTCCGGGTCGATGGCCTCACTCTCGCTCACCTCCCGGCTGAAGTCGAGCCGGCTGGAAACGCGCACGATGGCGTTTCCGGGGCCGACGACGCGGTCCAGCATCGACTGTCCTTTTTCGGTCAGGTGCTCCTCTACGCTGCGTTGGAGGCGCAGCTGGTTGGAGGTGAGGGCAGCGTCCTGGTCGCCGGCGTCGGGGCTGGAGAGCATGTTGCCCCGGGTGTCCAGCACGGTCACGTCTTCCCGGTTCATGCCCTCCACGCCGCCGGCTACGAGGGCCGTGATGCCGTTGATCTGGGCGCGGGAGAGGCCGCCGCGGTTGCTCAGTTGCACCACGACGGAGGCTGTAGGCTTGGCCTGCGCCTCCCGAAAGGCGCTCCGCTCCGGCATCACGAGGTGGACGCGGGCAGACTCTACCTGGCTGATGTTGGCGATGGTGCGGGCCATCTCACCCTCCAGCGCGCGGTTGCGGTTCAGGCGCTGCATGAAGTCGGTCATCCCGATGGTGCCTTCATCAAACAGCTCGTAGCCTGTCTGCCCGCGGGAGACCATGCCCTCGCCGGCAAAGCGGAGGCGCAGCTCGTGCATCTGCTCGCGCGGGACGTACACGGCCGTGCCGTCCTCGCGCAGCTGAAAGGCGATGTTGTCGGCGCGCAGGTTCTCGACGATGCGGTTGGCGTCGCCCGAGTCGAGGTTGCGAAAGAGCAACCCGTAGTCGGGTTGGTTCGCCCACTGCGCCACCAGCACCAGGATCAGCGTGCCGCCAACAATGACGGTGCCGAGGGCAATCCGCTGCCCGATGCTCAGCCGCTGCAAAAACTGCAGCGTGTTTTCAAAGGCAGAGTTCATGAAGGGTGGGGATGGCGGGGCGAACGATTACAGCGGGAGGGGAGGGCACGACTACGGGCGGGACATTCGGCGGTTAGACCTGCATCCGCATCAGCTCTTGATAGGTCTCCAGCGAGCGGTTGCGGACCTCCGTCATGAGCTGGAAGTGCAGCTTCGCCTGGTTCATGCTGATCATGACTTCGTGCAGGTCTTCGGTCTCGCCGGCTACGAAAGACTCAATGTTCTGATCGGCCAGCTTTTGCGCGCCGTCTACGCTGTCGATGGCATTGGCGAGCGTCTTGGTGAAGCTGGGCGTGTCGTCCTGATCGTCAAACTGGGGCGTAGGAAGCTGCCGCTCGGGGCCGGGCGTGGCCTGCTGGACGCGCTGGAGCTGAGAGATATTCATAGGAGTGAGGGGCTAAAGCTATCCGCGGACATCGAGGCGGCTGCCGAGGGCGGCGGGCGTCACGTCCCGGGCGCTGCTGTCGGGGCCGTACAGGCGAAGCGAGAGCTTCTGCGACTCGGGGAAGTAGCGGTCCACCATGCGCTGTTCCTCGGTGGCCAGGCCGTTGGAGGCGGCGCGGGCCGCCAGGTCGCCGGCCTTTACATCCTGGGTGGCATCGGGCGGCGACGCCTGGTCGGCCGGCGCGTTGGGCGGGGCCTGCGGCGTCTGCTGCGGCCGGTAGGCCTGCAGCGACGCGTCAGAGGTGTTGATTCCGTTGGTCATGAAGGGAGGCTACCGAGTCAACAAAACAAGTGAACAAACAGAGTGGGCTGAGCCCTGCACGCTACATTTCGAGGGTGCGCTTGATGGTTTCTTTTGCCGCTTCCAGCGCGGTGAGGTTGGCTTCATAGATGCGGTTCGCCGAGATCATGCGCGTCATCTCTTCCACCACATTGACGTCGGGGTAGCGCACGTAGCCGTTTTCGTCCGCGTGTGGATGGGTGGGGTCGTATTCGAGGCGCTCAGCCTCAATCTCCTCGATCTCGGTGAGCGGCCCCAGGTTTTGGTCGGCCAGCTTGCGGCGCAGTGCCGGGCCCTCCATGTGGCGCATATCGGCGCGCTGGAGTTCGCCCTGCCGGGCGTTCAGGAGGCGTGCGAAGCGCTGGTGCCGGCCGCCGTCGGGCATCTCGTGCACCGCCCGCTTGATGGCGTAGGGGTCGCCGTCTTCGGTGCGGGTGGTCTGCGCATTGGCCATGTTTTCCGTGGCCGCGCCCAGGGCCCGGCGCTGAGCCTCAAGGCCGCGGGCGGTGACACGAAAGACAGAGAAATGCCGGTTGTCGGTAATCATAAGAGCGTAAGCGAGCGCGTCAGGAGAGAATCAGCGTAGCGGGGCGGAGGTTAGGACGGCTGCCCGGTAATGCCGGTGCGCATCAGGTCGAAGTGCTCGCGCAGGGCGCGGGTGGCCAGCTGCGTGCGCATCTGCGTATCAGCCAGCTCCATCATCTCATCTTCCAGGATGGGCGCGTCCTCCTCGACCTGCATCTGCGCCTTCACGTCGGTGACGTTGCGCAGGGAGGGCACTTGGTAGCGCACGTTTTGGAGCTCGTCTTCAAACGAGACGCTCTTGCGCTGATACCCGGGGGTGTCGAGGTTGGCAATGTTGGTATTGGTGGCCTGCATGCGCTGCTCGTAGGCCTGCATCGCATTGCGCAGCAACCCAAGTTTGGTCGTCTCCATGCGGGGCTCCGGGGAATGAGGTCACGGGTGGTAGGCAGGCCCAACGCATAACAAGCCCTGTGCCACGTGCGGCGCAGCTGCCCCAACCTGCCGTTTGCGTGTCGTCAGCGGAGGAATGCGTCCCCCAGCACTCTATGCGCCAATGGCTTAGGTCGTGGCGTACCGGTCGGACGGAAAGGAACCCACGGAAGCGCCCGGAAACTCTTTCCCGGGCGACCGAAGCGGTGCCCCTGCAGCCGTCATGCCCCACGGGGCCCGGTGGAGGTTTAGGGGCGAATCGAGCCCGTGAGCGGCCTTCAGCCGCCGTGGGCTCTCGGGCGTACCATAGTGGAACGGTTTTGCCACGGTGACACCACTGCTACACCACCACACCCCGGCGCGCCCCACAGCGGTGCGCGCCCCTCATCATCCGTTTCCCTTGTGTTGTACGCTCCTCTTCTTTTATGACATCTACGCACGCGTCGTCGGAGACCAGCCCCGACCCCGCGCTTTCCCCGGCGGCGCAAGAGGCCTACGAGCAGGCCATCGAAAACCTCTCGGGCATCCTGGCGCATCGGCTCCGCAGCTTTGTCTCCAGCATTGAAGGCTTTGCCGACTTGCTGACCGTGACGCTCGATTCGCCCGACCAGCGCGACATGGCGCTGCGCATCTTTGAAGGGGCGGCACACATCGAACGCATCCTGGCCGACCTGCAGCACTACAGCCAACGGCCGGATCCGGTGCTGCAGCCCATCCCGCTCGGGCGCTTCCTCAATGAGGTGCGCACGATGATCGGTGAGGAGGCGGACGACCGGGTGTACATCACAGCAGCGGCCAAGGGCGAGCTCTACGCCGACCCGCTGCTGCTGCGCCAGGCCCTGTGGATGGTCCTCCAGAATGCGTTGGATGCCACAGACGCCTCCGCGCCGGTGCTGCTGGACGTGGCCCGCCGCGCCGACATCCTGCAGTTTGAAGTGTGGAACGAGGGCCTCATCGACGCGGACCCGCCCGAGGTCATCTTCCAGCCGTTCTACACCACTAAGGCGCAAAACCTGGGGGTAGGGCTGCCGCTGGCCCGGCGTGTGGTGCAGGCGCATGGGGGCGACCTCTGGCTCGCCTACACCGATCCTGAAGAAGGCACCGCCTTCGCGCTTACCGTGCCGGCCACGCCGGATGCCGTTCCCCCCGCCCTCCCCGCGGCATCGGTTCCTTCCCTGCAGGGCGAGGCCTGAGCACCACCATTCCCATCGTCTCATCTGTTGACCGCACCCTACCTCTATGTCTGCATCCGATACCCCATCGCCGAACCCGCACCTGCTGTTTGTTGATGATGAACACCTGCTCCATAACGTGCTGACCCGGCTGTTTGCGCGGCATCAGATCGATGTCACCTGCTGCTCGGACGCTGCCACGGCTATCGAGAAGCTGGATGCGGAGGCCTTTGATCTGGTGATTACTGATTTCAAGATGCCGCAGATGGACGGGCTGGAGCTGCTGGCCCACATCCGCAAGGTGCATCCGCAGATGCGGGCGATCATGATTACAGCGCACGGGAGCATTCAGCATGCGGTGCGCTCGATGCGGCACGGCGCCATTGACTACATCCCGAAGCCGTTCAGCACGACCGAACTCGTGGACCGGGTGAAGAAGCTCCTGGCCGCGCCGGTGGCAAAAGAGGCGGACGCCGCCCCAGCGTCTGCGTCAGCCCAAACGAAACCAAAGGCGTCGTCGCGGACGGGGGCGTCCAAAGCCAGCCAGGACGCAGCGGCTGCGCGCTACATCGGCGAACACGACAGCATCCAGCGGCTGAAGGCCCTGCTGCCGCGCGTGGCGGAGAGCCGGGCGCCGGTGTTTGTGCACGGCGAGAGCGGCACGGGAAAAGAGATCCTCTCGCGCATCATCCACGATATGAGCGACCGCGCAGAGGGCCCCTACGTGGCGCTCAACTGCGCCAACCTGCCCAGCGAGCTGGTGGAAAGCCACCTGTTTGGGCACCGGAAAGGCGCGTTCACCGGCGCGATCGCGGACATGACGGGGGCCTTTGAGCAGGCCGATGGGGGGACGCTCCTCCTCGACGAGATTACGGAGGTGGCGCCTAACGTGCAGGCCAAGCTGCTGCGGGTGCTGCAGGAGCAGGAGATCCAGCGGGTGGGCGATGCGGAGACGAAGCAAGTAGACGTCCGCATCGTAGCAACCAGCAACCGTGACCTGCAGGAGGCCGTCGACGAGGGGCTGTTCCGCGAGGACCTGTACCATCGGCTGGCCGTCTTCCCCGTGACGGTACCGCCGCTGCGGGACCGCCTGTCGGACGTCCCGGCGCTGGCCCGCCATTTTGTGGAAAAATACGTGACGCTCTACGGTCTGCCGGAAAAGGACATCGCCAGCGACCTGATGCGGCGGTTTCGGTCGTACTCGTGGCCGGGCAACGTGCGGCAGCTGGAGAACATGGTGCATCGCGGCGTGGTGCTCTCCGCCGAGCGCAACGAGATCGCCCTGGATGATGTGATCAACGACTTCTTCAGCGAGGGCGCGACGTCGGAGCGGCAAGCGCCGGCCTACACCTCCTCCCCCGGCGATGGCGCCATGACGCTGGAGGAGATTGAGCGGCACGCCATCCTGCAAGCGTTGGAGCAGAGCGACAGCAACCAGAAAGAGGCCGCCGAGATGCTGGGCATCTGCGCGCGCACCATCCGCAACAAGCTGAAAAAGTACCGGGAGGAAGGGTACTTCGTGTAAGCGCTG
>CAYFRR010000061.1:10860-15090 GCA_964345505.1 uncultured Rhodothermales bacterium
CGCTGCTATTGAATGAGGCTTGAGCCGAGACGGCTCGGAGCGGCGTCGCGCCCGGGACGGACGCGACGAGGGGAAATGGAGGCGCGACGGGACCGTCTCCGGTCTCTGCGGGTGGATGATCGCGCCACGGTTGGATAAGGCTTGAGCCGAGACGGCTCGGGGTGGCGTCGTCCCCGAGACAGACGCGACGGGGAAAGGGGGTAATGTAAAACGCCCACCCCACAGGATCGTGGCGTGGGCGTTGGCTGTCGTAGAACTGTCAGGAGCGGGCAAAGGCTCCTGGTGGAGGTCAGGCGCCCGCAGCGTTGGTATCAGACGAGGCATCCGCCTCACCGCCGGTGGGGAGGCCGCCCGCAGCGTCAAAGGTCTGCATCACGCCCTCAGCCATCTGCTTCACCACCTCGGGCTGGCTATAGTAGCCCGAGTTAACGCGCTGAAAGATATCCTCCACGCGACTGTCGTCGAGCGGGGGAATGCCCAGCATAGCCTTCCGGGCAAAGGCAAGTTCTTCCGTCTGCGAGGTCTCGGAGGCCTGCGCGGCGCGGCCAGCCTCGGAGATGTCGACGCGGTCGTCGGACACCTGCGGCGGGCCTTGCTCCGCGGCACTGCTGGCCTCGCGGGTGGACGCATTGTCGGGTTCGTTGGCCTGGCCTGCCTGATACAGCTCGGCCGGGTTCACGTTGGGGGGGAGGTTTCGAATGTCCATCACGAAATTTGGTCTCTGCCGTGAGGTGCGCGGGTAGCGCCTAAAGTAAAAGAAGCCGTACTACAGCGTGGCCGGGTACTGCTAATGTACCATGGGTTATAGGCCGTTTGCTGCTACACTTAAATTTGGGTGCAAGAAAGGCTCCAGGTTTCGCAAACGCTAAAAAAGCTCAGGCGCTCAGGTCGGGCGACAAGATAGCGCGGGGCTGGCCATGCGTGTTTTCATAGGATACGTGGGCCTGATGCGCGTGGTCCACTGCCTGCAACGCGGCCATGAAGCGCTCTTCCACGGCTGCGGTGGCCGCTGTCAGCGCCTCATCTTGCGCGGCCAGCGCGGCTTCCAGGTCTCCGTTGGCCTGGATGTCAGCGGACTGCGGGTGTGCCGCCAGTTCGTCGAGGCAGCGTTGGCGCTGCTGCACCAGCGTTACGAGCGCCTCGTCGGCCTCGGGATCGCCTGGCAGGCGCTCCATACAGGCCATGATTTCTTCTCCTATAGCGTGCAGCCGGTGGAGGAGGGAGCGGGATGTAGCCATGGGTTAGCCAAGGGCGATGAGAGAACGGGTCGTATTACGTTTGGGGCCTAAAACATGCCAAACATGCGCTGCTGCTGATTTTGGAGCTGCCCGATGGTTTGTTGGAAGCCGGCAAAGCGGTTGCGCAGCTGGTCCTCGCGGCGGAGGAGCCGGGCCTCTTCTGTTGCAATGCGGCGGGTGGTGCGGCGGATCTGGTCGTCGGCGGTGCGGAGGCGGTTACGCATGATGCCCTGCGTGCCGGTGTAGCGATCAAGCTGATCACGCATGCGCGTGGCGATGCCGTCAGGCCCGCCGAAGTAGGTGAACATCGACTCGGGATCGTTCTCGGCAGCGGCGGTGAGGGCATCCTCATCCGCAATGGAAAGCTTGCCCTCCCGGTCGAGCTCCAGCCCGATGTCCGCAAGGCGCGCCGGGGCGCCCTCGGGCTGGCCCGTGACGGTCTGGATGAGCTGGTTGCGCAGCCCAAAGCGTAGGCTGGAGACGCTCCGGTCGCCCGCCAAGGGGCCGCGCTCACCGGAGTCGCCATCCACCTCGCTGCTGTTCCGCATAAAGTCGACGAGCGCATTGTACTCCTTGACAAATCCCTTCATATCCTCCACAATGCTTTCCGTGTCGGTGCCAATCGTGAAGGTCTCCGCGGGGTCGCCGGCGCGTGTGAGGTTAAGGGTGACGTTGTCGATCGCGTCGTCGACCTGATTGCTGTCGCGGTACAGCGTGAGGCCGTTGAGCTCGAACTTGCTGTTGAGCTGCGAATCGGTGGCGCTGGTGCCTACCTCGGTAACCATCCCGCCATTCCCGTCGGCGGCGATGGCGTCGTTGCTGATGCCGAGGGTGCCGAGGATGCCGTCGGGGTCGGCCTCAAACTGGAGCCGGTTCGTATAGCCCGAGTCGCCGCTGCGGAGCACCAGGCGCGCGCTCTCCGTGCTCTCCTGAATGATGGAGGCGTTGGGGCGCTGGTCGTTTGTGATGAGCCCGTCTTGCACCGCCTGTTGCGCGGCAGCGTTGACGGAGGCACTGATGTCGGCCAGGGAGTCGTCGGCCGCTACATTTACCGCGAGCGTGACGCGGGCGTCGGGATCGGCATCGGTCGGGGCCGCCACCGAAAAGCTGAACGACCCATCCAGGCCCTGCGCGTCGTCTGCACTCCCAACCTGGTTGGAAACGCGCGTGTCGGTGGAAGCTAACCGGTCGACGCGGAGGCTGTAGTTGCCCGTCACCGCCCGGTCGCTGGCGGTGGCCTCGAAGGGGCTCCCCTCAGGCACATTCGCCGTGCGGGCCCGAAACGGGTTGGAGAGCGGGTCGGTGAAGCCGCCCAGCAGCTTATGGAGCGAGGAGATCTTGCCATCGAAGTCCTTCAAGACCTTCTTCTGGCTTTCCTGCTGCTGCTTTCGGTCTTCCAACCGAAACTTGGGCTCGCTCTCAATGCGCACTATGGACGCAATGAGCTGCTCCCAGGGGTCGTTGCCTATCGAAGAGATACCCATAATATACGAGGGTTAGCTATGCGGCGCGGTTGCGGAGGACGTGCTGGCGCCAGGTGGTGCGGAGGTCGTCCAGGAGGTCCGCGATGGTCTGCAGGTCGCCGGTGGCGCTTTCCTGCATGCAGTACTGGTAGAGGCCATACAGCTGCTCGGCAAGGGCGCCGCCTTTTTCAAAGTTGATGCTGCCGATGAGCTCGACGAGCACCTTGCGGAGCTGCGCGCGGTCTTCTTCCCGGCAGGCCCGGATGCCCAGGTCGTAGAGCTTGGCCACGAGTTGGGCGGGGGAGGTCTGCACCGACTGTTGTTTGTACAGGTTCATGCGCTTCTGTGCGTACATCGATCACTCGCAAGTTTATGTCCATACAGCGGGTTGGGGCAGCGGGCGGCGTTCAGCATACCACGCCTCGCGGGGGCGCGAGGGGAGCGGAAAGGGTTTCCTTCCGCATGGCGGCAGGAACGTCGGCCGTGTGCGTCTGCCGGCGGTTATCGGGCGTGGGGGGCTAACCTTTAGCCCAAGCGCAGCCGCCCTACCTCCGTAGCTCCCCGTCTGCGCCATGCACTGGCACGGTTCCCGCATCAGCAATAGGGTGACCGCTTGCCTCACGCCCTAACCGCTCCGTTCGCATGGGATTTTCAGCCCCAGCTCATACCCGCCGCCGCGCGGCCCAGCCCAGCCTGTCCCTCTGCATGATCGTGAAGAACGAGGCCGAGAACCTGGAGCGCTGCCTCGAAACCGCCCGGCCGCACGTGGAGGAGATCGTCATCGTGGACACCGGCTCTACCGACGGCACGCAGGCCATCGCCCAGCGCTATGCCGACGTGTTCGACGAGATCGAATGGCCCGACTCCTTCTCCAAGGCCCGCAACCACAGCTTCGACCTCTCCTCCGGCGACTACAACATCTGGCTGGATGGCGACGACTGCATGCCCAACCCGGCCGACTGGCGGAAGCTGCGGCGGGCGATTGCGGTGGATGGAGTGGTCGCGCTGAACCTGCTACAGGTCGATCGCCTGCCGGACAACCAGATTATCTCCGGATCTACCAACCCGGTCACACGCGTGGTGCGCAACGATCCGTCCATTCGGTTCAGGGGCAAAGTCCACAATCAGATCATCGATGATGTCAACACCTACTGTAAGGTGCATGGCGGCAGCCTGTCCACTGTAAACGCCAAGTTTTACCATGTCGGGTATGACCTGCCTTCCGAAGAGAAGAAAGCCAAGTACGGCGTGCGCATTCCGCTCTTGAAGCACGAAGCGTTGCACGCAGAAACGAGGGAGCGAAGGGCCTATTATCAGTTTCAGTTGGCGGTGGGCTATTCCATGGTGGGCCAGAAGCAGGAAGCGCTGGAAACGCTCAAACAGTTGCCGTTTGATCTCCTGACGCCCGACAACGCCCTGCATGCGCACACGCTCGCGGCTAACGTTAGTCATCAGGAGAAGGCGTATGCGTTCGGACTGACGCACGCCCACAAGCTTATTGAGCTATTTCCGGAGGAAGCGCTGGGCTA
>CAYFRR010000062.1:0-3435 GCA_964345505.1 uncultured Rhodothermales bacterium
TCAGCACACCGTCCTTCCTGAACGCCGTACGCAGGCCTGCAAGCGAGTCCATCGTGGTATCGGGGCGCACGCCCTCGTCATGCGAGAGGGTCTTCGTCTCCCGGCGGCTGCGGTATTCAATGGGAATGATCTCATCAGCGAAGTGGCCTACGTCAGCAGCTTTCGCCGCGCGCTCGTGGGAGACCGCCGCGATTTCGTCCAGCTCCTCTCGCGTGATGCCGTGCTCGGCGGCCAGGCGCTCGGTTTGCTCGCCCATGGCTTCGCCACTCATCGGGTCGGAGAGCCCGTCGCGGTACATGATGTCGTGCAC
Organism: uncultured Rhodothermales bacterium; assembly: GCA_964345505.1. Classification (GTDB taxonomy): domain Bacteria; phylum Bacteroidota; class Rhodothermia; order Rhodothermales; family Salinibacteraceae; genus Tc-Br11-B2g6-7. The sequence continues at coordinate 311 of CAYFRR010000062.1, forward strand.
GTGCTCGCGCTCGCCCATGATGAACTTGTAGCCCCAGCGGGCGCCGTGCGTCAGGTAAAAGCCCGCCTGCGACATCGACTCGGTGCCTCCTGCCAGCATCAATTCAGCCTCGCCCGCTTTGATCATCGTGGCGGCGTTCATGACGCTCATCATGCCCGAGGAGCACACCATGTCGATGGCCATCGCGTCGACATGCGTTGGGATGCCGGCTTGAATGGCCGCCTGCCGCGGAATCAGCTGCCCGTGCCCCGCCCGGAGCACATTCCCAAAGGCGATGAAATCCAGCGCCTCGCCATCAACGGCAGCGGCTTCCAGACTGCCCTTCATGGCATGGGCGGCAAGGTCTACGGGTGAATGATCCTTCAGGGCGCCGCCGAAGCGCCCAATGGGCGTACGGACGGCGGAAACGATGTATACAGTTCGCATAGCAGAGACTCGGGGGTATATGGTACAGAGAGATAGTTTTCAAAAAGGTAGGCATGCAGCAATCGATCTCGAAGCCTGCAGGAAGCGCTTTCAGTGAAAACTGGCGCGGCAGTCATGGACTGGTCCCGGGAGTCTTCAGTCGTCATCCTTTGCCACCTTTACACGCAGCGGTTTCCCGCAATGCGGACAACGCGGTACCTCCCGATTTCGAGCAGCTTGCGCAGCTTCCCGCCGTTGAACTTGCTGGCGCTTCCGCTCCTTTTCTCTCTCCAATTCATCCACGAAGCCTGACCCGAGAATACCGGTCGGCAGCGCGAAGAGGGCGATACCCACAACGGCGACGACAGCAGCCATGATGCGGCCGAGCCCCGTGATGGGCGTCACGTCGCCGTACCCCACAGTGGTAAGCGTAGCAATGGCCCACCACATGGCATGGGGGATGCTCCCAAACGCTTCCGGCTGATCCGCTCGCTCCGCATAGTACATGAGTGACGAAGCGATGAGCAAAATGAAAAACATCAGCACCGTCGTCATCACAATCTCATGGCGCCGCGTTCTCCATACTCGGCCGAACAGCTTGAGCGACTGGAAGTAGCGCTGAAGCTTGACCAGACGCAGAATGCGAAGCAACCGGAGAATGCGGAGAAAACGCGCATCCACGCCAAGGAACGGGAGATAGAACGGGAGGATGGCCAGTAGGTCGATGATGGCCAGCGGGCTCCGCGCCCAGCGGAGACGCCCACGGATCCCGCCAGCGAATTTTTCATCGAGTGTACACGTCCAAATTCGTCCGAGGTATTCCACGGTGAAGATGAACACAGCAAAAGCCTCGAAGGCAAAAAGCGCACTGGCGTACCGCCCCGAGATCGCGGACACCGACTCGAGGATGACGGCGACTACACTAATGACAATGAGCATCATAATGCCCACGTCCACACGGGTACTCCATCGATGGACCCAAGCCGGTGCGCGGGTTTGTAGGGGTTGCGTCCGGTCTGCGGCCTCTTCAGCAGGTGCAGCAAGCAGGAGGAAGACATAAAGTCTAAATTTTTCCACTTGTAAAAGCTGGGATTGGGACATAGCACGGAAAGGCTCTTCGTGGGGGCGAGAACAGGGTACAGCATGCCGGCAGTGAACGCAACCCCAGGGCCCTACCCAATGCGCCGCGGAAGGGCTGTTCGGCACATTCGCTTCAAGCACGCGTCCCACCACGCCCTGTCAACTTCCACCGTCCTGCTTCCCCATGGGTAAAACGTATGTTTTCTACCACGCCAACTGTCACGATGGCTTTGGCGCCGCCTTTGCGGTTTGGAAAGTACATGGCGACCGTCCGGTCTACTTACCGGTGCAGCACGGCGGGCATGTGCCCATGATTAGTAAACGGAGCACGGTGTACGTGGTGGACTTTTGCTTTCCGCTGGAAGAACTGCAGGGCTTGCTGGAGAACGCAGACCGGCTCGTGGTGCTGGATCACCACGCCTCCGCCCTTGACGACATGCACGACCTGGCCGACTGGGCCGAGCGCGAGGGTCACACCCTCACCACGCAGGGTCTGCCTGACCGCGAGGACACGCACACGGCGGAAGCCACCGTGGAGCTGCGCTACGCGACCGATGCCAGCGGAGCCACCATGGCGTGGCGGTATTTCCACCCGGATACCGCGGTGCCCCCCCTCTTCCACTATATTGAAGACCGCGACCTGTGGCGCTGGACCATGCCCGATAGCAGGGCTTTCTCCTATGCGCTGCTGATGCTGCCCATGGAGTTTGAGCTGTGGGATGCCGTCATCGCGGAGGGTGAATCCCGGGTGGAGCGGATGCGGCGCGAAGGAAAAGCCATCCATCAGTTTGTAATGCAGCAGGTAGAGCGCACCTGCCAGCACGCGCGCTACGCATCGATTCGTGGGCATCGCGTCCCGTGTGTCAACTCCACCCAGCTACAGAGCGAGATTGGGGAGCACCTGCTGGATGCGTATCCCGACGCGCCGTTTGCCGCTATTTTTGGTGTGAAGCCCGACGGCGACCGGGTGTACAGCCTCCGCGGCCGGGGTGATTTTGATGTGGCCAAGGTAGCGGCTACGTTTGGCGGTGGCGGGCACAAATCAGCCGCCGGATTCAAGACGAGCCACCGGCTATAGCACAGGCAGTAGCATGCGCTGCCAAGCGATCCTACGTGATGCGCGGCGTCCTACATCCGCTCCGGCGCGGAGATGCCGAGCACGGTGAGCCCATTGGCCAGCACACGGCTGGTGGCACGGGCCAGGGCCATGCGTGCCGAGGCCAGGGCTTGGTCCTCCCCGATGATGCGGCACTGGTCGTAAAACTTGGTGAACGCTACAGCCACCTCGCGCAGGTATCCTGGCATGTAATGCGGCGCCCGCGCCTCGGCCGCTTTCTGCACCTCGCCCGGTAGGCGACGCAGCGTTTTGATGAGCGCGACCTCTGCTTCATGCGTAAGCAGCCCCAAGTCCGGTGCTGTATCCGCCTCAAAGCCCACCTCCGCGGCCTTCCGCAGAATCGAGCAGATGCGGGCGTGCGCATACTGCAGGTAGAAGACTGGATTCTTGTCGCTCGCCTCTTTCGCCAGGTCTAAGTCGAAGTCGAGGTGCGTGTTGGCCGAGCGCATCAAGAAGAAAAAGCGCGCGACATCGGGCGTGACTTCGTCGATAAGCTCATCCAGCGTGACGTAATTGGCCTTCC
>CAYFRR010000062.1:3535-14898 GCA_964345505.1 uncultured Rhodothermales bacterium
ACATCGGGCGTGACTTCGTCGATAAGCTCATCCAGCGTGACGTAATTGGCCTTCCGGGTGCTCATCTTTACAGGCTCGCCCCCGCGGACGAGGGTCACGAACTGATAGATCACCACGTCGACGCGGCTTTTGTCGTACCCGAGGACGTCCAGCGCACTGAGGATGTCGGGATACGTGGCGATGTGATCGGCGCCAAACACGTCGATCATTACATCGAAGCCCCGTTCAAACTTCTCGACATGATAGGCGATGTCTGGCAGGCGGTAGGTCGGCTCACCGGTCGACTTCACGAGCACCGTGTCATCCTCTTTCCCGAAGGCCGTCGTCTTAAACCATGTCGCGCCGTCAGCTTCGTAGAGCATGTCCTCATCGCGGAGCGCCTGCAGCGTCGCCTCAATCTTGCCGTCGTCGTACAGCGAGCGCTCGTTGAAGTAGCCACTCATGCGCACGTCGAGGCGCTGTAGCGTGTCCTCGATCATCGCGAAAATCGTCTGCTGTGCAGCCTGCTGATACGCCTCCAGCGGAAGGTCGAGGGCGTCATCCCCATGGGCATCGACCACCTCCTGAGCGATGTCGATGATATACTGCCCGAGGTACCCGTCTTCCGGAAAGGACGCGGGCACCTCCACGGTTTTGTCCTCGCCCACGGCCACGTGCTTGGTGGGCTCCTGGGGGCGCAGCAGCCCCTCGCAGCGAGCCTTTACCGATTGCGCCAAGACGCGCATCTGCCGTCCGGCATCATTAAAGTAATACTCGCGCGTGACGTCGTATCCGGCCCAATCCAGGAGATTGGCGATGGTATCCCCCAACACGGCGTTGCGGCCGTGACCGACCGTTAGCGGACCGGTAGGATTGGCGCTTACATACTCGACCAGCGCTTTGCCCTGCGGTTCGTCGGCTCGGCCGAACGCAGCGTCCTGCTCCAGGATATCGGCCAGCGCATCGGCCAGGAATTCCTCGGCAAACCGAAAGTTGATGAAGCCAGGCCCCGCCACGGAGACTTCCGCGATGCGCTCACCATCGAGATCCAATTGCTCCACCAGATCCTCGGCGATTTGGCGCGGCGCCTTGCGCAAGTGCCGGGCCAGTTGCAGCGCCGCGTTCGTAGCCAAGTCCCCGTGGGTAGGGTCGTTAGGCTTCTCGAGCATCGGCTCAAAGTCGTCAGGCACGCCATCGATGGATGCGAGGGTGGCGCGCAGTTGCGCGTCGAGGTAATCCTTCATGCGGGGACGGGAGGCTCAGGTAGAGGGGAACGGAGCTCCGCAATGCCGGAGCGCTTCGTGTAAGCGAGACCCGAAGGACGGTTTCGTGGCCTTCAACTGCTGCCCCATCTTGTCGCCGTGTTACTCGCCCTCGTCCAGCACCTCAAATTCCACCCGCCGGTTGAGCGTGCGGCCCGTAGGGTTTTCGTTGCCGAAGATAGGCCGGGTTTCGCCATAGCCAACCGCAATGAGCCGATCTTCGTCGAGGCCGTAGTTCTCGACCAGGTAGTCCCGCACCGATGCAGCGCGCCGCTCCGAGAGCCCTTGGTTATACTCCTCGGAGCCGATGCTGTCGGTGTGCCCGCCGATCTCGACGCGCAGGTCGGGGTTGCGCTCCAGCACGGTGCCGATGGCTTCCAGCGTGCGCTCCGAGCCACCCAAGATATCGCTACGGTCGAACTCAAACACGATTTCAATGGTGCGGAAGAGGCCGGTGTCAAGCAGGGCACGCTCCACCTCTTGGACGCGCGGCGGCACGTCAGCGCGGGGTTGGCGGTCTACGCCCGGGCGCAGCCGTGGGGGTGTCAGGCGCTCGAACGATTGATCGCGCGGCTGCAGGGCCTCGTCGCCATCCAACTCAGACGCGGGCGCAGGCTGTTCGTCGGGCACAACCGCGCGGCGCCCGTCCTCCAAAATTATCGTTGTGCCGCCATCGACCTGGCCCGACCGCCGAAGGGCGTCATAGTACAGCGCTTCCATGTCGTCAAGCCGATCGCCCAGGCGTTCAAAGCGACGGTCCATTTGGCGCATGAGATCAGACATTGCCTGGCGGTCCAATACCTGCGGTTCTCCGGTCGGCGCTGCCGGTGCTGGAGTCTGAGCCTCTGGCGCTTGCGCCGAAGCTGGTGCCACACGCCCCAGCGCTTCAGCCGGCACCGGCCTGCCATCTGGGTACACGTACACGATCCGGGGCGCCGGCTGCTGCAGGCCCCGAATCTGCGCAATGCGGTCGCGGACCCGGGCGACGCCAGGCGGCGGCGCCTGCCTTTTCGGCTGCACGACGCGCGCCTCGGCGCCTTCCTGCACAATCACTGTATCCGGCGCTGCCTCCTGAGCCCCTACCAGCCTGAGGCCCGTAAGTGCGAGCATCAGACCGCACGCCGTGGCTATGATCGAGAAGCGCATGAAGAGAAAAGCCAGTTTGTCCGTGAGGCCAGTGGACCTACGATGCGGTGCCTGTTAAAAGCGGTGGGGGGCCTGTTAGAAGCGGATCCGGACGCCCCCCAAGACGCGGTTGACGTCGAAGAAGTCGAGCGTATTGTACTCAACGAAGACGCTGTTGCGGTCCAGTTGATATTCCACGCCCAGTGCCACGTTGAGCCGGAGGTTGAGGCCGGAGAGGCCGGAGCGTGTGGTGAAACCAGCGCCCAGCCCGGTGTAGGGGGTGATGCGCTGCTCCGGCCCCACGCTAATCAGCGGAAGCATGCCGCTGGCCAGCAGGGTGTACGAGGTACCGTCACTGCCAAAGCCTGCGGAGAGCTCAGGAATGAAGCGGATGCTACTCTCCGCCTGGCGGAAGTCCCCCCGCACCCCAAGGATACCTTGCGTAGTGCCATCGCTTGTCCGGAAGCCGCCAATAGGCTGTACACCGGTGAGGCTCCGCCCGAAGGGTCGGGTGATGCTCCCGCCATCGTCGGTCTCCCGAATCACTTCGCGATCGCGCACGACCTGCGTTTCTGCCGGGCGGTTCAGTCCTTCCGTGCGCAGGCGCGACATCCGCTCATCCAGCGACTCAATGCGTGACTCCAACCGCTGCAGCTCAGCCAGCGAAAGGGTGCCGTCCTCGATGTTCTCGAGACGGTCCCGCACGGCCTCTTGCACCTGGGTCTGGACGTCTTCCTGGGTCACGGCTACCTCGCCCAGCTCCTCGCGGAGGGCCTCGCGGGCCAGCGTGCGGGCTTCCTCTTGCGAGATTCCGCCGGCTTCCGCCATGCGCTCATCCACGACCTCCTGCACGATCTGCCGTACCTGTGCGGCCGTCAGCCCAGCAGCGGGGACTTGCCCCTGGGTCTGTACCTGCGGGGCGCCGTCAACTTGCTGTACCCCGCCTGTGCCATACCGGAGGTAAATCTCCCCCTCTTCAGGAATGGGCACCTCAATCACACGATTAGAGAGGTTGGAACTACGCTCTTCACGAACGCGCACGACTTGCTCCTCTTGCCCCTGTGCCGCCTGTTCCTGCGCTTCCTGTTCCTGCACCGCTGTTTCCTGAGGGGCACGCGTCGTGTCGGTGGCGGCAGCCACGGCCTCTTCGCTCGGCGACGTGTCCGGGACAACCTCAGCTTCGGTCTGTTCGCGCACCTCAGCCTCGGCAGCATCCGGGTCCCGGCCTTCGGCTTGTGCCTCAGCCCGGGCCTGCGCGATGCGCTGCTCAAACTCGGCTTCTGCCTGACGCAGGGAGTCAATCTCTGCCTCCAGCTCAGCGATGCGCTGCTCTTCTGCGGAGCGCGCCTCCGCTATTTCTTGCTCGAACTCCCGTTCACGTGCTGTAGCTCGTCGCTCTTCGGTCGTCTGCCGGCTCTGCCCAAGGGTAAAGGTAAGCCCCGCCGTGTACGCGACACTGGCAAACACGCTGTTGGGCGAGCTTACGTCGCTTACGTCCTGATTGCTCATCAACAACCCACGCACGCCACCGCGAATGCCGATGCGCTCGGTCACAGGGATGTCCAAGCCTCCACCGCCGCTCGCAAAGTAGCGGCTATCCACCGGGGCGCCGTCACGCCCCCGATAGTCGGAGAGCACCTCCGCATAGCCCCCGCCGACCAGCACATACGGGGTGATGCCTCTGCTGATTTCTGTGTCGAGGCGCAGTTCCAGCTCCCCACCGTACAGTTGAAGGTCCTGAAACCAGTCCCGAACGGCGCCATTAGGCACCTCGCCGGCATCGGTGGCGCGCCAGTAAAAGGCACGCAGCGCGATGAGTGGCGTGATATCAGCCCCCACATTTACCCCTGCAAAGGACTGAGTTGAGGGGAAGTTGAGCGCGTCGTTAAAATCGATCGTACCGTAGAATGGCTCCGCGGTGAGCTGCAGCCCATCCGAGAACAGCCCGCGAAAGCCCTCGTCCACGGCCGTCTGCTGTCCCGCAGGACGCCCCCCCAAGCGAAACCCGATAGCGGCCGAAACCGAGGGGTTGAAGACGGTCTGCTGGTTGAACACATCTCGTGTAATCTGCTCATCCGCCGGTAGCTCCTCGTTGATCGCCGCGATGTCCTGGTCTGATAGCAACGCGGAGCCCGGGTTGTAGCGGTAGGCCAGCCCCTGCCCGACCACGGAGACGGTTACGGAGCGCCCAACGGGAAAGCGCAGCCCTACGCCGGCTTCTGCATAAATGCTTTCCGTCTGACCGATGCTGCCAAAGTCAAACCGGTCCTGCGGGTCAATTTCGATGACGCCTGTGCCTACCTGGACAAACGGAATGGTACCTTCACTCCCAAAATTGGCTTGCAGTTGTGCGCCGTACCGCTGGAGATCGATCTCGCGCCCCTCCTGGTTACGAAGCGCGGCGAGCACGGCCTCATCGTTACCGCTGAAGCCGGAAAAATCCGTCTCAATGTTCTCCCCAAACGTGTACAGCCCGCGCAACTGGAGGTATTCCCCAAAGCTCAGCCCCAGCCGGCCTCCATACAGGAACCCGTCAGACAGCCCAGCTTGGTCATCAAAGAGAATATACTCGCCTGTGGCGGAGCCGCTGTACCCTACATCTGAAAACTGTGCCTGTGCCGTCTGTGAGAGAACCAGAAACGAGGCCACGAATGCCAGGGCAATCGTCCGGGTGTACCATTGAGCAATCATATAAAAGTGGTGTAGTGGGAGTAGCTGATGAAGTGGGAGCCGCTTAGGGCGTGGCATGTTGCGCGGTTACTCTACTCTACACGCGTGAGCTGCATGGTGAGGGTGCCATCGGCATCACGAATGCCGTCGTACCGTTCATAGCGCGTGTCGTCCAGGTTTAAGCTCAACCGCCGGATATCTCTGGTGAGCCGGTCGCCTTCCTCCTCAATCGTGAGTCGAAAGGTCTCAGGGAGGAAAAGATTGGCGTGGTTGCCTGGGTTGTTCACTGTCAGCCGGACGTCATCTGCGCCGGTTGAGAAGGTGCCACCGGCATTGATCGCGCCCGTCTGATCGGGAAACCGGTATCGAAGCGAGAACTCACCGCCACGGAAAAACTCCAGTTCTACCGACGCGAGTTCTTCCAGAAGGTCGGTGTTGGGGAGTTGAGCATCGGGCTCAAGCACGAACGCATCGAAGGTGTACCGGCCGAAGAGCTGCTCCGTATCGAATGTATCTTCTGAATCACAGGCTGATGTAGACAGAAGCAGGGCAGCCAGCAGGCAGAAGGCCGCGATCCGAGAGCCGATGGAGAAAGGGTGGGACATTGCGTTCATAACGACAAAGGATTGGGAATACGAGCGCGGGCAAGCTGCGGCTAATTGTTACACTACATTATAGCAGGCACTACATGCTAAGAGAGGCTGGGTTCAAGAATAGATCGTGTATGATGTGCGAATTGAGTGACCGTATCGAGCATGGTACTGCCGGAAAATTTACGTCATCCGCAACGTACACACAGGGTTACCCTTCATGCACTGCGCACCCCTACCGTGCATCGGTAAAACAGACGTTACACCTCGAGAGCCATCTGTAACGGCTTGTTAACACTTGTCCATTGCCTCCCGTATGTAAATCATGCAGGTTGCGGTCGCTTGTCGGCGATCGTGTTCAGTTGCGCTACGGGACTGCTGCCTCACAGCGGCGCCCACGCGCAGGCTCAACAGCCCGAGCACTCACGCGTACTTGCCAGCATGGGACCGTACACACGCCGTGCACACGATCGTGCGTGCCCGTGCTCATTCTTCAGCAGGGCTTAACAGGACTACTGGTGGTCGTTTATAGTATCGTAATGTGCAGCGCCTTACATTGCGACTCTATGATGTGGTACGGTGCCGTGTAGCATACGACTTGCCGACCACACACGAGCGACGTGTTCAGCCCGCAACTACGCAGCGAGCGTGCCATGCGTGCCACTGTCGCACACACCACCTATTGCGCACCACTTGATCTCTGCAGCCTGTTTATGTCTCCAGGGCCCTTGGGATATACCTTGCCTGAAGAACGGTCGCAGGGTCGATGTTTTCTTTCCGGAAGCGACAAACGCTTACCCCATCTCATCAAATAGAGGTACATCATGAAGCCACACGGTACAATATGGCTTTTCTCTGTGGTTCTTCTCAGTTTCCTTTTTCTACCGTTATCGACGGCGTCGGCGCAGTCGACGAACGCGTCCATCACCGGAACGGTAACGGATGACACCGGCGAGCCCCTTCCCGGCGCTAACGTCATCGCTATCCACGAGCCCTCGGGCACGCAGTACGGCACATCGGCCCGCGTCGATGGCCAGTACAACCTGCGGGGGCTGCGCGTCGGCGGGCCCTACACCGTGCGCGCTTCATTTGTCGGGTTTCAAACGGTGGAAGAGAGCGACATCAATCTAACGCTCAACCAAACTTTGGAGCTTGACTTTCGGCTTCTGGAAGAAGGGGCCGAGTTGGAAGGCGTAGAAGTTCTGGCCCAGCGCAGTGAGCAGATTCGAAGCGACCGCACAGGCGCCAGCCGGAACGTCTCGCAAGAGGAGATCGAGCGACTGCCAACCATCAACCGCAGCCTGACCGACTTCGCACGGCTCGTCCCGCAGTCGGGGGGCGGCAACAGCCTTGCCGGCCGCAACGATCGCTACAACAAGATCCAGGTCGATGGCGCAACCCTCGATGACGTGTTTGGCCTTGGCGACGCCGTGCCCGGCAGCCAGGCCGGCGCTCAGCCCATCAGCTTGGATGCCATTGAGGAGTTTAACGTGGACATCGCACCGTACGATGTTCGGGCGAGCGGCTTCACCGGTGGGCAGATCAATGCCATCACCAAAAGTGGCACGAACACCTTTACCGGCAGCCTGCGCTTCATTTACCGGGATGAGGGCCTTACCGGCAAGCTCAATGGCGAACGCACGGGGGACTTCAGCGAGCAGTTCGTTGTAGGCACCCTGGGCGGTCCCATCATTGAGGATAAGCTGTTTTTCTTCGTGAACGGTGAGTTTCGGCGCCAGTCTTCCCCGCTCGACACAAGCGTAGGGGAATCATCCGGGACCAACTTCTTCCGGGTCAACCAAAGTACCCTGAGCGACTTCGGCTTCACTGACACGAGTGAGCTGATGAGCGAGATTCAGAACATCGCGCAAACGGAGTATAACTTCAATCCTGGAGACACCTCGCCCTTCTCGCAGGACGAAGACAACGAGAAGTTCTTGGCGAAGCTGGATTGGAATATCAATAACAGCAACAACCTCACGCTGCGTCACAATTACGTCGATGCACGCGATGACAGTGGCATTGGGCGCGGGCGCAACAGCTTCGACTTTGCCAACCGCCAGTACATCTTTAACAGCACGCAGAACTCGTCAACGATTCAGCTGAACAGTACCATCGGCGACAATATGTTTAACGAGGCCCGCGTGGTGTACACTCGGATCCGTGACCAGCGCGACGTGGAGGATACCCAGTGGCCCGATACGGAAATCCAGCTGAATGCCTCGCAGTCTGTGAACATGGGCATCGGCCGCTTCAACCAGGCCAACCGACTGGATCAGGACATCTTCGAGATCACCAATGACTTCACCGTTGCTCGCGGAGATCACCTGCTCACGTTCGGGACGAACAATGAGATCTTTACGTTCTCCAACCTCTTCATTCAGGATTTCGTAGGGCAGTACGATTTCCGCGGGTTCGACTTTGAGAACACCAGCGGGGAAACCGTTTCGGTGAGCCCGCTGGAGGCGTTCCGGCGGGGGCAGCCTTCGCAGTACCGCCTCAGCTTCTCACGCCTCGAAGACGAGATCCGTCCAGAAGCCGAGTTCACGGGCCTTCAACTTGGGCTTTTCGTCCAGGACGAGTGGCAGGCGCTCGATAACCTACGACTGACCCTTGGACTGCGGGCAGACATTCCGATCCTGCCAGACGAGCCGCTGGACAACCCTGATGCACAAGATGCCTTTGGTCGGAGCACCACCGACGTGGCCAGCGGCAATGTCTTGTGGTCACCGCGGATCGGCTTTAACTACGCACGAGACCTGTTTGGCACCAACCTCGAGACGCAGGTGCGCGGAGGTACGGGTGTCTTCAGTGGCCGGCCGCCCTTTGTCTGGATTTCCAACCAGTACAGCAACACGGGCGTCGACTTTGCCCGGTTGGATGTCAACTTCAATCCGGGTGAGGACTTCGTGGATGGCGATGGCAACTACGATCCGTCCGTAAGCTGCTTCTCAGGCAGTGGCGACCCGGCCGATCAGCCGCGTCCTGGCGACTGCCCGGGACTCGATCCGACCACGACGACGGAAATTAACGTGATTGACGACGACTTCACGTACCCACAGACGTGGCGGTCCAACCTGGCTATTGACCAGGAGCTGCCCTTTGGTCTTGTGGCAACGCTTGAGGGCCTGTATTCAAACTCGCTGAATGAGGTTGTTTTTGAAAACATCAACATTGAGCAGACCGGAGAAAGCGCCTTTGGGCGGCCACTCTACGGAGAGGCCCGGACGTTTGGCTCCACCCGCAACCTGGTGGATCCGCGCTTCACGAATGCCCTCCTGCTCAAAAATACGAACGAAGGGTATGAGTACAGCCTCACCGCCCAGCTTCAGCGGCGCGTGCCCCTGGGCCTGAGTGGATCTTTCTCCTACACCTACAACCGGGCGAAGAACATCAACAACGGGACGTCAAGCCGGGCCATCTCGAACTGGCAGTTCAACGAAAACGTGGACGTCAACAACCCGCGCCTCGGAACGGCCGACTTTGAGCGCCGTCACCGCGTGCTGCTCAATCTGGACTACCGGCTCTCATACCTCGACCGCTTCGCTACGTCGATCGGGCTGATTTATGAAGGCCGCTCCGGTTCTCCGTTCAGCTGGATTTATGTAGGAGACGCCAACGCCGATGGTCAGAGCTTCAACGACCTCGTCTACGTGCCCGCCACCGAGCAGGACATCGTGCTCTCAAGCGATAACTGGGCGCTTATGGATGCCTTTATCGAAAGCGAGGACGGCCTGGACGAATTCCGCGGAGGCTTTGCGGAGCGCAACACCGCTCGGGACCCATGGCAGAACATCCTGGACGTGCGCCTCAATCAGGAAATTGCTACCATCGGCGGTCAGCGTGTAGAAATCACCGCAGTGGTAGAAAACGTGCTGAACTTGCTCAATGAAGACTGGGGCGACATTCAGTTCTCTCGCTTCAACAACAACACCGCGTGGAACTTCGAGCGCTATGTGTCCGCCAACGATATAGGCACAGAGCTCGGTGGTCGCGTGCTCACGGCCGACGACATTGGCAAGCCGGTCGTGAACTTTGATGAGCGGACGGTCCGAGATCGCATCACCGGCGACTTCCTGAACACCGCCAACATCTCGTCGCGGTGGCGCCTGCAGCTGGGTGTTCGCTACATCTTTTAACCGCGGAGTGCTGCCGGGCAGGCGACCACAGCGGGTCGCCTGCCCGCGGCATGTTCGGATGGTAGTCAACTGCCTTACCCTTTCCTTCTATTGACCTTTACCCCCATGTATAGATTTTTACGACCTGCCCTGGCGCCGGCGCTCATCCTACTTTTGGCATTCGTCTGGATGGGCTGTGATAGCGATGACGGTGTTGTGGGCGTAGACCCCGACGCTACGTCCGTTGAGTTTGCTTCCAGTGGCGGCACCGCCGTGCCTGCCGATAGCATCACCACCCTGGATGTGCGCATTAATAATCCGGCGGGCAGCGCCGTCACCGTTGAAGTGCTATTTGCTGAAGGCGCCAGCTCGGCGACGCCCGACGACATCGGCGGCGTCACCGTGGATGACCCCATCACAGTAACCTTCCCCGCCTCTGCTTCGAGTGGGGATACCCAATCCGTTGAAATTGACGTGTCGCAGGCCGACATCACGGGCGGTGCAAAGGAAGCCCGGTTTGCCCTGCAGCGTGCGCAATCGGATAGCCCCGTGCGGGTTGGCAACAACCGGGAGTTTGGCCTCAGCATTGGCTTCCCCAACATTGCGGACATTCGCGGACGGATCGGGGGCACCTTTACTTTTCAAGCGATCGTGACGAGTATCCGCGGTGGCGATACCAGCATCCAGGATGACACCGGCGGCCTCGTGGTTTCGCGCAACTCGGACTTTGCCGATGCCGTCTCCGTGGGCGATCAGGTGATCATTACGGGCACGATTACCGACTTCGATGGGCTGCGTCAGGTGGATCAGCCGGATAATCTGGCGTCGTTTGACGTCGTGTCGAGCGGCAACCCGCTTCCCTCCCCGCTGCAGCGCACCATCCCCGAGCTTGACACCGAGGAAGACGAAAACATGCGCGTCCGGGTCAATAACCTGCAGTTCACGGACAGCCGGACCACGTTTGTTGGCGGTGGTGGCGCAGGCAACTTCAGCGCAGAGGATGAGGATGGCAATTCCATTATCATTCGGCTGGCGAGTAGCTCCTTCTACGTGGGTCAGCCTGTGCCCCAGGGCACGTTCGACTTCGAAGGCGTGTTTGCCACCTTTAGAGGCACGGGCCAGCTCAACGCCCACGACGAAGGCGATCTGATCTTTGAGGCGGAGGACCCGCCGGATGATGATCCGGATGCGCCGGACGTGATCAGCATCGCCGATGCGATTGATACTGAAGGTTCCGGCGACGTCGTCGCTGTTGAGGGCCTCGTGACGCGCATCTTCGGCGGCACCACCGTCATTGAGGACGGCACCGCGGGTATCGTGGTGAGCCGCCGCGACGATGTCGCTGAGGCCGCTGAAGTCGGTGACGAGTTACAGGTCATCGGCTCCGTCGGTCAGTTCCGAGGTCTCTTTCAGCTGGATAGTGATAACGTAGAGGAATTCGAAGTCCTGTCTTCCGGGAACGACCTCCCCGGTCCATTAGAGATTGGCCTCGATGAGGTCGGTGATTTCCAGAGCCGCCTGGTGTCGATTGGTGGACTGGAGATCACAGGTACTGATGCGGCCACGTTTGAGGGCGGTACGAACTACGACGTGACGGATGGGACCACCACCAGCACGCT
>CAYFRR010000063.1:0-14721 GCA_964345505.1 uncultured Rhodothermales bacterium
CCCTACGTGATAGAGTAGACCGGGCAACGCGTCTCTGCCTGCAAGAAATGTCATGGTATTGCTATGCTGCGGTCGCGCCCTGGCGTGCGGCGCGCAAGGTGGGCAGGCGGTCGCGGAGGTCGGGGAGGAGGAGCTGGTCCAGGGCCAGGCGGGCCACCGTGAGGTCGCTTGGCAAGGCGGCGTAGAGCGTGTCGCCGCGTAGTCCTGCGAACGGGCAGTAGTGCTGAGCTGCGGCGCCGGTCTCAGCAAAGTGCAACTGCGTGAGGAGGGTGGCAAAGCCCGGTAGCTCGTGGGGCACAAGCTCCGTCAGGGCATCCACGGCAACACCCGCAGCCCCAATGCCAGCGCCGCCATTGAAAACAGCCACGTCGACCCGGCCCTCCATCTTCGTTATGCCCTCACGTACCATTGCTGGTTTGGGAGGGACGATCCGGTAGAGCACCAGCTTATGCCCGTGGCGCTGCAATCGCTGGCGCACAAATCCCCCCACGCGGTCCGTCTCCTCTGTGGCATCGGGATGCACGGTGACAAGGGCGAAACGCAGGGTTGGTGCACCAGAATCGGGAGAGCTCATGAGGAAGAAGGGGTATCAGCAGTAGAGGAAGAAGGGCGCGGGGCGTGGCAGACATCCGGCAGCTCAATATCGTTCTCTGGCTTCGGCTCCCCAAACCAGCGCGGCGGATCGTAGCCGTAGCTCCCATAGGGGTTGCACCGCAGGATGCGCCACGACAGCAGGATGAAACCCTTGATTGCCCCATACCGGCGCAGTGCCTGCACGGCGTAGTGAGAACACGTAGGCGCGAAACGGCACTCGCCGCCCAGCCACGGCGAGAGGGTCATCTGGTACAGGCGTATCCCCCCGATCAGTAGATTGCGTGGGAGGTGATAGACCAAGCGTAGCACGGTGTAAAGGGTGGTCATCCGGCGGCATAATTGGCACTGAGTCTCAGAGGGTTGGCTAATCGGCACCTCAGCCGCTCGGTTCCGCAGATGCTCAGTTGGGCCCCTACTACCAGGTGGCGAGTTACGGACGATTTGGACGCCGGACCTGCCCTACGCCGGGCGAAGCGGGGCGGGCGACGCGCCCCGAAGATCGAGCACGCATGCGCGCCCGCAGCGTACGTGCATTTACTGTGCGACGGGCCCCCGCAGCGTCCACATGGGAATACGGCCGCACAGGCCCCTCCGCAAGGGCAGGCGCGTCCGCGTCAATGCCATCGAAAAACTGGAACCGATGCGGCGTCACACCCAGCGCATCAGCCGAGAGCGGCGTCGCTTCCTTGGCCCAGTGTGGTTTGAGGCGGCCGCGCATGGAGACCGGACTGTAGAAGTGCCGGGTCGTCTGCGCAAACGGACGCTCTGCGGCCGGTGCCTCGAACACGTCCAGCGCGATGTTCAACGCCGTCTGCCAGCCCGGTGCACGGCTACGGGCATCCAACTGAAGAATATGACTCCGGCGGGTGGACGGCATGTTGAAGGCGCTAAATTGGCGATCTTCGAGCACGACATCGCGGTAGGAACCTCCGCGAAATCCCGTCTCTACTCGGTTGCGCACCACCCAAGCTACCAATTCCTGCTCGTGGGGGCGGTTCGATTCAGAGTAGATGCACCGCGCGAGCCATAGCACCTCGTCGGCATCGAACGCGGAGAGCGATTGCAGGCGTTCGGCGACAGGGTCATCGGCCGTAGAGCGCGCAGCAGTCGTAGAGCGCGCAGCGGACGGCAGGGCGAGCGTCGCCAAGGCCGCAAGCACCAATGAAACGACAGCATAGCGGAGGGGCATGGAAACACAGAACACTGGGAGAAAGGCGGTAGCAGGGGGAATCGGTTACCACGTTTGCATGGCGCAAACCGCATGCCTGAGCGCACGCCAACCAACGAGCGGCTTCAGGAAACGTCTGCCCGCCGAAGGGATAGCATCTCGGGAAAATCATGCCGCCCGTTGACTTGTAGATTCTACCATGCCTGACGCCTTCAAACCTCTGTTGGACGCCGTGACGTACAACGATCGCGGCCTCGTAGTCGCCATTGTGCAGGACCACGCGACGAACGAGGTCCTGATGCAGGCTTACATGAACGCAGAGACGCTGGAGCAAACGCTCCGCACGGGGCGCATGACGTACTGGAGCCGGTCGCGACAGGAGGTGTGGGTAAAGGGGGACACGAGCGGCCGAGCACAGCATGTACGGGAGGTGCGCATCGACTGCGATGGCGATGCACTGCTGTTTAAGGTGCGGCAGGAGGGTGGAGCGGCGTGCCACACAGGCTACGAGAGTTGCTTCCACCGCATGCTGGGCGATGGGCGCTTTATCGTCATCGGAGAGCGCGTGTTTGATCCCGAAGAAGTGTACAAACGGCTCAACTGATCCTGCGGCGCATGAACGGCTATTCTGCCGTCATACGCTCAGGACGCGCTACCGCATCAATGGCTTCCGCGTTGCGGCCAATCTCGCGGAGCATGCCGGGAAAGAGCACCTTGTGCGGCAAGTAAAATAGGTACCAGTACACGAGCCCGAAGAGCCCCTTAGGCTCAAACAGCGCGGTTTGGGTGACGAACGTGCCGTCGTCGGCGGGCTCCAGATCGAATTGCAGCCAGGCCTTGCCCGGGACCTTCATCTCCGCGCGCAGGCGCATCAGGCGATTCTCTTCCAGGGCTTCTACGCGCCAGAAGTCGAGCGCGTCCCCCACGCGCAGTTTGCGCGGATGCCGCCGGCCACGCCGCAGGCCAAAGCCCCCGATGAGGAGATCTACAAAGCCGCGAATTTGCCAGAGCAGATTGGCAAACAGCCAGCCCGTGTCTCCACCCAAACCCGTCACCACATTGAAGACGGCGCCTGGCCGAGCGGGAATATGAAGTTGGCGTTGCTCCTGAATCAGCCCCTCGCTGTCCTTTAGCGTCTCTGTAGGGCGGTGCTGCTGCAGGGTGTCCGACGAGGAGCGGGCGTCGTGCCACGTCGTTTCGACGTTTTGGTCCGCAAAGCGCCGCAGGGCCAAGCGAACGGCGGCTTCGTATGAGACCTTACGTACGTCAAAAAGCCGGTCGGCTTTGTCGTCGGTGACGACTACCTTGTTGTCAAGCCCCTCAATGAGAATACGCGCGATGTCCGTGTTCACAGGTGTAATAACGCCTACCCATCCAGCAGACAGCGTGGGCGTTAAAAAGGGCAGGTTGATGACCGGTCGTCGCAGCCCGCGGACCTTCGCGTAGATCTTGAACATCTCGGCATACGAGAGTACATCAGTGCCCCCAATCTGAATGATCTCGCCCTTGCTCTCGGGTACGCTGATGGCGCGCACAAGGTATTGCAGCACGTTGCGGATGGCGATGGGCTGCGTCGGCGTCTGTACCCACCGGGGGCACAGCATAACGGGCACCCGCTCGGTGAGGTACCGGATCAGCTCAAACGAAAGCGACCCCGACCCCACAACGACGGCGGCCCTAAACTCCGTCACCGGCACATTCCACTCGCGTAGCATGTCGCCGGTCTCCAGGCGGCTGCGGAGGTGCTCGGAGACGTGCTCCCCGGATGGCTTCATCCCGCCGAGGTAGATGATGCGCGCTACGCCTTGCTCTTGGCATGCCTGCCCAAAGTTGTTGGCGGCCCTCCGGTCGAGGTCCTCAAAATCTCCTTCGCCGGCCGCGAGCGAGTGGATCAGGTAGTAAGCCACGTCGATGCCGTCCATTGCGCGGTGGACGCTGTCGTAGTCCAGCGCGTCCCCCTCTACGATTTCCACCGCGTCGCTCCAAGGGCGCCCTTGGAGCCGCTTGGGGTTACGGGCAAAGCAGCGCACCTCGTATCCGGCTTCCAACAGGCAGGGCACTAACCGCCCGCCTACATACCCGGTGGCTCCTGTAACCAGTACTTTTCGTGCGCCCATGAGCGTGTGGCCGTTTAGTGGAAAAGTATAAAATAGAGTATAGAATACATAACAGACGATGCATTCGGTAGCTACGATTCGTTCCAAGGTCAGTTTTTCGAACGTTGGCCGCGGCATTACGAAAAAATTGCAGCGGTGATGGACCTGCTTATTTGGTATGTTGGGTATATTATTGTTTATACTTAAGTGCTGTATAACTACTCACAACCCCTCAACCAGAGGTATCCAGTATTATGGCTGACCCCAAAGGCACGACCACCTGGCCCGAACTGGCCATTGGCCTGTACGACAAGCTCACGGGCCGCGGTGCCGAAATCACGTATCAGTTTGAAGACTTCGACCTGCTCGTTCCGAGCGGCACCGGTGAAAACGTCGAGCATGCGCATTGGAAGATGAGCGGCACCATCCGCATCACGACGAAGGATCACGAGCAGGGGGCCTAACCGACATGAATCGGCCCCTCGTCGACATTATTGCTAACCTGATGATCTCTGTGGGTGGAGAGGATATCCACGTCACGGCTGATGGGCCTACGGTCTACATCGACCTGCCAAGTCTGGAAGCTGGTCGTGCGCTCACCCGCATGGCGCCTTTTCAGCAAGATCGCGAAGCCAGCGTCCGTTCCGCGGACGGCCTGCTGCGGGCCAGCGGATTGACAGCAGTAGTCCGGCATCAGGGGCGCCCATTGGCTAAGATCGGCGCAAGCGCGGTGCCGTCTGGAAGTGCTCGCCTGCTCCAACTGGAGCCGGTAGAGCTTCATCCGGCACGTATTGCCTCAGCCGCCACGCGCGAACGCCCCCTGGCAGCTGTCGGCCTTGTGTTGACACTTACGGCGCTTGTTGGCGCACTGGTCTATTTCCTGCGCGACTGATCCCGTCCGAGCAGTCAACGCCAGGTCAATCAGCGATCAAGCCTACATTGCACAAGCCTCCGGTGGCGCTGCTGCTGGAGGCTTTTCTGTTTACGTATGTTCTTCTGCTAACGTTAGGTCAGCGTCGTCTTGCTATGTCTGTTGCGCATCCGCCCTGCCCCTGTGAATTCACTGCTGCGCCATTTCCACCGGCTGATAGGGGCACAAAGTCCCGAAACGCCCCACGGTTGTTGCACGTCTCATGACGTATACTCCGTGCAGCAGATCCTGCCATCGCTGCACACTTTTGACTTTTGGATAGGCCCATGGGCTTTATGAGTACCTCGCTTCGTATCTCTACCGTCTCCGGCATCGGCATTTACATCCACTGGACGTTCTGGCTGCTGGTGGCTGGGGTCCTGGGGTTCTTCTACTATGAGGGGGGACTGGAAGCGGCGTCCATGGGGCTGGCGTATGTGGCAGCGATCTTCTTCTGCGTGGTGCTGCACGAGCTGGGCCACGCATTGACGGCCAAGCGCTTCAGCGTGTCAACACGCGACATTACCCTCTACCCGATTGGCGGAATGGCTCGGCTGGAGCGTATTCCAGAGGATCCTGCCGAAGAGTTTTGGATTGCCATCGCGGGTCCGGCGGTCAACCTTACCATCGCCGTACTGTTGGTGCTTACGTTGGTGGCCGTGGGGATCAGCGTGATGCCGGTAGAGCCGCTGGTGGTAGGCGTCGGGTTCTTTGCCAACCTGATGTGGCTGAACCTTGCGCTGGTGGTGTTCAACATGCTCCCTGCCTTTCCGATGGATGGGGGGCGCGTGCTCCGGGCGCTGCTGGCGGCTAATATGGACGACTATGCGCGGGCTACGCAAATTGCCTCCAACGTGGGCAAAGGCATGGCTATTTTGTTTGGCCTGATTGGCCTCTTCACGTTCGATGTCATTCTGCTCTTCATCGCCATGTTCGTGTTCTTTGGCGCGCAGCAGGAGGCACAGCATGCCATGATGCGCAGCATCACCCACAGCGTGTCCGTGCGGCAAGCCATGATGCGCCGGTTTGCTACGCTGGCGCCGGACGACACGCTGGCCGACGCCGTGGAGGAGTTGCTGAGCGGATCGGAGCAGGACTTTCCTGTGGTTGAGGATGAGCGGGTCGTCGGTATATTGACGCGCGCTCGCTTGATGGAGGCCCTCCAGCAGCAGCCCCGCGATACCCCGATCGCTGAGGTCGCCCAGCAGGCGTGTGCCACGGTGGAAGACACGGCCATGCTGCGGGAAGCGTTCGACAAGATTCGGCAGGCTGACTGCTCCACCGTCCCGGTTGTCCGTGATGGAAAGATCGTGGGATTGCTGACGATGGAAAACGTAGGCGAGCTGATGATGATTTCGTCGGCCCTGAAACGGGCGGGCAACCGCGAGGATATGGAAGTTATGCTGAAGCGGGCCCGGGGGCAAGAGGCCCCTGCCGACCCCAAACGGTTGCTGTCTTCAGGTGATGACCGGGCGGGCACGCCCCGTGGGGCTGCTCCAGACATTGCGCCTGATTCGCGTAACAACACGTAACGGCACGGCTGCCCTGCGGACGAAGCTACAGAGGTGTTCGCGCCGATTTGTATCGATCTTGGGTAGACCGATTGCGCGTCGGGAGCGCATCTGTTACCTTCCGGCTCAATCCCCCTCTACATCTACTGCCGCTGCTGCATGGAACGACGAACGAAGATTGTTTGCACGCTGGGCCCTGCAACCTCTGATTACGAAACCATCCGGGCGCTCATCGAGGCTGGGATGAACGTAGCACGACTCAACTTCTCGCACGGGGAGCATGAGGACCATGCGGCCAGTATTTCGCATGTTCGAGAGGCCGCCGAAGAGCTGGGTAAGACGGTGTCGATCCTGCAAGACTTGCAAGGCCCCAAAATCCGGATCGGGGTTGTGGAAGGAGGGGGGGTCCTGCTGAAGCAGGGGCAGGAGCTGGTTCTAACCTCGCAGGAGCTGGAGGAGAGCACGAACGAGAAAGTGTTCGTCAGTTACGAGGGCCTCTCCGAGGATCTGTCCGTAGGCGGCCGCATCCTCATCGACGACGGACTGCTGGAGCTCAAAGTCCGCGCGATCCGTACCGACGAAGTGGTCACCGAGGTCGTGGTGGGGGGGCCGCTGCGTTCGCGCAAAGGCGTGAACCTGCCGGACATCCGCACGAGTACTCCATCCCTCACCGAAAAGGACCAGCGCGACCTTGAGTTCGGGCTGTCGCACGGCGTCGACTTTGTGGCGCTCTCGTTTGTCCGGGACCAATCCGATGTGGTGCGGCTCTTGGACCGGATCGATGCCTCGGGCAAGGAAACCAACGTGATCGCCAAGATCGAGAAACCGGAGGCGGTGCGTAACATTGACCGCATCATGCGGAAGGCCGACGGCATCATGGTAGCCCGCGGCGACCTCGGGATCGAGATGGCGATGTCGCACGTGCCCCGGGCGCAGAAGACGCTGATCCAGCGATCGCTGCAGGCGGCCAAGCCCGTTATCACGGCCACGCAGATGCTGGAGAGCATGATCGAAAATCCGCGCCCTACCCGGGCAGAGGCCAGCGACGTGGCCAACGCCGTACTGGATGGCAGCGATGCGGTGATGCTGAGCGGCGAGACGGCCGTGGGGCAATACCCCGTCCGCGTGGTGGAAACGATGGCCGAAATTATTTTTGAAGCCGAGCGCTATCAAGAGCAGTACCGCATGAAGGTGCAGCCGGCCAGCGGCCGGGCGACGTCCTCGCAAGATGTCACCGAGTCCATCAGCTATCAGGCCTGCCAGGTAGCTGAGCAGGTGCGCGCGGACGCTATCGCTTGTTTGACGGCCTCAGGCACTACCGCCCGCATGATTGCGCGCCACCGCCCCGACTCTCCTATCTATGCGTTTACGGACAACGAGCGGGTCGTCCGTCGCCTGAACCTTCTCTGGGGCACCAGGGCGTTCCATATCCCCTTTCAGGATGACACCGACGAGGGGGTAGCTGCTGTGCATCGCATCCTCAATAACTACGGCTCTGTGAAACCGGGGAGCCTTGTCGTTATCACGGCAGGCATGCCGCTTCCCGCAAAGGGCCGGACGAACATGGTGCACGTCAGCCGCGTCTGAAGGGGCACTGTGGCTTCTTTCACCTGTGTGCTGCTGCGGCAGCCTCCTGCCCTGTGCGTGCTTTTGCTTCTGCGTTCCGGATGTCTATGCGCTGGGCTACCACGGCCTCGCGGGCCCTACCCGTGGCGGTCGTACTGACCGGTCTCCTGCTGCTTAGCGGATGCGGCCAGAGCTCGTTCGTGGAGCAGCGGTGGTCCAACTTCACCGCATACTACAACACGTTCTACAATGCGGAGCGCGCGTTTGAGAAAGGTGTGGCCCAAGTCGCACCAGCGGATGAGCGCATCGACCGGACCCGCCTGCTGCCTCTTTTCGCCTCACCGGCACCCGTCCGGGATCCCCGGCATTTTGATGACGCCATTGAGAAAAGCGCTGATATTCTCCGGCGCCATGGCAACTCGCGGTACGTCGATGACGCCTTGATGCTGATTGGCCAGTCGTACGTCTACCTGCAGAATTACGTGGGTGCGGTAGAGAAGTTTGAGGAAGTAGCGGCGCTGCAAACCGAGCGCCGGGACGAAGCGCAGGTGTGGTTGGCCCGTGCGCTGCTGCGAGCGGAGCGGTACGGGGAGGCCGCGGGCTTTCTGGAGTCGATATTAGCCGCGGGTGAGGAGGTGCCAGACCGCTGGCGGAGTCAGTACTGGCTGATCCTCGGGGCCGCCGAAGCCTATCAGGAAAACTGGGCCGCTGCGCGGGATGCGCTTCGGCTGGGGGCTCCAGCTGCCTCCGACCGGACCCTGGAGGCGCGCGGATTCTTCCTGCTGGGGCAGGTAAGCGAGGCGCTGGAACGCTACGACGAGGCGGAGGAGGCGTATAACGCTGCGGCATCCGCATCGCTCAACTTTGAACTGACGTATGCCGCCCAGTACAGCGCGATCGAAGTGGTGGGCCTCCACCGTGACCGGGAGCAGGCCCTGCAACGTGCCGAGCGCCTGGCGCGCGATGGCGCGTACTTTGAACGCCGCGCGGAGCCCGCGTACCTGGCTGCCCGCATCCTACAGGCCATGGAGGCCCCGGATGCGGCCGTGGCGCGGTATCAAGCGCTGCTCAATAAGCGGGAGGTCCCGCTGGATGCCGACGTGGAGGGGCGTATCCATTATGGTCTCGCAGAGGTGTATCGCCACGCTCACGCCGACTACGAACGTGCGGCAGCTCATTACGATACTGCGGCAGTGCGGCTGGGACGCACACGGACAGACGACGGCCCACAGCGCCCACTTGCGCCAGCCGCTATTACCGATGCGGAAGAACAGCGCGCTATCTTCTCCCAGTTTGCGGAGGCCTACCAAGAGGTAACACGCGCCGACTCGCTCTTGGAGCTGGGCGCGCTGAGCCAAGAAGACTTTCAAGCCTTTGTGCAAGAGTTGCGCGAGCAGCGCGCCGCAGAGCTCGCAGCGGAACGGCGTACCAGGGCGCGCTCCAGTGCGGGCGTGCGGCGGGAGCTTCGCGAGAGTGACGTTCGCGCCGAACTCCAGGCCACGGCCGATCAGCAGATGGGGCAGCAAGGGCAAGTGGGGGGGGCAGCGGGCGGTCAGCAGGGTGCCGGATTCCTGTCGTACCGGGATCCTGTCCGGGTGCAGGACGCCCTGGTCGGGTTTGTGCGTCGCTGGGGCGATCGGCCCCTCACGCCCGACTGGCGACGAGCCGCCGCTGCGCGCATGCAGCGCGCCGAACGCTCCTCGGAAACAGACACGGCAGAGACGACCGATGCTGGGTTGACAGCGGAGGTGCTGGCACAGGCGGAGCGTGGTGAGATCCTGCCGCCTGTGGACGTTTCCGATGTGCCGCGCGATGCGGCCAGCCGCGAAGCCTTGCAGGCCCGACAGCGTCGCGCGATGTACGACGTAGGCAACGCTTTTCTGCTGGCGTTGAACCAGCCGGCCGATGCCATCTCCTGGTACGAGCAGGTGCTGGAGCGCGAGGGCGATGAAGAACTAACCCTGCGCGCGCTCTACGCCCTCACGCAGGCACATCAGGCGGCAGGCGACTCCGCGGCCGCAGGTAGGTTGGAGCAGGAGCTGCTGGCTGCGTACCCGGACTCCGATGTTGCGCAGCAGCTGAGCGATGCAGAGGTCTCCGAAGTGGAGTCCGCCGATGGGCGATTAGCGACGGCAACGGCCATCTACGAGCGCGCAGTGCAGCAATGGCGTGAGGCACAGCCGCGGGCCGCCATCGCGCAGCTTTTGCTGCTGGCGGCCGCGTACGACGAGACGGACGTTGCCCCGCAGGCCCTGTATGCAGCGGGCTCGTTCATCCTGGAATTGCTGGTAGAATCCGGACGCGATCCGTTAACGCCGCTGCGGGAACTGCTCCCGTCTGATGTATTGCGGATCGCGGGCCTTGTGAACGATAAGGAGGGCCCTGCCGATGCGCAGGCAAGCTCCGGTCGGGCAGGTGATGAACCGACGGATGCCGATGAGGGAGCAAATCCTCCACAGGATCCCACTGGGTTCGCTGTGTCTCCTACCGCCCCCGCGACGGCAGCTGACACTACCGCTGCCCGCACTGTGGCGCAAGCGCTCCTGCACGTCTATGATGAGGCGCTCCGTTCGCCCGACGCCGACATGAGGCCTGTTGACATGATCCGCGCAGGACGAACGCCTGCCGACTCCGTCGTGGCGGCGGAAGGCAGCAGGGAGCAGGCGATGGATGACCGATCGGGTGCTTCAGAGCCGCTGCTGAGCGTCGGAATCGTTCCGCCTGCTGGGGATGCGGATACGGCACCGCCGGCGGGAGCCACGGTAGCGGACGTGTTCAAGCGTCTACAGACGCAGTATCCGGCAGCGCCCGCGGCTGCACGTGCCGAGCAGCTGGCCCGCCTGCTGGAGGGCGAGGCTGACGATAGGGTCCCTGCTGAGGCAGCGCCTGATGTGGCAGATGCGGCAGGTGTGGCAGAGGAGGAGTCAGCGGCCGAGGAAACGGAGGAGCCCGCCGTGGCTGGTATTCCAGGCCCCGAGCGCGACGACGCGACCGCCGACTTTGTATGGGCTGCCGGGCAGTACGCCCTCTCGCTGGTGAGCTGGGATAACCTGCAGTACGCTGAACGCTCGGCTGCCACCTTCCGTGATCGCCTGCGCGATGAAGACGTGAACGTGGCATTGTTCTCCGTAGAAGAGGACGAGGGCATGGTCTATCACGTGGGGGCCGGTCCATTTGCCACGTCTGAAGAGGCCGCGGCGGCGCTGGAGGAACTGGAGGGTACCATTCCTTCGGGCGCTACGGTACGCGCCGTACCCCCACAGCCCGAGCCTCCAGCCGACTGAGCCCGGTGGTAGCTGTGAGGCGGGGGGCTATGTGTGCGAGACTCCTCAGACGATTAGAGACGAAGAATCGTCGAAGCACAGAACCCGCGGGTGGGTCCCTCATTCCACGAGGCTACTATGACAGCGGCTGGTCGTTGCCTGCAAAACATAAGCACCGGCTGCTCTACAGGCTTGCACCTATGTCCAGTATAGTGTTATAAAACAATGTACCGAATAAGAGAGGGCTACCGCCGAAACTGGCGTAGGAATCAGTAAGATTAACGCCTCCTTAACGGTCAGGCTTGAACTTTGAGCCACTTGTAGCTATACTGATAGACTGCAACAAAAAATTATATCGCGCTGATGAGAGGCGATGCGCGACTTCCGACGGACTCTAAGCGAATACACTGAGAACTACGTGCCTACGATTCAGCAACTTATTCGGAAAGGGCGAAAAGACAAAACCAAAAAGGTGAAGTCCGCGGCCCTGCAGGGAAGCCCCCAGCGGCGTGGCGTCTGCACACGTGTGTACACGACCACGCCAAAGAAGCCGAACTCCGCCCTGCGAAAGGTCGCCAAGGTGCGGCTGACCAACGGCATGGAGGTCATTGCCTACATCCCAGGTGAGGGCCACAACTTGCAGGAGCACTCCATTGTCCTGGTCCGTGGCGGTCGGGTGAAAGACTTGCCCGGTGTGAAGTATCACATCGTGCGTGGCGCGCTGGACACCTCTGGAGTTGACGACCGGCGTCAGGGTCGTTCCAAATATGGAACGAAACGCCCTCGCTAAATCCACCCACGATGCCCTCTTTCGCCGCGTTTGCGGCATTCTCGAGCGCTCAGACTTTCTGATATTTTATGCGTAGAAAAACAGCAACACGTCAAGAAGTTGATCCGGACCCGATATACAATGATCAGCTGGTCTCTCGCTTCATTAACTACCTGATGCGCGATGGCAAGAAAAGCCTCTCGCAACGCATTGTGTATGAGGCGATGGACGTGTTGGAAGAGCGTACGGGCGAAGAATCGCTGGAAGTATTTAAAAAGGCCCTGAACAATGTGGCGCCGCTGGTGGAAGTGCGCAGCCGCCGCGTTGGTGGTGCCACCTATCAGGTGCCGATCGAAGTCCGGCCCGACCGCCGCTTTGCACTGGCTTTCCGCTGGATCATCCAATACGCCCGAGCACGAAAGGATAAAACCATGGCCAATCGGTTGGCCAACGAATTGCATGCAGCAGCGCAGGGCGAAGGCGGGGCGGTCAAGAAGAAGGATGACACGCACCGCATGGCAGAGTCAAACAAGGCGTTTGCTCACTTCCGCTTCTAAAGCGGCTGCTGCCCCTGAAGTACCTGGCGCCATCTCGGTGTCAGGCATTGTGTACAGAATAACACCCGCACGACGATGGCTAACGACGACAACACACGGTCCGTATCGCTTGACAAGATGCGCAATATTGGGATTATGGCCCATATTGACGCAGGAAAGACGACAACCACGGAGCGCATTCTCTTTTACACCGGGCGGCTGCATCGCATGGGCGAAGTCCATGACGGTGGCGCCACGATGGACTGGATGGACCAGGAGAAGGAGCGCGGTATTACGATCACGAGTGCGGCGACTACGTGCTTCTGGGACGATCATCGCATCAACATCATTGATACGCCCGGTCACGTCGACTTCACCGTAGAGGTGGAGCGCTCGCTGCGCGTGCTGGATGGTGCGATTGCGCTGTTCTGCGCCGTGGGCGGTGTGGAGCCACAGTCGGAAACTGTTTGGCGGCAGGCCAACAAGTATAATGTGCCGCGCATCGCGTTCGTCAACAAGATGGACCGCGTGGGCGCCGACTTTGAGGCCGCTGTCAACCAAATGCGGGAGCGTCTGAAGGCCAATCCGGTGCCCGTGCAGATTCCGATTGGCGCAGGCGACATGTTTCGCGGCGTCATCGACTTGGTGCGCAACAAGGCCATCGTCTGGCACGAAGATACCCAGGGTGCGACGTGGGATGTGATGGACATCCCCGAGGACATGCAGGAGGAAGCCACTAAGTGGCGGCAGCATCTTATTGAGAACATTGCCGACTACAACGACGAGCTCCTCATGAAGTATCTTGAAGGAGAGGAGATCACGGAGGAGGAGATTTCCTCTACGGTACGCGAGGCCACGCTTGGGCTCGACATCACGCCGGTATTCTGCGGCTCTGCTTTCAAAAACAAGGGCGTACAGCGTCTGCTTGATGGCGTTATCGATTACCTCCCGAGCCCAGTGGACCTGCCCGGTATTACGGGTCGCATTCCGCGGAGCGAAGAAGAGGTCACGCGTCGCCCAGAGATGGACCAGCCGTTCAGCGCGATCGCCTTCAAGATCGCAACCGACCCCTACGTTGGGAAGCTAACATTCTTCCGCGTGTACAGTGGTACGCTTGAAAAGGGATCGAACGTGATGAACGCGACGAGTGAGAAGAAGGAGCGCATCGGGCGCTTGCTCTTCATGCACTCGAACCACCGCGAGGACGTCGATTATGTCCGCGCTGGTGACATTGCCGCGGGTGTTGGAATTAAGGAGATTCACACGGGTGACACGCTCTGCGACCCGGATAACCCGGTGGTGCTGGAGGAAATGGAATTCCCCGAGCCCGTCATCCGTATCGCTATCGAGCCAAAATCGAAAGCCGACAGCGACAAGCTGGGGCAGGGACTGCAGAAGCTCGCTGAAGAGGATCCGACGTTCCAGGTCAAGACCGACGAAGAGACCGGTCAGACCATCATTGCTGGCATGGGCGAGCTCCACCTCGAAATCATTGTGGATCGCCTGAAGCGCGAATTTAAGGTGGATGCGAATGTAGGTCGCCCGCAGGTAGCCTACCGCGAAGCGCTGCGCAAAACCGTTGACGAGCGCTACACGCACAAGAAGCAGACTGGTGGCCGGGGGCAGTTTGCCGAAGTGTACATCGAGTTTGGGCCGAACGAAGAGGGCCCCGAGCTCGAGTTCATCGACGATATTAAGGGGGGCTCTGTGCCTCGCGAGTTTATCCCATCCGTTGAAAAAGGCATTGCCGCCGCGATGGATCAGGGCCCGCTGGCTGGGTACCCTGTCGTTGGTGTGCAAGCACGCCTCTACGACGGCAAGTCCCACGCGGTCGACTCCGATCAGGTCTCGTTTGAGGTGGCTGGTCGCATGGCCTTCCGCCGTGCCGCCCGCCACGCTGCACCCGTACTCATGGAGCCGGTTATGGCCGTCGAGGTCGTGACCCCCGAGGAGTACATGGGCGAAGTCATTGGCGACCTGAACGGCCGCCGTGGACGCATCGAAAGCATGACCCAGCGGCAAGACGCCCAGGTGGTCAAGGCGATGGTCCCGCTGGCCGAAATGTTCGGCTATTCGACCGACCTGCGCAGCCGCACCCAAGGCCGCGCCATCTATAGTATGCAGTTCGAGGACTACGAAGAAGTGCCCCGCAACATTGCGGAGGAAATCGTCAGCTCCGAGACGGGCGCACTTGCGTAAAGCGCGCCAGCAACCCCTACCGACCTTAATGTTTTACACTACTTAACCCTACCTACCCATGGCGAAGCAGACGTTTGAGCGTACGAAGCCGCACGTAAACATAGGCACG
>CAYFRR010000064.1:0-14455 GCA_964345505.1 uncultured Rhodothermales bacterium
ACGCGGGGGCGGTCACGGAGCCATTCACACGGCACCTGCAGAATGAATTAACAGAGGCGCGCCCTGCGCCCGAATAGCGGTGTGGTGGTTTGAATGTGCTTGTCCCCCATGCTATTTACATCTGGCCGGGGGGGCTTCCGACGAGGAGAGGGGTTCAGCACTTGGGATGCGTGTGGTGGCCTCGCGAGCGTGGCGTGCCCACCGTGTCAGGATTAACCCGCCAATGATGAGCGCCCCGCCAATCAGTTGCAGCGGCCAGATGGGCTCGCCCAGCACCAGCAGCCCACTCAACAACGCCACAACGGGTACGAGATTGCCATAAATCGCCGTTTGCGATGGTCCCACCTTATGCACCGCTGTGTTCCAGGTAGCGAAGGCCCATCCCGTGGAGAGCCCACCTGAGAAGACGATAGCGGCCCAGACCCAGCCGCCCATCACCAGCCCCTGATCCGCCATAGCATAAGGCACGCCGATAGCGATCAAGAAGGGAAACGCCACCACAACGCCCCAGAAGGTAAGCCCGATAGGATCGGCGCGTTGTGTAGCTGGCTTGTTGAACGCTGTGTACGCCCCCCAGAGCAGCGCCGCCACCACCATAAGCGCGTTCCCCAGAAACACGTCGCTCCCAAACGCCACCTCGTCAGTTCCACCGAAGACAATGACGGCCGTGCCGGCCAGCGTAAAGAGGAGGCCCAGCCAACCCGCAGGAACCATGCGGTCGAACCCAAAGACATGACCAAATAGGGCCGTCCACAGCGGTGCTCCTGCCATAATCAGGGCGGCACTGCCCGCTGTGGTGTTTGCAACGCCCAGGATAAAGAACAGCTGGTAGAACAGGTATCCAAGCAGGCCAAGACTCAGGATGGTGTAGAAGCGTTCGCGAATCGGTTGGACAAATGCCCTCATGTCATAGCCTACGCGACGGGCGAACAGCCAGCCCAGTACGGCGATGGAAACAGCAAACCGGAAAATATTCAGCACGTGGGGATGCACCTCTACCAGCGCTGCCTTGAGTACCACAAAGTTGATTCCCCAGACGAGCACGACCGTCAGCAGGGCTACGTCGTGGCGATAAGGCGCGAGTTGCTGACGGAGAGACGCGGGCAACAGTACGGGTATCGAAAATGAACAGGCGTGAACGGAGCGCTGCTGCTGCAGAGGCATCAAGCGGCACCTGAACAATCGTAGCCGGAGGACGGTTCTGCTAATCCTTGTAGCAAGCTGTTTTCTAACGCAATCCCCACCGTACGTATGGCTCAGGATACAGCCCCCACGGACCATCAGGATGCTTTACCGAGCATTGGCGCGGTGAGCGACCGGTTGGGATTGGAGCCGCACGTGCTCCGGTACTGGGAATCCGAGTTCGACGAGCTATCGCCGGCTAAGGACAGTGCCGGGCGCCGCGTGTACCGGGAGGAGGATATTGCGATGCTGGAACGTATTCATCACCTGCTGAAGGTGGAAAAATACACCCTGGAGGGTGCACGGCAAGTGCTGGCCGGGGGGCCAAGTGCAGACGCTCCAGCCGCATCCCAAGAAACCGTCACGGAGCTGCGGCGCCTCCGTGCGTTCTTAATGGACCTGGTGGAACAGATCGAGGACTCGGATCGTGAACGGGGCTCAAACACAGTACCCGGCTTGTCGACTGACAATACAGAACAACCGACGTAGCCGTATCGGATCGGGACGTGGCGCAGTCCGGTAGCGCACTCGCCTGGGGGGCGAGGGGCCGCGGGTTCAAATCCCGCCGTCCCGACCACTTCGACCCACCGCTGATGACCTGCTCAGTCATCGGTGGTGGGTTTTTTGTGTTCAGGAAGTCGACGTCGCGCGATCCCACCCGGGCCAATGCTACCTATCCTCCAGTAGATTCTGCATCTCCTGCGCATCCTGAGTTGAGACCCCTGGAGCAAATAGAAATACCGTGAGAAAAGCGGTAGCGCCTTCATCGGTGGGCTCAATGGTCTCGCGGTCCTCCGCAACGGCTTCACCGTCTAAAAGCAACCGCATTCCAAGGTCTGTGCCACGCCCGGTAACCTGTACAGCCTCTGGGGTGCACGGGAGATCGAAGGTCTGCGGCAGTACATCAAAGTTTTCCGACTGAATCTCACTGGCCGTACAAAAGACCAGTAACGACACATTCACCACGTCACCTTCAAACTGAAGAAAGTCGCCCTCACGCTGCGCCGAGTCGGTGCAAGCGGTCAGAAGCAGGAGGCCCGTGAGAAGTCCGACAAGAGCAGGGGCAAAGAAACGCATGGAACCTGAGTAAAAAGGGAGAGCAATGATGAAGTGCAAAACAACGTAGCCAAGGGTACCACTTAGAAACGCAACAGTGGCACAGCGCCGCGGATCCTGTGCCAGGCTCAGTCTTACAGGTAGCAACCCTATCGGTCCCCACCCCTATCTGCCGCATGTACCGCCCATGAATGCCCCACCCGAAGCACAGGGCCAAGCTTTTGCACGTGATGTCCGCCGCATCCGAGAGACGCAAGGGGTCACACCGCAGGAGATCCATCAGGCCACGAAGATTCCAAAGCACCTGCTGCAGCAGTTCGAGGTCGATGCGCTCTTCAGCCACGACACCTTCAACCAGGTGTATCTGCGCTCCGTCGCGCGCAGTGTGGCAGACCACATCGGCGTTGACCGCAAGGACATGATGGACGCGCTGGAGGCCGCACTGGCCGGCGAGTACACGGGAAGACTCGCATCCGCGTACCTTGAGGAAGACCCAGACGTTGAGGCTGCACCCGAAGCTGTGGACCACCACGCTTCCGCTGAAGAGGCTGCCGATGCGAAGGCTACCCCATCCGATAATGCCGTCCAGGCCCCTGACACCTCCGCCCCGACTCCGGAAGCCACGGACGAGGCAGCAGCGCGTGCGATGGAAGACAAGGAAGCGACGGCCGAGGACCAGAAAGGGACGGGGGCGGAAGGGGCGGCAGCTACGCCTGAGGCCCCGGACGGGAAAACCCTTCCAAACAACGCACCGGCGGAGGCAAACACGGTGAAAGCTGAGGCGCCAGCTGCTGAGGGAGCCCACAGCGAGCCCTCCACGAAGGGAGCAGTGCGCACCACCAAAGAGAAGCAGCCCGCTCCTGTACAACCACGGTCGGTGTGGCCCTTTGTGGTGGGAGGAGCGGTTTTGGTTGCAGCTCTCGTCCTCCTGATCTTTGCCCTGCAATCCGATAATGCCCCCGAACCCACCCCACCAACTCCTGCAGAGGTGACGCCCGTCGATACCGCTGCCGAGGCTTCAGCGCCATCAGGACCTGATGCCGCTACCGGTGCAATGGATGAGGATTCGGAGACGCCTGAACTGGGAGACACGCTGACCGTCGAGGTAGTTGCTGCTTTCGACCGCGTAGACCCGATTCGCATCCGCGTCGACGATGACCTGCGGCGTCCGTACTGGATTGAAGAAGGGGAGAGCCGGAGTTTTTCAGCGGTGGATCAGATCATCCTCGAAAATCAGCTGGAGAACATCGAGCTCAGGCTGGACGGGGTAACAGTGCCTACCGATGAACGCGATGCCGAAGGGCGCATCGTAATTACCCGTGAACGGGCGGAACGGCTGATCTCAGAAAACGCCCCCAGCTCCTGAAGCATCCATCAGCGGCGGCCCTCGCTCGTCCTTCCCTCGCTATTGTTTTCTCTTTGGCCTTGCCATGCCTGCATCCACCACATCTGACGTACCCACGAACCACCTGGAGCGTACCCGTGCGCTCCTCCGCCGGCTGGAGCAGAATGGCGCCCCCTCAACGGATCCTGAAGAGGCGGCCGCGCTGGCGCCGCAACTCCGCGAGGTGGTGCGGTACCACGACCGAAAGTACTACGTAGAGGACGCCCCGGTCATTACCGACCCCGAATACGACCGGCTCTTTCATGCGCTGTATGCTCTCGAACAGGCCCATCCGGAGCTTCAGACGCCGGAGTCGCCCACCCAGCGGGTCGGCGGCGAGCCGCTGGACGCCTTCGAGAAGGTGGCCCATCCCGAGCCGCTGCTTTCGCTCTCCAACGCCTTCGACGGTCAGGACCTGCGCGACTGGTACACCCGCTGCCGGCAGGGCTTGGCTGGCCGGCTGGGAGCCGACGAGCCGCTGCGCATGAGCACCGAGGTAAAACTCGATGGCCTCGCTGTTGCGCTGACGTATGAGGAAGGGCGCCTGGCCGTCGCGGCGACCCGTGGAGACGGCCAGGTGGGCGAGAACATCACGCGCAATGCCCGGACCATCCGGACCGTACCGCTGCGATTGGCGACGCCTTCTGGTGAGGGGCCGCCCTTGCCCGAACGCCTGGAGGTGCGTGGGGAGGTCTTCATGCGCCGAAGTGCGTTTGATGCGTTCAACAAACGCCTGACCGAGCGCGGCGATGCCCCCTTCGCTAACCCGCGCAACGCGGCCGCCGGCAGCCTCCGGCAGCTCGACCCAACCATCACCGCAGAGCGTCCCCTCAGCTTCCTGGCCTACGGTATCGGCCCCACGACAGGTGCAGTGCCGACCACGCAAAGTGCTACTCTTGACTGGCTGACGCGCATGGGCATTCCCGTTAGCGCGCAGCGCAAGCGATTTGATGATATCGATGCCGTCGTCGCCTCCTGCGAAGCCTGGGTGGATGACCGAGACACCCTGGATATAGAGATCGACGGTATTGTGGTAAAAGTGGACCGCATCGCGTATCAGGAGGAACTGGGCGCCATTGCCAAGGCCCCGCGCTGGGCGATCGCTTACAAGTTTCCCGCCCGTGAGGCCACCACCACCCTCCGCGACATCGAGGTCAACGTGGGCCGCACCGGTGCCATCAAGCCCGAGGCCGTCCTTGCGCCCGTCCACATCGGCGGGGTCACCGTGTCGCAAGCCACCCTTCACAATGCCGACTACATTGCCGACCGGGACATCCGAGTGGGCGATACCGTCATCGTGAAGCGCGCCGGGGATGTGATCCCGCAAGTGGTGCGGCCCATCCCGGAAGCTCGCACCGGCAGCGAGACGCCATGGTCGATGCCCGCCCGCTGCCCCTCGTGCGGCAGCGACATCGTGCGGCTGCCCGACGAGGCAGACTACTTCTGCATGGCCTCCGATTGCCCAGCCCAGTTCATCCGCTTGCTGGAGCACTTCGCCGGCCGGTCGGCGATGGATATAGAAGGCCTTGGCTCCAAGCTGGCGGTAGTGCTGGCTGAGGAGGGCCTCGTCACTCGCCTGTCGGATCTGTACGATCTGTCGAAAGACGAGCTACTTGAGCTCGAGAGGTTTGCAGAAAAGAAGGCGCAGAACCTGCTTGATGGCATTGAGGCGTCGAAAGAGCAACCGCTGCACCGGCTGCTGACGGGCCTCGGAATTCGCCACGTAGGGCGAGACGTGGCGCTGCGGCTGGTGCATGCCTTTCCCTCACTGGAGGCCCTTGCTGAGGCCTCGCACGACACGCTCACTGCTATCGACGGCATCGGGCCAATCACGGCCGAGAGCGTAGACGACTGGTTTGCCGTAGAGGAAAACCAGGCACTTGTGGAGGAGCTGAAGGCCCTTGGGGTAAATACGCAACGGCAACCTGCGGAGGCTCCACCCGAAGCGAAAGACAACACCGCGTCACCCATCGCGGGCGCTACTTTTGTATTGACCGGTGCGCTGGAAGGGTTTACGCGAAAGGAGGCCAAGGCGGCCATCGAACAGCGGGGAGGGAACGTTACGGGCAGCGTTAGTGGCAACACAGACTACTTGGTACGGGGAGCAAATCCTGGATCGAAGCTTCAGCAAGCACAGGAACGGGACGTATCGGTGCTGGATGAGGACGCGTTCACCGAACTGCTCGGCCGGGCGTGACGCGCTCGCTCAGCCTGGCCGTCCAGTAGCTAACGCATTACCCTCTGGCGATTGCAGCCGCCGCACCGTACGTTGCCCCTGTTCCTGCCACCGGCTCTCGCCACATGCTCACGCCACTCGACTATGCCATCATTGTCCTCTATCTCCTGGCCGTCATCGGCTTTGGGATCTGGAGTGGTGGCCGTCAGCGTACGGTCGAGGGCTATTTTCTGGGGAACCGCGATGTGCCCTGGTGGGCTGTGTGTTTCTCGGTTGTAGCCACCGAGACCAGCACGCTCACGATCATCGGCATCCCGGCAGTTGCGTACCTTGGCTCCCTTACGTTTCTGCAGCTGACGCTCGGGTATCTCATCGGCCGGCTGATCGTAAGCGTGACGTTGCTGCCGCAGTATACGGAAGGCAGGCTACCCACCGCCTATGCCTACCTCGGGAACCGGTTTGGTGAGACCCTGCGCTCAGCGGCTTCCGTCACGTTTCTGGGCACCCGCCTACTGGCCGACGGGGTACGCCTTTTCGCTACGGCCATTCCGCTGAGTGTGATGGCGGCCATGATGGGCTACGCCATCGGCTATCCGATCATCATTGCTTTTGTAGGCATAGCCACCATTGTCTACACCCTGATTGGTGGGGTTCGCGCTGTCATCTGGATGGATGTGGTGCAGATGAGCCTGTACGTGGTAGGCGCGGTCGTTGCTATCGGTTTTCTCGTGCACGACGCGCCTGCCGACTGGTGGGCCCTGGCGCAGGCGGAGGGGAAAACGCAGATCTTTAGTGCGGGAACCTCCACTTCACTGAGTGCCTGGATTACAGAGCCTTACGCGTTCATCACAGCGGTGGTGGGCGGCGCCATTTTCTCGATGGCCTCCCACGGGACCGACCAACTTATCGTGCAACGGCTCCTGACCTGCCGCTCGCTGGCCGATAGCCAAAAAGCCCTGGTGGGAAGTGCCGTTCTGGTCGCCGTCCAGTTTGCGCTCTTTCTGATCGTAGGTCTGCTGCTTTGGGTGCACTATGCGGGCGCCGCTCCCGTCGAGCTCGGTCTCACGCGTGGGGATGAGGTCTTTCCCTTGTATATCATTGAAGGCCTGCCGGCCGGCCTCTCTGGCTTGCTGCTGGCCGGCATCATCGCCGCAGCCATGAGCACGCTATCCTCGTCCCTAAATGCACTGGCCTCATCCTCACTGTACGACCTCATCGAGCGGTGGCGCGGCCAGGCGCTTACGGAAACGTCCCGGCTTCGCCTCTCGCGCGCCCTCACCCTCGGGTGGGGCCTCGTGTTTATTGGGTTTGCCGCGCTGTTTGAGGATCAGCAGAACCCCGTGGTTGAACTGGGCCTGGCAATAGCGTCCTTTACTTACGGCGGCCTGCTGGGTGTCTTTTTGCTGGGCCTGTGGGCGCGCCGGCCTACACAGGTGGATGCCCTCATCGCATTTGTAGGAAGCATCGGAGCGATGATCCTGATCATTTTCGGTCTGTGGTACAGTCCCACAGAGGGATGGCTCTTTATGCTGAACCCAACCGACACCATGCGGGAGACGCTTGACCTGCGGGCCGTCGGATGGCCGTGGTATACCGTCATCGGTAGCGCCATCACGCTGCTCGTAGGATCATTGCTTGGATGGCGGCATAGATAGCGCCTTGTACAGGGCACGGTTCTCCAGCGGCTGATGCAGGCCTCTGCTCTTGCCCTTTCCCTCACTGCTCCTGCCCTTTATGGGACTTCTCGACAAGCTTGGTCTGGGCAACTCGAAAGCGCGTCCTGTCGGTCAAAACCTCGAAAAGGGCCTACCCGAGGAGAACGAGTGGGAGTGGGCGGACTATGCCCTTAAGGCTGCCATTTTTGTGGTGCTGGTCGTCGTGGCTCTCCTGGCCTATCCTGGCGGCGAGCGGCTGGAAGTAACCGTGCAGGAGGGCGACATCTGGCGGCAGAACGTGAAGACCGCGCCCTTCTCGTTTGCGATCTACAAGCATCCCGACACGTTGGCGGCTGAGCGGCGGCGCGTCGAGCAAAACACCCCAGCCTTCGTCCAGGAGATTCCGGATGCGCCGCAGCAGACCCTGACCCGCCGGGATACCCTGCGGATGCAATTGGACAAGGCGTTTGCAGCATTCAACCAGATGCTCGACCACCAGGCTGCGGAGGAGCAGGAGGCCGCAGCTACCGACTCGCTCACGTATCGCGAGCGACGGCGCAATGCTCGGGTGCGCCTTTCGTCGACGCAGTGGACTGTGCTGGAGCGCGACCTCCGGCTGCGTAACCGGGGCCCGGACAGTGCCAATGTGCCGTCTCGCGACCGACCCCTGCATGAGGCACTGGTGGAGGAAGCAACCCAAATCAGCCAACAGCTGCAGGGGGAGGGGGTCCTGGATGTACCCCACGACAGTATCCATTCCCAGGAAGTCATCGTGCGGAATGTTGGGGAACGCACGCAGCGCCCCCCGCAACCGATTGATAACTTCCTCGGACTTGACCGCGCCTATGAGGAAGCCCGGGCGTCCTTTGAGGAGGTATTCCCTGAGCGGCCGGAGGTGGTGGCCGTCGCCATGCCGTTCTTTCGCGCGGTGTTCGTGCCGACGCATGC
Source organism: uncultured Rhodothermales bacterium (assembly GCA_964345505.1). Classification (GTDB taxonomy): domain Bacteria; phylum Bacteroidota; class Rhodothermia; order Rhodothermales; family Salinibacteraceae; genus Tc-Br11-B2g6-7. Next base: position 8,402 of record CAYFRR010000064.1, read on the forward strand.
CTACATGCAGTCAGAAACCCGACGGGAGATTCGGGCCCAAGAGTCGCGCCTGTCGCCCACCCGGGGCCGCGTGAATCAAGGAGACGTCGTTGTCCGCGAAGGGGAGCGCATCACGTCCGAGATTCGGCAGCAGCTGGTCTCGCTCGAACGTGCGCAGCGGGAACGCCTGGCGGGGTCCATCGCCTGGAAGCAGGGAAGCGGCAACGCGCTCCTGATCATTGCAGCTTTTGGTATCTTTTTCCTCTACATCTATCTCGTCCGCCCCAATCTTTTCTTCGACAACACGCAAGTCTTTTTGATGGCCCTGCAGTTTGCCGGCATCATCGCGTTGTTCGCGGTGGGGGTACGCTATCCAGTCATCGGCATGTATGCCGTTCCTGTGGCCATTGTGTCGGTACTGTTCACCGTGATCTTTGACTCTCGGGTTGGGTTTTTCGGCACCATCACGCTCGGGCTACTGGGGGGCCTGCTGCTGGGATATGACTTTGAGTACGCGTTCGCCACCATCTTTGCCGGGGCGATTGCGGTCTTTAGCGTGCGGGACATCAAAAACAGAGGGCAATTCTTTTTGAGCGCTGGATTGGTCTTTTTGGCCTATATGCTCATCATCTTTTCTACGTGGCTCCTCTACGATACGCCGGTAGACACGCTATGGCGCGATGGCGTGCGGGTGGCCGGTAGTTCGTTTCTGCTCGTGCTGGCCTACCCGTTGCTCTGGGTGTTTGAGCGAACGTTTAACCTCACCACCGATCTTACGCTGCTGGAGCTTTCGGACACCAACCGTCCGCTGTTAAAGGAACTGAGTGTACGAGCGCCGGGCTCGTTTAACCACGTAATGCAGGTGGCCAACCTGTCGGAGGCCGGGGCAACAGCGATCGGGGCCGACGCCCTACTGACGCGCGTGGGGGCGCTCTACCACGACATCGGGAAGATGCTCAAACCGGAGTACTTCATCGAGAACCAGCGCGGTCAGACAAACCCCCATGATGACCTCAAGCCGCGCATGTCTGCTCTCATCATCGCCAGCCACGTGCGCGAGGGCCTTGAGATGGGCCGGCAGTACAACCTACCGCAGCCGGTGCTTGACTTCATCACCACGCATCATGGCACTTCTCGCATCGAGTATTTCTATCGGAAAGCCCGTGAGCAATCCGAAAATCCGGACGCCGAAGTTCCAGAATCCGAGTTTCGGTACCCGGGTCCACGGCCGTTTTCAAAGGAGACAGGCGTGCTTATGCTGGCAGATTCGCTGGAGGCCGCCTGCCGCAGCCTGACTGACCCCACCCACAAGCGCCTGGAAACCATGCTGGACATGATCTTCCAGACGCGTATTGACGATGGGCAGCTGGATGATACCGACCTGACCTTTCGTGACCTGCAGCAGCTCAAGGAGACGTTCCTCTCCATGCTGCTGGGGATTCATCACGTGCGTGTGAAATACCCCGGGCAAAAGGAGGATGAGGAAGCGGCAGACGCTGAAGAGGCGCCGGACACGTCAACGGACGGGGAAGCGGATGACGAGGCGTTGCCCGGTAAACCTGCCGTTCAGGTTTCTGTGGATTCGAGCCTCCCTATCGCCGATCCATCGAAACTAAAAACGGACGAGTTGGCGGCGGGGACGCTTCACCTGCGCTCGGGCACGTCGAGAGCGCTGCTGCCTCCAGAGGTGGTGCAATGGATTGACCCTCGTGCAACACCTCAGCATGAGGAGGCCGAAGAGGCTGAGGAAGAGCCAGCCCGAGGGAACGACGCCAATGGACAGCTCGAATCGCCCTCGGGGCAACGCGCGGACGATGCCTCCACTGACAAGGCGAAGGAGTCGGAGGCGTAGCGCGACCGCTTGTACCTCATCACCGAGGCAGACGCTCGCGCAGGCGGTCTAACGCATTGTCTGTGACCATTAGCGTGAGTTCGTGGTAGCGTTGGGGCCCTATGAGGGGCTTGAGCCGGCGCCGGCAGGCGGGAGTCCCAAGCACAAGGTCTACGTCGTCCACAAACGAGGAGAGATGGTTAGCATCGGCTTGCATGGAGGCCGCAATCACTTGCCCCCCGTGGGCCGTGCGCTCCCGGAGCAATGCGAGAAACGGCTGGATGGTCTCCGGTTGCTGGGTAACCAGCCCTACGGCTTCATGCTCCGAGAGGCGCGCTACGTCCTCCAGCACGTCGAGGGGCAGGGTGGTATCGACGCCCTGCACATCGCTACGGGGCAACTGCTGCATTACCGCGCGCACGTGCCGGTAGGGAGTCATCACCACGTCAGTGTCCTGATGCCGGCTGAGCGCCTCCAACGAAGCTCCCGTGACCTGCTGCTGGAGCGCGTTGGAAATGTAGTGGCCGCAGATGTCAGCATACTCCTGACACGCCGCCGCGAACACCAGCTTGTGGCGCATCTGCTGGCTGCGCACCGCCTGAAACTGCTCCTGAAACAGGTACTCAATCTCGCCATCCTGAAGCCCAAGGCCTACCAGCCCGTGGAGCGCTTCCTCCAGGGTAGCTGCGCCGCGTTCCATCCGCTCACTCTTCGAAAGGGTCGTGTGCTGCACCACCACGTAGCCGCTGCCTTTCCGGGCCTCCAGCAAGCCCTCGGTCTCCAATTGCTGATAGGCCTTGCGTACCGTATGGAAGGAGACGCCCACGTCCTCGCCCAGCCCACGGGTGGAGGGCAGCGTCTCGTCCATCTGAAACTGCCCGCTGGCAATCAGGAAGCGGATTTGCCCTGTGAGCTGCTCGTGGACAGGCGTCGTGGAGGACCGGTCGATCGTAATCATGCAAGCACATACGCTGGGAGTGGGAGCGTCAGGGGCGGACATGGTCCGCGGCAGCACCACATTCCCTTTAGTCGAAGTCAGAACACGACATGAAGTAGTGGCACTTTGGGCACCGGAATTTGCACCGCATGTTTTGCAGCCGGGTGCTGCAGTTGGGGCAGAAGTCCCAGTAGTGTTGCTCGGATGCGGATGACGAAGTCGGCTGGGCGCTGGTAGTTGACGACTCGGCCTCGGGCGACGGCGGGGTAGACGGCGTCATAGGTAACGTGCTGGTAGGGTGTGTGGAGTATCGTATCGAGAAGTGTAGATCACGCAGGGTATTCCAACTCATACCGCTCGCGCGCCTGGCGGAGGGATTCTTTCAGCACTTCCGCATCAGGCCACGCGCGCTTGTACAGGTAGTAGTCAGCGTCATCCAAGGTAAGAATGAGCAGCGACGCGTTGGTGCGCAGTTCCAACACTGGGCGCCACCGCAGCCGCCGCTTACCGCCCATACAGTCAAACACGGTGCGCAGGGCGACCATCGTCTCGCCTACGTAGATCTCGGCGATTGTCGTTTGCAGATAGTAAAGCGTCAACGCCAGCGCCACGCCAAACGCCCCTGGGAAGCCGAGCCAAAGCAAGGGCCCGACGGCCCCGCGCTGCAGCGCTACCACCAGGACCGCCAGCATCACGGGCAGCGTGCAGAGCGCCAGGGGCGTGAGGAAGGCATCGGCGAAGACCATGCGGGTCGAAGCCAGCCCCGGATGGGCCGTGCTGCGGAAAATGCTGATGTCGGCAGTCGGACGGTTCACGGGCAACCCCGCAGGTTCGTCATGGGCTACGCGGTACCTTCCGAGGCTGTTCGTTCGGTACGGGAGACGCCATTTGTCGCCTTATCCGGCTGATGATGCGCGTATTCGTACGAGGTTGCCGGCACGAAGGTCTCCTTGATGGAGCGCGGCGACACCCAGCGGGTGAGGTTAAAGATGGAGCCCGCCTTGTCGTTGGTGCCCGACTTTCGCAGCCCGCCAAATGGCTGCTGTCCCACGATGGAGCCGGTAGGCTTGTCATTGATGTAGAAGTTTCCAGCTGCATTCTCCAATCGCTTGGTCACATGTGCGATGACGTCGCGATCCTGAGCGAAGATAGAGCCGGTAAGGGCATAGGGGGACGTCTCGTCGACAAGCGTCAGCGTGTCTTCAAAGTCGGCGTCCTCGTAGATGTAAATCGAAACCACCGGCCCGAAAATCTCTTCGCGCATAGTCACATGCTTCGGATCGTCGACCACGAGCACGGTAGGATCGATGAAATACCCTTCTTCTTTGCTGTGCGTGCCGCCGGCCAGTACCATCACGCCAGGGTCAGCCTTCGCGTCTTCGATGTAGGCCGTGATCTCGTCGTAGGCGCGTTCGTCGATAACGGCATTTACGTAGTTGGTGAAGTCCTCAACCGGCCCCACCTTGATGTCGTCGACAATAGCGGCGAGATCGTCTTCTATCTCGGGCCACCGCGAGGCCGGCAGGTAGACGCGTGAGGCTGCTGAACACTTCTGCCCCTGATACTCAAACGCCCCCCGTACAATGGCCGTCCGGACGGCCTCCATGTCGGCGGTGGGATGCGCCACAATGAAGTCCTTCCCACCTGTTTCCCCGACAATGCGCGGGTAGCTCCGGTAGGTGTCGAGGTTCTCGCCTATCGTCTTCCAGAGGTGATTGAAGGTGCCCTGCGACCCGGTGAAGTGCAGCCCGGCCAGATGCGGCGAGGCCAGCGCGGGATCCCCTACGTCAGCTCCTGCCCCCGGCAGCATGTTGATAACGCCCGGCGGCAGGCCGGCTTCTTCCAAAATCTTGTAGACGAAGTAGGCAGAGTAAATGGAGCGCGGCGAGGGCTTCCAGAGTGCTACGTTGCCCATCAGCGCCGGCGCTGTAGGCAGGTTGCACTGGATGGCCGTAAAGTTAAACGGCGTTACGGCGAAGACGAAGCCTTCCAGCGGACGGTACTCCATCCGATTCCACTGCCCGTCCGGTGAGAACGGCTGCTCGGTGTAGAGCTGCTCCACGAAGTGGGCGTTAAACCGGAGGAAGTCGCATAGCTCACAGGCGGCTTCAATATCGGATTGGTAGGCGTTTTTGCTTTGCCCCAGCATGGTGGCTGCGTTGATGGTATCGCGGTAGGGCCCGGAAACCAATTCCGCCGCTTTGAGGAAAATTCCGGCCCGGTCCTGCCAGTCCATGTGGCTCCAGCGCGTGCGCGCCTCCAGCGCTGAAGCAATGGCCTGTTCCACCTCATCCGCACCGCAGAAGTGTGCCGTGGCCAACACGCGCTGGTGCTCATGCGGAGCACGTACCGAGAACGTGCGGTCCGTGGTCACGGCCTCACCGTGGATAAAGGCTGGGATTTCAATATGCTGCGCCTTGAGATCTTCCAGCGCATCACGCAATGACGCCCGTTCAGGGCTATTAGGGGCAAACGTCTGGGGCGGTTCATTGATGGGATGGGGAGGATGCGCGACCGTATTCATCGGGGGGAAGGGAAAGGTCTGGAGAAAAGGAGAGGCCGTCAGGCGCTGTGCAAGACACGTAGGCTCAGCCTACTGATTGATCGACAGCCATGTTCTTCGTGGAACGCGTGTCGAGCCGGCAACACGCACCGGGCGTAATGTTTGCGCTATGGTAAGGTAGCGCCCGGCATCCGGGGCTTGTATCGACCCTTGAACCCTCACTGGCAACAACACGCCACACATGGAAGCTATTCACGAAGCTCCTGCTGCACCCTCCTCTACAGACGAATCAACGGCGACGGGTAATAATGTAACCTCACCCGCACCGAAGGAAGCACTCACACAGTGGATTGTCGACACGCTGGTCTCCGAGGTCGTCAGCGATATCACGGCCGACGGACTCATGGCTCGCGTGCTGCAGTCAGACGCGGCAGCCGAACGCGTAGAAGCACTGACCGGGCAACTCAAGCAAAAGCTGCGCGCGCACATCGAGCAGCAGGCCCTGGACGAACTGGAGGCTGAATTTGCCGGCGACCTCGAAGTGCTGAACCGGTGGCCAGAAGCCGAAGGCGTGTCGCCTGAAACGTCCTCGGAATTTCCTCCCGAACCCGCACCGACGCTTCACCCCGAAGAAACGGCATACGATTATAATAAGCCCGACGCTCCACCGAGCGATACTAACGATGGTCTGCCGCAAGACGCTGAAGCATTCTCGGAGCCCGCTGTAGCCGTGAGCACCGCAGACGCATCGCCTGCAGATACCGCACGTGAGCATCCAGCACCTGAGGACGTAGCACCTGAGGA
>CAYFRR010000065.1:0-14432 GCA_964345505.1 uncultured Rhodothermales bacterium
TCAGCGGCGGGGACGTGCTGGGCGCCTCGGGCCGGGCGTCTGCTACCGGCTGTGGACGCAGCGCACGCATCAGCACCTGCCGGCCTTCAACGCTCCCGAGATCGTGCAGGCCGACCTCACCCCGTTGGCGCTGGACCTGGCGCGCTGGGGCGTGACGGATCCCGCTGCGCTTCGCTGGCTCGACCCGCCGCCTGCCGACACGTTTGCACAGGCGCAGGAGTTGCTCTGCCGCCTCGGCGCTGTGGACCCGGACGGCCGGGTTACGGCGCATGGTCGTGCGATGGCCGAAGTGCCGCTGCACCCGCGCCTCGCGCACATGGTGCTGCACGCCAAGACGCTGGAACTGGGGGGGCTGGCTTGCGAGCTGGCGGCACTCCTCTCTGAACGGGACATCTTCAAAGGCCGTGGCGGACTGCCAGATGCGGACCTTCGCCTGCGCCTCGAAGCGCTCCATGCTGTGCGCGATGGCGACCGCCCCGATCCCGTCACGCGGCAGGGCTTCGTGGTGGATCATGGCGCCTGCCGGTACGTGCTGCGTGTGGCGCGGCACTGGCGCCGCCGCCTCCACCTGCCGGAAGGGGATCCCGCGGATGTGGATGCCGCCGGGTTGTTGCTCGCCTTCGCCTACCCCGACCGCCTCGCGCAGCGCCTCCCGGGGCAGGACGACCGCTTTCGCCTCCGCAACGGCCGCATCGCCGCGCTCTCCCACACGCAGCTCCTCAGCGGGTCCGATTACCTTGTGGCCGCTCACGTGGACGAGCGCCGTAGTGAAGGACGCATCTTCCTTGCCGCGCCACTCCGCCAGGAAGATTTGGAAACCTACTTTGGCGACCATATCGACACCGTCGCAGATGTGCGATGGGAGGCCCAAGCCGGGCGCGTTGTGGCGGAAGAGCGGCGCGAGCTGGGAGCGCTCACGTTGGACGAGCGCACCCTCCACAAACCCGACCCGGCACAGGTGCAGGAGGCCCTGCTGGATGGCATCCGCGACGAGGGACTGGACCGTACGCTCCGCTGGAGCAAGAAGTCACGGCAGCTGCAGGAGCGACTCGTCTTCCTGCATCACCACTTCCCCGAGGATTGGCCGGATGCCTCCCCGGAGGCGCTGCGGGCGTCGCTTGACGAGTGGCTTGGGCCGCAGGTCTACGGCATGCGCCGCCTCAGCGAGCTGCAGCAGCTCAGCACCACCGAGCTTCTGCTGGGGCTCATCGACTACGGGCAGCGGCAGCAGCTAAACGAGCTGGCGCCCACCCATTACGAGGTCCCCAGCGGATCCCGCCGTCCCATCAACTACAGCGACCCCGAGGCGCCGGTGCTGGCGGTGCGCCTACAGGAGATGTTCGGGCAGACGACCACGCCCCGCATCGCTGGGGGCCGCGTCCCGCTCACGCTCCATCTGCTGTCCCCGGCGCAGCGCCCCGTGCAGGTGACGCAGGATCTCGAAAACTTCTGGGCCGAAACGTATTTCGACGTCCGCAAGGACCTCCGTGGGCGTTACTCGAAGCACTACTGGCCGGAGGATCCCCTCACGGCCACGCCCACGAACCGGGCGAAGCCGCGATAGGGATCAGGCGTCTGAAAAATGTGTATATCGATACACACGAAAATGCCCTACGCGTCCTGCTGCCCATGCCCGCTGCCTCGCTTCCCGTTACCGTACTCACCGGCTTCCTCGGCGCTGGCAAAACCACGGTCGTGCAGCAGGTGCTACAACAACGCCCGGTAGCGCGCCTCGCGGTGGTCATCAACGACATGAGCGCGATGGATGTGGATGCAGAGCTGGTAGAGACGGGGCACCTGCTGCGTAAGGGGACCGACCGGCTCGTGAACGTCCATGGTGGCTCGGTGAGCGGCGAGCGGCGCACGGCGCTCGTGGCTGCACTGCGCGAGCTGGCAGCGGAAGACGTCTACGACCACGTCTTGGTCGAGACCTCCGGGAGCGCCGAGCCGCTCGCGGTGGCCCAGGCGGTGCGGGAGGCGTCCACCGACGCAGCCCCGCTGCATCTCCACAACCTCGTCACGCTGGTGGACGCTTACACGTTTGTGAAAGAATACGGGCTGGGGGAGGAGCTTTTCAAGCAGATCATCGCCAACGAGGAAGAGGGGCGGTGGACAGTGGAGACGCTGCTCGTGCGGCAGGTGCAGGCCGCCAACCGGCTGCTCCTCACCAAAACCGACCTCGTGCAGGATGAGGCACAGCCCATCGTACAGCGGGCCCTGGCCCTGATCAACAGAGAGGCGCCGGTGCAGCCGGTGGTGCACGGGCACATGGAGGCAGGACAGGTCATCGGGGCACGTGGCTTCGACGAGGCGCAGCTACAGCGTCCTATGGCCGGCGCTACGCTGGCCCGGCTGGAGGTGGATCCGGAGGCCTTCGGGCTCGGCGCGGAGGTGTTTGCGGAGAAGCGCCCTTTCCACCCGCAGCGTCTGTACAACGCGGCGCAGCAGCACCTCGCGCGCGGTCTCTACCGCTCCAAGGGGTTCGTGTGGCTGGCCTCGCGCGCCGACGAGGTGCTGCTCTGGAACCAGGCGGGCAACTACGTGAACCTCCGCAAGACCGGCTACTGGAAGGCGGCCATCGACCAGACGCACTTGACGCAGGAAGAGCAAGCCCATTTGAACGCCGCGCTGGCCCACCCGGCCTTTGGCGATCGCCACCACGAGCTTACCCTGATTGGGGTGGATGAGGCGCGGACGGCCTTCCGCGACGCCCTGTCGGAGGCCTTATGCACAGAGGCTGAGGTAAGGGCCTGGCAGTCGGGTGCCGCCTTCGACGATCCATGGCCGCTCTCTTAATTCGGCGTTCGGTATGCCGATACGTAACGGATAGTAACCTCCGTGTCTGGTTCAACAACCATGTGGCGCTACCTGTCCTATGATGCTGCCTTCTGGATCTCGATGGCGACGATGGCGCTCGTCTTCATCGGAGGCGGGGTATGGTTGCTCTGGGGCGCTGCCAAACGCTCGTTCATGGGCACGTCCGTCGCTAACCGGCCGCAGGTCGACAGCTCACGGGGCCTCCACGCACCCCGCTTGCGCCTGATGCACCTGGAGCAGCAGCCCGGCGACGTGGTGGTGCGGGCCGTAAACATCGGCGGCCCGGCACAGCATCCGATGATTACCTGTGAAGAGGCGCAGGACGTACAGGTGCAGCCCGATTGTGCCTGGCACGCTGGGGGACGGGTACGGCTGGTGTTCGGCTTTTTGTCGCCGCCCGGTCCGTTCCAGTTTACGATGCGGTATCAGGATCAGCTGGGCGCCTATCACACGCAAGCGTACGAGGTGGGGCCGTCGGAGCGGCTGCTGGAGCCTATGGCTACAGGGGTATCGCCCGAACGCGAGTCGTGACGCCAGCGCCAGCGCTCAGGCAATGTGCAGCTCTCCGCGGTCCCCTCCCTCGCCAGGCTTCCATTCGAGCTCAAACTCAATACTGAACTCGCGGTCGGTACCGTCAGCCGATGTTTCGCGTTCGGCCTTGACTTCGAAGGTAAGGCGCTCGGGGACAGCCATCTCCAGCGACTGCGCACCGGCCTTCAGGTGGAGCTGGCCAGAGGAGTCCAGCTTGTTCGCCACCTCACGGAGGTAGGCGGCTATCTCTTTCCGTGTGTGCTGCTGCTCGGTCTTAAATAGGGTTTCTTCAGGCATGGGAGGCCCCACGGTTATAGATGGAATAGGCAGATGGTTTGGAGTAGATACGCTGGAGATGCCGGAAGGATACACCCCTCCCACACCGTAGAGGGCTGTACGTTATGTTAGACGTTCCGATGTGTCTGATGAGGCAATCGACCCTCAGACGTAGCGCCTGCTGCCATGCGCCCCGTTAAGCTTACGCCGTCCATGTTATCCTTTTTGTGGGAGGACTGCCCGCGTTGCTTCTGGCTGCGGACGCGCCGGGGCCTACGTCGGCCGTGGCTCCCGTTTCCGTCGGTCTTCACGAAGTACCACACCGTGCTGGAGGCTTACTTTGCCGACCGGTGCCCGTCCACGCTTGACCCCGCGCTGCCCCCTGGCACGTGCGTCCACGACGAAGCCTGGGTGGCCTCGCGGGTGCTACACGTGGACGCCGCGCCGGTGCCTTTTCGTTTCAAAGGCCGCGTCGACCATCTCATGCAATTCGATGACGGCACGTGGGGCATTATTGACTACAAGACCACCGACCAGTCGACTGCCAACCTTCGTAAGTATGGGCGGCAACTGCACGCCTACGCCTGGGCGCTGGAGCAGGCCGCCCCCGACGCGTTGCACCGCGCGCCCATCACCCGCATGGGGTTGCTGTGCCTGAACCCGGAGGAACTCCTGGATTTTCGCCCGTGCTGCCATGCGACGGTCCGGCTCACCCCGACCTGGGTGGAGGTCCCTCGCGATGACACGGCATTTACGGAGTTTCTGGGAGCGGCCCTCACGCTGCTTGCGACGCCGGAGCCACCCGGTGCCGGACCAGACTGCGAGATCTGCAACTACACGCGCCGCCGGATGCGGCTGGAGCGAAACCTGCAGCAGGCGCGTATCTCATAAGGTATCGTGGTCCCGATGGCTTCCTCATCATTTCAGCCCCGCCCATGCTGTGTTCTGCTGCGGATAGCGCCCTCGTCGTGATTGACATACAGGAGCGGCTCGCACCCGCCATCCACGACACCGATCGCGTGGTGGCCGCTGCCGGATGGCTGATGGATGTGGCGGCACAATTGAAGGTGCCCATTCACCTTACGGAGCAATACCCGAAGGGCCTTGGCGCGACCGTTGCCGCGCTGCGCACCCGAGTCGACGCAGCGCAGATCCATCAGAAAACGCACTTCTCCTGGTGGAGAGCCGGTGGCGTGGCCGATATCCTCACGCGAGATCAGGTGATGCTCGCGGGCACCGAAGCCCACGTTTGCGTGTTGCAGACGGCGCTCGATCTGGTGGCAGCTGGCTATCACGTATTTGTCGTGGAAGACGCCGTCGGCTCACGGCGCCTGGCCGACAAACAGTGTGGGCTGGAGCGGATGCGCGCGGCCGGATGCACCATCGTCACGCGCGAAATGGTGGCGTTCGAGTGGCTGGCGCAGGCCGGCACCGACGCCTTTCGGGCGGTGCAGCCGATGCTCCGGGCGGGCATCGAAGTCACGCCGCCATCGTAAACCAAAAACCTCGCCCCAGCCGAAGCCGGGGCGAGGCGCGATGCCGTGCGATGAGCTGCGGTGTGACGCGCGGCGCTGCCCTACAGCGTAAACGCCATCTTGCTGTACACGTACCGCCCGTTGAAGCCAAACGGCGAAGCGGTGGAGTAGGGGAAGATGCCGTTGAAGCTCTGGCCCTCTGGCGTAAGGTCGGGATAGATGTCCATCAGGTTGCGGACGCCCAGCGACAGCGTCAGGCGCTCGGCGGCAAAGGCATAGCTGACCTCTGCGTCGAAGAGCGTCTTGGCCGAGAGCGTGAAGTCGTTATCCGGGTTGCTGCTGGGTACCAGTGTTTCGCCGTGGCGGGTGGCACGGACCAGCGCGCTAAACGGATCACGCTCGTACTCAACCGTAAACTTGCCCGTGCTTTCCGGACGCTCGCTCTCCAACTCCAGCCGGGCGCCGCGGTCGAAGATGCTCTCGTCAAACGCCTGGTCAAGCTCCGAAGGCGTGCGCGGGCCGCTGGTCACCTCATTGCGCGTGAAGTTGAAGGCGCCGCGGAGGTAGAGCACCGCATCATCGCCAATCAGCGTGCTGTAGTCTGCGGCCACGTCGAGGCCCCAGGTCTGCGTGTCGATGGCGTTGGAGAAGACCTGCACGCGCTGCACCGTCTCGATGCCTTGCTCCTCCAGGAGATCGATGATCTCATCGCCGGAGAGGTTACCGGACAGGATAACCCGGTCGCGGATCTCCGTAAAGAAGCCATCCACTGAAACCGACAGCTTGCTGTTGGGGCTAAGCGTGAGTCCGCCACTGACGCTGGTGGATTTCTCCTCCGTCAGCTCCGGCACGCCCAGGGCGTTGGCTACGTCGCCACCATTGCGGAAGAGGCCGACTTCAAACGGCTCCCCGTCGATGAACGTGGTGGAGACGCGGGAGAAGTGGCGCTGGGCCAGGTTGGGGGCGCGGAAGCCTGTGCTGGCTGCGCCGCGCAAGACAAGCGACTCCTGCGGCTGGTAGCGCGTGGCGATCTTGCCAGTTACTGTGGAGCCAAAGTCGCTATAGTTTTCGAAGCGGCCGGCTACGTTCACGAGTACGTCTTCGAGCACGTCCGCTTCCAGATCGGCGTAGACGCCCACATTGGTACGTGTCTCGTCGACTTCCGTGCTGGGCGGAAAGCCCGGGAAGACCTGCGAGCCCGGCGCGGCGCGGCCGCCGTTCTGGTTCTCCTTCACGGGCCCGTCGACCCACGAGGCTTCTTCGCCGGCTTCAATCTGGTACTGGTCGTGCCGAAAGAGCCCACCGAAGGCGACGTTCAGCGGCCCGGCCAGCCCGGCCTCTACTTCGCGCGAGAGGTCGAGCTGTGCCACGGATTCCTGCAGCGACACGGTACCGGCAAAGAATTCGGTCTGCGTCGCATTCGGCCCAAGTGTCACGTTCAGGGAGTTCGTGATATTGTACTCGAAGTCATTGCTGCCCGTTTGGGCGCTGACGTCATACCCCCAGGCGCCAAGTGAGCCGCGCACGCCCCCGACAGCTGAGTAATCGGTCGTCTTAATATCGAAGTTGGGCAGGAAGCCCTCCGGGTAGATTTGCGGCCAGTTGCGCCCGTCGAGTGCACGGCGGTAAAAGCCCTGGCCGAACCCATCGCGGAAGCTGTAGCCGCCAAAGGCATAGACCTCCGCGTTCTCGGACACGGGGTACGCCCCGTTGCTCCAGAGGTAGTAGTTGTCCGACTCGCCGTTGCCCCAGGCGTGGTTCGGCTGAGCCACAGGGTTGTTTTTCTCGGCCACTTCCTGCACGCCATTCCCGCTCTGGTCGGACACGACGTCGGCGTCGCCGTCCTCAACCTGATCGCGCGGATCCGCGCCCGACCGGTTCGTGGGGTCCCGAAAGCGAAGCTCGCCAAACACGTTGAGGTACCCCTCGGTGCCCAGCGGAATACCGTAGGCCCCGGAAAAGTTGTAGTTTGTGCCGTCGTTGTTGAAGTCATCGGTCACGTGGCCGCCCAGCTCGCCAGTGATGCGCAGCGGCACGGCAGCTTCACGCAGGCGGAGGTTGACCACGCCCGCGATGGCATCAGAGCCGTACTGCGCAGCCGCGCCGTCGCGCAGAATTTCAACACCGCCCAGCAGGCTGGAGGGGATGGCGTTGAGGTCCACCGTGCTCGACCCTTTCTGTACGCCTGAGCCCAGGCGATTGACAAGAGCGGTACGGTGCCGGCGCTTGCCGTCAATGAGGACCAGCGTGTGGTCGGGGCTCAGTCCGCGCAGGGTGAAGGGGCGCAGGGCGTCCATTCCATCGGCTACGGTTTGCCGTGGGAAGTTGATGGACGGCGAGAGCTGCTGCAGCACGATGCCGACCTCGGTGGAGCCGGTGCGTTGCAACTCGGCGGCGGAGAAGGCATCCACGGGCACCGCCAGTTCGCCAGCCGCTCGTCGTGCCGCCCGCGAGCCAACGGTTACGGTGATCTCTTCTCCGCGGAGAGCCCGCTCCTGCAGCGTGAAGTTTTCCGTTTGCTCGCCGCCCGGTGCGAGCGTAACCTCACGGCTCGCCGGCCGAAACCCGACGAAGGTGGCCCGCACGGTGTAGGTGCCCGGGGCGATATCCTCAATGCGGTACGTGCCGTCAGCACCTACCGCGGCGCCCCGATCGGCGCCTTCAACGACAACGTTGGCCCCTGGCAAGGGCTCGCCTCGCGCATCCGCTACCGTTCCCGTGAGGGTGGCCGGGGTCTGGGCGAGGGCCAGGGTGGTAAAAAAGACAGAAAGGAACAGCCCAAGTAGCGTCGTAGCGATGGGTTTCATATACGAGTGCCTGGTTGGGTGAGGAAAGTCATGAATGAGCAACCGAAGTCGGCCGTGCTCGGCATACCGGTAACTGCCAAGGTGGCGACCCACACGAGGCGGGCGTCTGGCCTGGATGACCATACCTGATACGAAGGCCTCAAGCGCACCACCTTGCATCGCCTAAACGGAGGCGAGGGGACAAAAGGCAATGCCTCTATCTACCAGATGAATGGGGCGTATGCCGTGTTTGTTGGACGCGGCAGGTAGCCTCCACCCCGCCTTCCTTGCGCAAATGGCGGCCGAAGGTGGCATTTGCAACGAAGGTTTACATAGTTAACGATACAGGGGTTACGGGTAAATGTCAAAAAGCCATACGCTGGAGCGCGATCAAAAAAAGCCCCCGACCATGGCGGGCCGGGGGTTCACTTAAGCATAAGCGGTCTAAAGGGCGGGCTACATTTGAGCGCTTTTGTGTTAGCTTTCCAGACCCGTCTCAGCGCGACCTGCTGGGCTGATAGAACCCCTTGTTCAGTATGGACGGGTAAGACCTAATACTTATAGCCCCCGATAAGGGTAAGCGACTGATCGTAGACATCCATACTTGAGACCCCCAATGTGACTGTGTGCATATCGCTGTCTGGATCTGGCTCTGGAGGGTCAGGCTGCAGAACAACGAGATAATAGGCGGGGTCGTGGCCGGATATTTTATAGTAGCTTACAACCGCGTACTCATCAACCACGTCGCTGTAGCGATCATTCAACACGTCACAGATGAACCCATCAACCGCATTGGTGAGGGGTTGGAAGTCGGAAACCGAGGCACCCGCTAACCCAACTTCTGTTCGTATATCCGCATAGGTATCGTCTTCAAGAAAGGTCTCGATGTCGGCAGGGGCACGATCGTCGTTGGTTGGGCACACCGCCGGGGGCTGGGGCGGTGGCTCGTTAGGATCGTCGATGGGAGGAGGACCATGCTGTGCGGAGGCAACAAATATTGAAAAGATAAGCAGTAGAGTTGATATAGAAAACAATCTACACATGGCATCTGCGGCTGGACGGTTGGCTGGGTATGTCAATAATCCGACGGATCTCAGTCGGGGCTGCGGGAGAGGATGACGTTGTAAAAGGGCGCGCTGAGGATATGCATGGGTTCATAGCCTCCGTAGACCCAGAAACGTCCATCATCGGGCTGAATCACTCTGTAGATGATAAAGTAATGCATTCCCGCTTTAAGAAAATGGCGGTGCCAGCTGGGCGGATCGGGGTCGCCGTCAATCATCGGATTGGTTTCAAGGGTATGGATGATCTCACCGCACACCGACTCGTCGGTGACGGGCTCCACATCGTCCGGCTCCGTGACCGCATCGCACGAGACAAGAGGCGGTAGGCTTCCAAAGATTGCAATGCGAAAACGCGTTGAACATGACACCTATCATAGGGCATGGTGGTCATGTTTATCCCTCATAAAGTGAACAGCATCAGTGCATAGGGAGCGTAAAAAGTCAAACGGTAGCAGCAGAATCTGAAAAGGGGTTTGTTGACGCTGCGGCGTTGTGGCTCAAGGCGCCGATCCTGCCCAATGGCTACCGCAATCAAAAAAGCCCCCGACCGTGGCGGGCCGGGGGGCAGGAGTCGCCCGTGCGTCCAGTAACAGCATGTCAACATGTACACTCAGTGGGCGAAGCCGTTGATGAAATCAAGGCTTTGATCAAACACATAAATAAACGTTCTACCTAAGATTACGTTATTACTCTCAGGATCTGGAGGTGCCGGCCCAACCACGACGACATACTGAGAAGGGCTATGACCTGGCGTCTTGTAGTACGTTACAGTCCACGTATCATCTTGCATCCGCTTATCGAAGTCATCGTTTAACGCATCACAAATATATCCATCATCTACATTGGTTAGGGGATCGAAATCCGATATCGATGCACCTTCCAGTCCAACCTCGTTACGAATATCGGCAACGAGGTCACTTTCCAGAAACGTCTCTATACCGTTAATTGCCCGATCATCACCGGTCGGGCATACCGCAGGTGGTGGCCAGCCTTGCGCGAAGCCACCAGGCGTAGAGCAGAGGAAAAGCAGAGCGATAGCAAGAAAGTCGATACATGATGGTGGTATACGGAAACGTGTTACAATAGGCAGCGACGATGAGGACGTTCTGATGGGTCCAGCCAAGCGAGGTGAGTTCACAGTACAGCTATTCATCAAGGTCAGAAAATCTCTGGTTAATACGCATAGCCTCCGACGTACGTAAGCGTCTGATCATAGACAGAGATGCTGGAGACCCCCAGTGTGACTGTGTGCATATCGCTGTCTGGATCTGGCTCTGGAGGGTCAGGCTGCAGAACAACGAGATAATAGGCGGGGTCGTGGCCGGATATTTTATAGTAGCTTACAACCGCGTACTCATCAACCACGTCGCTGTAGCGATCATTCAACACGTCACAGATGAACCCATCAACCGCATTGGTGAGGGGTTGGAAGTCGGAAACCGAGGCACCCGCTAACCCAACTTCTGTTCGTATATCCGCATAGGTATCGTCTTCAAGAAAGGTCTCGATGTCGGCAGGGGCACGATCGTCGTTGGTTGGGCACACCGCCGGGGGCTGGGGCGGTGGCTCGTTAGGATCATCAATGGGGGGAGGGCCATGCTGCGCAAGTGCTGTACCTGCTGAAAATAAAAGTAGAAGAACCATTAAACAATTTCTAAACATTTTGTCACCTTTCATTAAGGAGTTTGGAATACGAGAGTAGACGTTAAAATCCGCAGCGGCTGTACTCGACAATTACACCTTCGGACGAAAATCGACTGATTGTTTCATTGTCAATAACAATTCCCTCAACATTAGAAGCATAGCCTTCTTCTTCGACAAGCTTGAGAAATTTTTTGTCAGCCTCGGATGGTCCAGGCCTCCAGGGTCTATTATTATATATTCCGCATACATACACCAATTCGAATTCTTTAAAGGGATGAGTGTGAATTATAATAGCACCATCGGGAATACCTGGCCCAACTTTTAAATTTATGTGGCAGGGAAAAGCACTGGTAATCCAATCCTCGGGGTACATCTGGAAAGACCAATCTCCGGAAGGAAGCGGGGAAAAGATACCAATTTGTTCCTCCCTGTAGGCCTGTGGTGCGTCGAAATTAGACGCGGCCCACAACTGTTGCGCACCCTCTGCAAATACACTACTGTCGATTAGGTTATCATCTTTCTCACACGGCTCTGGGGGTAGGCAGGTCTCGCAGGGCTCAGTGGGGTCCCCTCCGACAGGTTCCCAGTCATGGTCGTTGCCATCGTACCAGTCGTCAAAGATATCGTCCCAGTGCCATCCGATGTACTCGCCTCCATTGCCTCCGCATGAGAGAGCGGTCTCGTTGTCGCATCGGCTGGCTGTGACCTCGATTCCCTCCAGATCACCGCAGAATGCAACATCATCGGGACAGTCCTCTTCGTCACCGGAGAACGTGCTCACACCAAGCGTCCCGATAAAGTCCGCTTCGAGTAGGTCAGCCATGTAATTAATGGCGTCGGGGTGGTCAGGAATGCGGCAGTTGGCGATCCGGGTGGTAATAGTAGTACCTGGAAAGATGTTACGATAGGCAGCGACCACGAGCGCGTCCTGATCGGTCCAGCCAAGCGATGTGGGAAGGGGAAATCGGGCGAGTTTCTCAACGTAGGTGCCATCGGCGGTAAGCTGGCTGACATAGCAGTTAAACAACTCGGTGTCTCCGGTGCTGGCCGTCGTGGTCTGTGGGACCTCCTCGCTAAAAGCTTCCTGCTCAGTAGATGTCATGTCCGGCTCCGTGACCGCATCGCACGAGGCGAGAAGCAGCATGCTTCCGAAGATTGCAATTATAAAACGCTTGGTATACGGCTCGTATCCATAGTGCCTAGTGGGTATGGGTTGTGCTTTGGAAAAATGAACAACCCAGTTTACGGGGGGGGGCAAAAAGTCAAGCGGTGGCAGCAGAAAGCTGAAAAGGAGGTGTTGAATCTGCAGCGGTGTGGCGCAAGACCACGCTCCTCCCCAATGACTGCCGCGATCAAAAAAAGCCTCCGACCGTGGCGGGCCGGGGGCTGTGGAGGGCGCAATGTTGGACGGGCTTACGGCATAGCCGCGGTTTCTTCCATGGGAAGCTCCACGGTTGATGGGGGCAGCGCCGCTTCCGGGTCATCGCCCTTCAGGTAGGTGTCAAACCAGCGCATCATGCGCAGATGGTAGTCCAAGCGGGCGCTGGCGCGGACGTACCCGTGGCCTTCGTTCGGATACATCGCGAGGCGCACCGGCACCTCAGGCTTGCGCACCTTCAGGTGGCGGTACAACTCCAGCGACTGGGCAGGGTGTACGCGCGTGTCCTCGGCGCCGTGGGCGATGAGGATCGGCGTCTGGGCATTCTCCACATGGTAGATGGGGCTGCGCTTGAGCATATCCACCCACGAGTCCCAGAGCCGGGTGCGCGAGTGCACGAGGTACAGCTCCTCGGGGATGTCGCTGGTGCCCCACTTGGAGATGTTGTTTGAGATGCCCACGTTCATCACCGCTGCAGCAAAGCGTGGCGAGTAGTACGTGCTCATCCAGGCACTGGCGTAGCCGCCGTACGAGCCGCCGGTAACGCCCACGCGGTCTTCGTCGGCGACACCCTGGTCGATCAGGTAATCAACGCCATCCACAACGTCGTCGAACTCCTTCCCGGCAAGGTCGCCCTGGCTGCTGAACGCAAACTCGATGCCCCGGCCGGTGCTGCCGCGGTAGTTCGGGTAGAAGACGGCGTAGCCTTCCGCCGCGCCCACCTGCCCCGGCATGCTGTAGGCTGTGAGCCAGCCATTGCTGTAGTGTGCTTCGGGGCCCCCGTGGACCACCACAATGAGGGGCACGGCCGTGTCTTCTTGATAGTCGACCGGGTAGATCAGGAGCCCCTCAATGTCGAACATCCCATCGCGCGTCGTGTAACGGACGACCTCCTGCCGGCCCATGGCGCGGTCTGCGAGCCATTCATTGTGGGTGGTCGCGCGCTCGAGGCTGTCGGTGCCGTCGCGCAGCAGGTACACCTCGCGCGGGTGCTCAGGCGTGGAGGCCGTAAAGGTGATGTGGCCGGCTTCCGACGGATCGAAGCTCGTAAGCTCGGCATCCCGTGCCGTCAGTATCCGGGTGAGGTCGCTCCCCTCCGGTGCGATGGTGCCAAAGGAGCGAGCGGTGCTTTCGCTGGCGAGGAAATGGATGGTGTCCTCATCCGTCCAGCGGATCTGCTCAAACTTCCCCTCAAAGGCAGGGAAGATGTTTTCCGGGATCGCGCCATCGTCCACCCGCACGGTCATGATGCGGCCGTCGATGGGGTCATGGACGCTGTCGCCTGCCAACAAGGCCAGCTGCTGCCCGTCGGGGCTCCATTCAATTTGCGAGATCTTGCCGGCGTTGGCGATGTTAGCCACTACGTTGCGCGTATTGGCGTCCAGCACCAGCACCGACTGCGCCATGTACGAGTCGTCCACGCCGGGCGTCGGGGCTTCGGTGATGGCCAGCTGGCTCCCGTCGGGACTCCACCGCATGAGGTACACGGTCCCGTCCACGTTTAGCTGACGACGCTCGGGGGCATCGGCCGAGAGGTCGGTAAGGAAGGCGCGGCGGTGCGGCTGGTTTTCCTCAAACAGATCGGGCTGGTAGGGGAGATCGGCTTCTGGAGTGTCCAGTTCTTCATTGGCGCTAAAGGCGAGGCGCTCGCCATCGGGCGCCCACGTGTAGGCCGCAATGGAGGTGGCGTGGCTCAGCAGGCGCGTCGGCGCGTCGCCGTCGACGGCGAGTTCGTAGAGTGCGCGGCCGTCGTCATCCTCACCGCTGGTCAGGAAGGTCACGGTGCCGCGCTCGGGGCGAAAGGCGACGCTACCCACGCCACTTTCGGTGTAGGAGGCCGTAACATCACCAGTTTCGGTGCTCATCACGTAGAGATGCGTGCTGGCCGGCGCATTGTCTTCCGTCGGGTCGGCTGGCTCCGACACCGTATAGGCCACATGCTGCCCGTCCGCTGCAATCGTCGCGGAGGTGACCGTTTCGATCTGGGCCACATCCATTGGGGATAGGCCCTGTGCAAGCGCCTGCGGTAGCAGGACGATGGTCCAAAGGAGTACAAGCGCACCGGCGGCGGTGCGGAGGCGGGAATAAAACGAATGAGGCATAGGGGGAGCGCAGGTTGTGATAGAGCTTGCGAGAACGGTGGGCGATTGAGAACCCCTGCCCACTCAACGGTACGTGTCTGCTTGAAAAAAGCATAGTCGCGGAAAAGGGTCCGCTCGCTGCTTCTGTCGCTTGTTGAGATGGCGGGGGTGATGGGGGGTGTACGCCGGTGGCGCCCCCTCATCCTGTCCTTCTCCCGCGCAGGGGAGAAGGGACGGCTCCGTGGAGTCGTTGCTGTCATGGCAGTGGTTTCTGTGGCCGCATTTTTGCAGACCAGGTATTGGCGCGGCCGTCTCGGGCGCGACCCATGGTTGGCGCTGCCCTCTCATCCGGTCTTTCCTTCGCGCGGGGGAGGGGACAT
>CAYFRR010000066.1:0-14253 GCA_964345505.1 uncultured Rhodothermales bacterium
GCGTCAATCGTTGTGCCGTCTTCGCTGACGGTGCCGCTAAGCGTCCCGGGGCGGCTGCCCTCCGGGCTGAGGGAGAGTTGGAGGGAGGGAAAGACGTACGAACCGCTGGACACCGTGAAGTCGGTGCTGTTGCCCTCTGGTCCGTCGAACGTGCCGCCGCCGGATACGCTGGTGGCCGTGGTGACCAGGTCGAGGGTCACCTGAAACGAGGCGCCGCTCCCGTCTTCAAACGCTGCTGTCCACGTATCCGTCAGGTCAGGCGGTCCGTCGGGCGAGGTCGGGTCGTCGCTGCAGCCGCTGAGCAGCCCGGTGACGAGCAGGACCAGCAGGACGGAAGAAGCAAGGCGCATCATGGGCATTGGGGGGAGCGATAGGGCATACGATAAAAGGCGGCCTCAAATTGTGAGGCCGCCTTCGTGCTACGCCTTAGGGGGGCGCAGCTGTTTCTTGCAGGTGGGGCTGATGCGCTACGCCGTCACAGGACGCTCGCGCAGGATGCGGGCCAGCGCTTCGCCCACGCCCTCGGCGGAAGCCGGGTTCTGACCCGTCACAAGGCGCCCGTCGACGGCCACATTGGCTTCCCAGTTGCCCGCCTTCTCAATGGTAGCGCCGTGCTTGCGCAGCGTGGTTTCAAGCAGGAACGGAACGACGTCCTGGAGCTCCACCTCGTGCTCTTCGGCATCGGTAAAGCAGGAGACGCGCTTACCATCAACGAGGCGCGAGCCGTCGGAGAGATGCACATTCACAAGCCCGGCAGGTCCGTGGCAGACAGCTCCTACCGCGCCGCCATCTTCGTAAATGGCAGCGGTCAGCTGCTGCAGCGCCTCGTTCTCCGGAAAGTCCCACATGGTGCCGTGGCCGCCCGCAAAATAGATAGCGTCGTAGTCGGCAGGATCCACATCGGCTGCCGCGGTGGTGGTGTTGAGGGCGTCCTCCATCCCATCAAGTCTCAGAAAGGTAGCGTTGCCTTTATCCTCCAGGTCGCGGCTGCTGGGGTCCATCGGGACGGGGCCACCCTCCGGGCTGATGAAGTCAATCTCCGCGCCAGCTTCGTGCAGGACGAGATACGGATGCGCGACCTCGGAAAGGAAATACCCGGTATCGTTTCCGGTATCGCCCAGGGTGTCGTGGCTGGTTAGAACGAATGCTACGCGTGGAGTGCTCATGGGTCGACCTCTGGTTGTGTACAGTATGCCAACAAAAAACTTACTGTAGAAACGGCGGCTACACCGGCATGTTGGGCGGTGTCCGACCTTGTTACAACGATGAGGACGCGATAAATCACGCAACAAAAACGGGGCCCTGCCTTGTGGCAGCAGCCCCGCATGTACGCATTAGCTGGATGCGCTGAATGGATGCATCGGACGCGCACCGCAGCGCAGCGGTGCTTACGCGTCACCGTCGTCGTCGCCATTCCCTGCGTCCTCCCGTAGGTCTTCCTGAATGCCATTGACCTCCAGGCTGAGGGGCTTGATGACCGGCTTAAAGATGTACTGCCCACTGGCCCCTGCTTTCACAAATGAGGCGGCGACATCAAAGTCAATCAGCACCTCTACGAGATCGGCATCGTTGGCAATCTCAAATTCGTTGAGGAGCACCTTGATGCCCGTTTCGGTACCACTGGGCACCTTCAGCGTGACGAGCGTCTCTTCATCTTCAAGAAGCACCTCCGACGCTTCCGCGACCACGATCCGCAGTTGGCTATACGTGCCGGAAGGTATCGGGGTATCTGCCAGGGTAGCCGTGATGCCGTCTTGCAGCGTGAGCAGGTCGTAGTCCTGCACTTCGTCAGAGAGGAGGACGACGCCATCGTCGCCAACGAGCTCGAGGCGCTCAATCGTGACCCAGGCTTCGGCGATATCGTCGGGGTTGTCCTGCATGCGCACGACCATGCGGCTGTCCGTGCCTGAGCCAGAGAGCGCATCGCAACCGGTGAGCAGTACAGCGACTGCCAATAGCCCGGTAAAGAGGAGCGTGAGATAGGTTTTTGTCGTGTTCATTGTGGAGTATTGGGGTGAAACACCCGGGCTGATTGTAAAATGTAGTGGTGGGGTACGCCAAACACGCGATCCGACGCGTATCTGAGCGTAGCACAGACATTGAGCAAAAGGCCTGCCATAGCGGATGGGGCCTGCGGCGGCAGGGCACAACGCATCCGCGGCTACATGGATACTGCTGGAATGGAGCGAACCTTCACAGAGTGCTGGCCACCTCCAAGAAGCTACTCCGTATGAATATGTGCAGGTGATCGTACCCTTTTTCACCGATCCCTTCTGAGCCATGTCTACCCCCAAAAGAACCTCAACCCTCACCGCCCACGAACTGATGGTCACCGATGTGCGGACGGCGCACCCGGAGTGGCCCGTGGAGCAGCTTGCGACCTTCTTTCAGCAGCATGTGATTACCGGCGCGCCGGTGGTTGATGATGAGGGATTTCTCGTTGGCGTGGTATCCCTTACCGACATTGCGGAGTACACTGCCGAGGCGACAGGCCAAAAAGTTGGCCACTATGGTTTTTCTCGGTCCTACCATGGATCGGCAGACGATGCGTATGACGAAGAGGACCTGGTGACGCTTCGCATACAGGAGGCGCCGGACGCCACCGTGCGCGACGTGATGACAACCGGCGTGCACAGCGTAGCTGTTGATGCCACGGTGCAGCGCGTAGCCGACACCATGCTGAAAAATCGCATCCACCGCGTGCTCGTCACGGAGGATGGCGAACTCAAAGGGCTGATTACAGCCTTCGACCTCGTACGGCTCGTGCGTGACATGTAGCGATGCGCCAAAGGGGCTCCGGGAGCGGAATCTTGGCGCTCAGGCTACGGGCTGCTCGGCCGCCCGCTGTAGCAGGCGGTGGAGCTTGCCAGGGAAGCGCTTCCGCAGCACCCCTTCGATGGTGAGGGAGGCCTCTGCGACCGCGCGCCAATCAATGCCGGTGGTCATGCCCATCTGTTCCAGCAGATGGACGGTGTCCTCTGTGGCGATGTTGCCCGCCGCCCCATGAATGAAGGGGCAGCCGCCCATGCCTGCCATGGAGGTGTCGAAGCACGTGACGCCGCACTGCAGCGCGGTCATCATGTTGGCAATGCCGGAGCCGCGCGTGTCGTGCAGGTGCAGCACCAGCGGGGTGTCGCCAATCACGGCCTGCACCGCCTCCACACGCTCACGAATCATGACCGGGTCGGCCATGCCGGTGGAGTCGGATAGCGCCAGCGACTCCAACCCGAGGCCTGCAAAGCGCTCGGCCATGTCGACGACGTGCCGGATGGGCGTATCGCCGGGGTCGCGGTAGCCGAAGACGGTCTGCAGGTTCATCTGGGCCTGCATGCCGAGGGCCTGCGCCCGCTTCACCATGGCCTCGCCCTGCGCGATGGCTTCGTCCAGCGGCATATTGGCGTTGGCCCGGCTGTGGGTGTCATGCGTGGCAATGGAGAGGTCCACAACCGCCAGGCCATTTTCGGAGGCGCGCTCGACGCCCTTCAGGTTGAGGGCAAGCCCCGTAAATAGCACGTCGTTGCGCGCGGGCAGCCCGGCGCACACGGCTTCCGCATCGGCCATCTGTGGGACCCAGTCGGGGTGCACAAAGGAGGTCACCTGGATGCGGCGCAGCCCAGCGGCGGCCAGCCGGTCGATGGCTTCGAGTTTGCGGTCGGTCGGGATGAACGTGTCCTCAAACTGAAACCCATCACGGGGTCCCACTTCGCAGAGCTGGACGCGGTCAGGAAAAGACATGAACGAATAGGGGCTATTATGTACTGAGGGAGAGACGCTGTTTTCTTACCGTGTCGCTCAGGCTGGGTTGCTTTCGGACGTTCCGCTGGTAGCGGTTCCCATAGCATCGGCGTCCTTGTCAGTCAATAAAGGACCGAGCGGCGGCCCGGTACTGTGCAGCGGTATCGGGTTGATCGCGGCGCTCAAAAATGGTAGCCAGTCCATCGGTGGTGGCGTTCCAGATGTCTGCCTGATCGCCCGGCGCCTCCTGGAGCACAGTGAGCGCCTGAAGGAGCAGCGGCTCGGCCTCCTCAAAGGCCCCACGCGCCACAAGGCACTGCCCCAGGCCGCTGGCCGTGCGCGCGGTCCGCACATCGTCGCCTCCGAACGCCTGGGTGCGCAGCGCCAGCGCTTCCCGAAAGCGCGGCTCGGCGTCTGCATAGCGGCCGGCTTTTGCAAAAGCGGTTGCCAGCTGCGATAGGTTGGTGGCGATATCGGGATGGGCTGGGTCCAGCGCCTCTCGACGAAGGGCAAGGGCTTTTTTATGGAGGGCGATGGCTTCGTCGTAGGCGCCGGCCGATGTCCGTACCTGTCCCAGGATGCCGATGGCTGCTGCCGTCCGGGGATGATCGGGTCCGAGGTGCTGCTCAATCGTCTGGAGCGACGCTTCGGCGAGGGCAGTAGCCCGGGGGAGGTCACCCAGGGCGCGGTACGTGCGGGCCATGCCGCCCTCCGTAAAGGCGACGTACGGGTGATCCAGCCCGACGGCTGGCTCAAGCACGTCGATAGCCTGCTGAAAATACTGCAGGGCCTCGCGGTAGGCCCCCTTCTTGTGGAGGAGCACCCCGAAATTGTTATAGGCTGCGGCCATTCGGGGGTGGTCAGCGCCGAGGGCCTCCTGACGGCGCTCCATAGCCTCCCGCTTCAGCGGTTCTGCGGCGTCAAGGTCGCCACTCTTTTCGACTGCCACCGCGAGGTTGTTCATGGAGGTGACGGTTGTCGGGTGCGCCTCCCCCAGATAGCTTTGTTGGATGTTGAGGACCTGCCGGTACAGCGGAATCGCGACGGCATAGTGGCCCTGGTTCTCTACAGCCATCGCCATATTATTGAGGCTGATCGCCGTTTGGGGGTGGCGGGCGCCAAACACCTGTTCGTTGAGGGCAAAAGCCTCCCGGTGGAGGGCTTCAGCTTCGGCGTACTGGCCTTGCTCAAACCGCACCATCCCCAGGCTGGTGAGGGTAGAGGCTACGTCTTCGTGTACCTCCCCGTGCAGTGCGCGCCGCATGGCAAGCGCCTGCTGATAGAGCGAGTCGGCCGCGGCGTAGTCTCCCTGCTCCTTCCGGGCCAGGGCCAGGCTGTGCAGGCCTTCGGCGATGCCGGGATGAGGAGATGCATGGAGCGCCTTGTGCATGGAGAGGGCCGCGCGGGTGAGGGCTTCGCTGGCGGCGTAGTCCCCTTGCTTCTCGGCGACGGCCGCGCGGAGGTTCAGCGACCGGGCGAGCGCCTCGTGTGGCGCGTCGAACCGTTCCGCGCGAAGGGTCTGTGCACGAAGGTGCAGGGAGTCGGCGGTGGCGTACTCCCCCAGCCCTGTGTAGGCCTGCCCCATAGCGTCGAGCAGGTCGGCCTGCACGGCGGGCTGGTCTTCCAGCGTCTGCACCTCCTCCATCCCGCGCTTCAGCAGCTCGGACGCTTGGGGCTCTTCGGCCGACTCGGTTCGGCCAAACGGATTGCTGGCCTCGAACACGCCGACCAGGAAGTTGGCGACCTGCTCGGATGTGGCCTGCTGCTGCGTGGCGCGGTCGCGTTCGTCCAGGGCAAGGTTGCGCTGATGCAGGAGGCCGAGCATGAGGCCTACGATGAGGAGAACGGCCACGGCACTGCCCATGACGCCCGCGCGGTGTCGCTGGTAAAACTTGCGGGTACGGTAGCGCACAGTAGATCGGCGCGCGCGTACCGGGACGTTTTGAAGATACCGCGTGAGGTCTTCGCCCAGGGCCTCGGCTGAGGTGTAGCGCCGCTCGGGCTCCTTGCGCAGCGCCTTCATCACGATGGTGTCGATGTCGCCGCATAGTTCGCGGCGCCAACGGCGTGGGGAGGCGGGCAGCCGGTCGGATGGGGTGTCCGGTAGAGACCTCGAGGTAACGACCGTGGAGGGCTTCGTAGGCGTGTCCTCCATCACTGCCCGGGCAATGGCCGACGGGCTCTTCTCCTCCTGGTGGAACGGGCGGACCCCCGTCAGCAGCTCGTAGCCTATGATGCCAAGCTGGTATACGTCGGTGGCGGTACTCACCGGGGCCCCCGTAATTTGCTCGGGAGCGGCATAGGCGGGTGTGAATAAGCGTTCCCCGGTGCGCGTTTGAGGCGATACTCCAGGCGACTGATCGTCTGCATGTAGCAGCTTGGCAATGCCGAAGTCCAACAGCTTAACCTGCCCGTCATCGGTGACGAGGATGTTAGCGGGTTTCAGGTCTCGGTGAATGATGAGCTGCTGGTGGGCATGCTGCACCGCGGCGCTTACGGTGCGCAGTAGCGCCATCCGCTCCCGTACAGGAAGCGCCGCGCGGGTGCAGTACGTGGTAATGGGTACGCCGTCTACATACTCCATGACGAGGTAAGGACGCCCGTTTTCAGCCACGCCGCCATCCAGCAGGCGGGCGATGTGGGGATGGTTGAGGCGGGCCAGCATGTGGCGTTCGGCTCGAAACCGCTCCACGTGGCGCTCGGTCTGAAAGTAGCGAGGAAGCAGCTTCACGGCCACCTCCTGTTCATACGCGCCGTCCACACGCTCGGCGCGATACACCGTACTCATTCCGCCCCGGGCGATACGCTCCACCAGACGGTACGCCCCGAGCCGCTCGCCTTCGTGGTGGGCGTCCTTGGCCGCATCCGTCGCGACGTCGTGGAGCATTGGCTCGCCGAGGCCGGCCACGCCGTCATTCAGCCAGGCTATGGGTTCGTCGGCTGCGGCCAGCAGAGCGACCACGCGGGTGCGAAGAGCGGAGTCGTCGGTGGCCTTGTCCAAAAACGACAGTCGTTCGTCAGGGGGGCGGTCCAGCGCTTCGTCGAGCAGCGCCATGACGCGGGTCCAGCGGTCTGAGGCCATAATGGAGGTTCAACATACGGATCACAAGAGGCTGGCTACAGCATACCCAATCTGTGCCTCGTATGCACCCCTCGCATCATCCATTGGCGCCTGCAGGAAGTGACTTTCGCTACCCTGCGGACATCCGTAAACTAAAAAAGGGACGGACTCCCACCAGGTCCGTCCCTCGTTCCCTTCCGGCCTCAGGAGGCGTTGCACGGGCCGGCTGGGAAATGTCAGTAGCACAGCAGCCAATGGTGTTACATCATAGGCTGCATCATTTGCGTGAGGCGTCCTATGCGCGGCGCGTTTCAGCAAGAATCATCTCCAGCTCTTTGAGCCGGGGAAGCTTCAGCCGTGTGGGGTCAACGTCTTGCACCGCGTCGCCCATGAAGGCAGCGAGCGCCGAGCGTTCGGTGGGGGTGGCATCGCTGGCATCAAGCAGACGCATGACGCGATTGAGGAAGGGCCGAGCAACGTCCCCTGTGATGTAGCGATGGAGGACGTGCGCGAGCCCGGACTGGCGTTGCGGGGAAGCAGGGGCAGACATGGGCTCCAGGAGATTGATGATCAAGATGCACCCGTTGGTTACGAGCGCTGTCGCATTAGTTACAGCGACAAATTTCGGACCAATCTCACAAAACCGACGGGAACGGACGTGACATCCGCCTGCAGCCGGGGCCGATGGCGCGTGGGGCGGCCCCAGCGGAAGGGTTCACCGGTGCGCTGGCGGCAACATCAGACGTTGGTGTCCACCGTAGTGTCTACTGGAGTACCCAGTGTCGGGCCTCATCGGACTGCTCAGCCAATCCAACGCGCGAGGGCACCGTCGATGCTGAAGCCCTGCTCTGGGGGGAAGTGAAAGGAGCGATGGCGCCAATCGCCACTGCCGTCGGGTACGGGCACGTACTGCGCCTGGATCTCGTCGGCGTGGGTTGCGAGGTAGCGCAGTGCCTCGGCACAGGCGTCGATGTCAGCCTCGGTGTTGTAGAGGCCCAGCGAGACGCGCACCATGCCGGGCTGTTCGTCGGCGCTGCACGTGTCGAAGCAGGAGGGAGGCGCCACACCGTGTTCATCGCTGATGCCGAGGAGCTGGCGGACGAACGGCTGTGCGCAGAAGCATTCGTTGCGCACGGCAATGCCAAAGTAGTCGTTCAGCGCAGCCGTAACGAGGCCATGGGGCAGGTCGTGCAGGTTGAAGGTGACGACCCCGATGCGATCGGCTACCTCCAGCCGATGCGACCCGTACAGATGCAGGCCCGGGATGGCGGCGAAGGTGGAGAGCGCGTACTGCGTAAGCGCCCGCTCTTCTTCTTCCACCACGTCCATCCCAATGTGCTGCAGCAGGCGCAGTGCCGCACCAAGGGCAATACTGCCCGGGAGGTTGGGCGTGCCCGTCTCCTCACGCTCGGGCAGGGCACTCATGATGTCATACCGCGCGGTATCTACGAAATCCACGATGCCGCCGCCTACCTCCTGCGGCTCCAACCCGGCAAAAAGGGCCTCGCGCGCTATGATAACGCCTGGACTGCCCGGTGTGTAGATCTTATGCCCACTGAGGCATAACACGTCGATCGCCTCATCGTCTGCTGCGCCCTGTACGGAGAGCGGCATGTGGGCGGCCGCCTGCGCCCCATCGACCACCACCAGCGCGCCATGCTGATGGGCCAGCTGGGCAATCTCGTGAATCGGGTTGAGGATGCCGGTGACGTTGGAGGCTGCGGTGATGGCGATGTAGTTGAGGCGGTCGGCGTGCGTTTCCACGGCCTGCCGCAGATGATCCATGCCCACCCGGCCGGCCTCGCCGTCGGCGTCCTTCTCTACCGGCACGTGGACGACCTCGCCCACATGCTTGCGGTGGGGCAGGTCGTTGGCGTGGTGCTCCATGATGGTGGTGATGACCACATCGCGCTCGGGGCGACGCTCCGCTAAGAGGCGGGCCACCCGGTTCAGGCCGCCCGTTACGCCGGTGCCGCAGAAGATAGCCGTGTAATCTTCGGGCGCGTTCACAAAGTCGAGCACTGCCTGATGGGCATCGTCGTACGCCGCTGTCATGATGCGGGCGCCATGGTGCAGATGGGAGTGCGTGTTGGCGTAGTGCGCCAGCGCCTCCTGCGCCGTCTCCCACGCCGGCTGCCAGCATAGATTGGAGGCGGCGCTGTCGAGGTAAATGCGGCGTTGCTCGGAGCCGTTGGCCAGTGGATATGCGGTGTCCAGCCCTATGAAGGCATCCTGCAGCTGGCGCAGCAATGCTGTGCGCTCAGCACGGGGACGCGTGGTGGAGGTGCGGGGAGCCTGAAGTTCCATGGCGATAAGAGAGCAGATGGCAGCAAAATAACACTAAAAGATACACACGAATCAGCAGAAAATGAAATGACATGCGGGCGTCAGTGAACCAGGACGGTAACGTTCCGCACCGCTTCCTCTGTAGAATACAACAGAAAACTCGGTATCTACGTGTTACCTTTGGTAAATTGGCAGCGTCTCCATCACGAGTGCAGCCGTATTTCCAGATAGCCTCTTTCATTACGACGTACAGATCTCATGCGCGCACACCTCACCGTAATCTTCGTCGCCGCCGCGTTTCTTATCGCTGCTGCCCTTGCGCCTTCCGCTTCCGCTCAGGACTACGCCATCGACCGCGGGAGCATGATTATTGGCGGGACGGCATCACTTACCAGCCAGTCGTCAAGTTTTAGCGATGACCGGCGATGGGATCTTAGAATTCAGCCCTCCACACAATATTTCGTCACGCCCAACTTTGCCGTAGGAGGGAGCCTGCTCTTTCAAGCCGCAGGGGATGACGATAACTCGAATGTATTTGCTGGCGCTGGGCCGGCGTTCTCCTACTACTTCGGTGGGGAAGACCGCTCGGTCTACCCGTATGTGAGCACCTCAGCGCTGGTGGTAGGGGGCGATCAGGAACTGTATCGTGGGGATGCTTCAGCCGGCGTGGCCTGGATGGTGTCGCGCAACGTGGCCCTCACCGGGGAGGGTTTCCTCGAGGCTGACCTTGAGGAGACGAGCAATAACATCTTCGGGCTACGCTTCGGGGTGCGCGTGTTTCTCTGGTAGCGCGTGCGGAGGGAGGTGCCATTGCCATTCCTTGTTCGCCGGTCCGTAGCTTCGCCATGCGTACCTGGTTTGCTGCAGCGCTCCTCGTTGCCAGCTTCCTAACCGCATCCCTCGTGCCGACGGATGCGCGGGCCCAGGACTACGCCACCGACCAGGGTAGCCTCATCCTTGGCGGCGGCGTTGCCTTCAGCCGTACCGCCCGGGCCACGCCCTTCGCCCGTGAGCGGCGAACCGGCCTGAGCATTCAGCCCCGAGCGCAGTATTTTGTCGCGCCGAATGTGGCGATCGGGGGGGGGTTGTGGTGGGCAGATCGCAGGTGGGAGCTACGGGCCGTAATCGCCAGGGGAGTGTAGGCGTAGGCCCCGCATTTTCCTACTACTTCGGACGGGCGGGGAGCCGGGTGCTGCCCTACCTTAGCACCTCGGCGCTTGTGGTGAGTGGGGATTCACACGTGTACCAGGGCACCACGTCTGTTGGGCTAACGGTGCTTATCGCACGCCATGTGGCCCTTGCGGGCGAGTGGTTCCTCGCGGCTGACCTTGCAAACACCAGCGCCCAGGTGTTTGGCCTGCAGCTGGGCGTACGTGTCTTTCTGTGGTAGGGCCTTGTCTGGTAGTAGGCCTGCTCACCCGGCGAGGAGACGGAACGTTTGAGGTGTCGCAGGGTGGAGGCCTTTCGCGCTTTTCGCATATGGCCTGGGTGGCCCTGCTTATGCGCTGGTTCTTCGCTTTGCTGGTCTTCGTGCTGACGCCTCTCGCAGCGGTTGCCCAGCCCGTATGGACGCAGGCGGCGCCCATCGATGGGCTAACAGTCGAGGCGCACAAGCCTCTCTACACCGATGCCCGTGGCGTCACCTTCCTCACCTCGGCCTGGCTGCTGACGGGACAGGCGACGCTCCACCCGGGCCTGCGCGCAGGAGCCGAGGTCGGCATTAGCCATTACGGGCAGCAGGCGGGTGAGCCCGGGCTGCTGGGCACCGTGGCGGATGATGTGCGCGAGACCACGCTGTCCAACGTAGCCCTCTTCCTTGCCTACGACGGCTTCTTCCCGAACCTGACGGTGACGCTCCAGGGACGCCTCCCCACCGCCTCCGATCGGATTGACAACGTGGGGAGCCTGGCCGGACGCTACGCTGACCTCGATCGCTACGACGCGTTTCTGAGCCACACCTCCACCGTAAGCCTCGCAGGCGACTACCGCGTGGCGCTGGACGAGATCTTTAGCCTGCGGGGGCGTGTGGGAGCCGTCGGGCAGTTTACGGGCGAGCGCAGCACCAACGCGCCGGCCCGCACTGACCTCGTGCTGCGCTACGCTGTGCAGGGCTGGTACGAGGATGCGGACTTCCGCGTTGGCGTGGGAGCGGTAGGCATCAGCAATCTGACCGAACAGTTTGCGGGCTTTGTGGAACGCTCGCAGGTGATGCTCGCCGCGTCGGTGGTAGCAAAGACGGGCGGCATAGAGCCCGGCCTGACGGTGAAGGTGCCCATGACCGACGAGCTCGGCACGGCGATGGATGCGGCCGTGACGCTGTCGCTGGCGGTGCCGCTACGGTAGCATGCCGCCTGCACCCAGGCGTTCAATCAAGGGCAGATCGAATGTCCGCCCGACGCCATGATGCTCCTGCGGCGTGAGGGCATCGACGTCGCCGGGATCGCGTTTGTGGCAGATGCGGAGGGCTGGGCTTGGACGTCCGATATCAACACAACCTCCAACCACTCGCCGGACGTGGAGCAAGCGCATGGGCCGGATGGGATGGGCGCCGTAGCATGACGCGCAGGGCGGTGCTTGGCAGAGGCAACGGCACCGGCACTGGCACCGGCACTGGCAACGGCTGCGTAAGCGCCTTGCCTGGGTCCAGCGGCGCCGGGGGGTTCGTAGCGAGAGCCTCACATCTCTGCCGCTTCGGCCGACTGGTTTTGCTTGACTCTTTGGGCTCCGCGCCGTACGATAGCATAGACGTTTTGACACAGTTGTACTCTCTGCAAAGCCACGCTGTCGTGGTGTGGCGGTGAGCCTGCAGGTCTTGGCCTAACGCGCTGATTCCGCAGCACTTACCTCACGGGGGAAGCCCGGCGAAATTCCGGCACTGTCGCGCAACGGTTATAGTCCGAATGCCCGTTTGCATGAGCGATCGTCCGCTGCCTTACCAACGGGTGAGGCAACACACCCCACGCGCCCTGGGGCCATGATCGCGCACGTATCCCTGTGTGCTACTTCTGCTTTTTCTGTCCGCCCGGTGATGGCTCGTGCTTTCGCCACTGAACCATCCGTACGTGACCGTACAGGATGGTGCCTTTCGCCGGTTGGCTCGTTGCAGAGTTGTACGCATCGATTTGTTGCGCACGTGGTGGCTGTCGGCGGCGCGCTGGGGCCCTTAACGGTTCCTTTCTCTTCTACCCCGCGTTGCATGCCCATCTTTCAGAAGCGCGTCAACCTCAAGCCGTACGAGTACCCCCACCTGCTCGAGTTCAAGACCGCCATCCGGCAGTCGTATTGGGTGCACGACGAGTTTAACTTTGAGGGCGACATTCAGGACTTCCACGTCAACTGTACTGACGTGGAGCGCAGCATCATCACCAAGACGATGCTGGCCATCGCGCAGATTGAGGTCTCGGTCAAGACCTTCTGGGCCGATATCTACAAGCGGCTGCCCGTGCCGGAGGTTGGTGCGGTGGGGATGACCTTCGCGGAGTCGGAGGTGCGCCACCTCGATGCCTATTCGCACCTACTGGAGAAGTTGGGGCTAAACGAAGCCTTTGAAGAGGTCGAGCAGATCCCAGCGCTCATGCAGCGCATTGCCTATCTCCAAGAGACGCTACAGGCCGCCGACAGCGTCGACGAGCGCGACTTTGCGCTGTCCATCCTGCTCTTCAGCATCTTCATTGAGCATGTGAGCCTGTTCAGCCAGTTTTTGATTATGCTCTCGTTCGATAAGTACGAGAAGCGGTTTAAGGGTGTGGCGAACGCCGTGGAGGCGACCTCCAAAGAGGAGCAGATCCACGGCCTATTTGGCGTGGAGCTCATCCGCGTAATGCGGGAAGAGCACCCGGCGTGGTTCGGGTCGGCCTTCGACGCTCGCGTGGTGGAAGCCTGCCGCGGGGCCTACGCTGCCGAGCAGCGTGTGCTCGACTGGATCTTTGCCGAGGGTGAGCTGGATTTCCTGCCCCGGCCGGTGATCGATGCGTTCCTGCGCGACAAGTTCAACACGTCGCTGGACTATGTGGAGGTGGAGCCGATCTTCGATGTGGAGGAGGACCTGCTGGCCGAGACGCGCTGGTTCTACGAGGAGATCTTGCTCACCAAGGGCAACGACTTCTTCTCGAAGCGCGGCACGGCGTACTCCAAGATGACCCAGAGCGTCAGCGGCGATGACTTGTTTTAGAGGCTACGTGCTCTGAAGGCCACGTAGTAGCCCTCCTGAGCCTCCGCCGCACCTCCCCGGGGCCGGCCTATCGCGCGCTACCGTCTCGTCGGCCCCCTTTCTTTTTTTCCTGACCCCCAATCCCTGTACCGTATGGCCACCCTTGCTGTAGCCCGCGACCGCGCTCCCTTTGACTGGTTGAACGACGATGCCCGCACGTTTTTGCGCCGCGGGTATCTCCTGGAAGGCACCGGCCCCGAGGAACGGGTGCGTGCCATTGCTGATCATGCCGAAGACCTCCTGGGTATCGCTGGCTTCGGCGATCGCTTCTTTGACTACATGAGCCGCGGGTATTATTCGCTCGCCTCGCCCGTCTGGGCCAACTTTGGGCTCAACCGGGGCCTGCCCATCAGTTGCTTTGGCTCGTACATCGGGGACTCCATGGAGGCCATCCTGGATACGCATGCCGAGGTGGGCATGATGACCAAGGTGGGCGGCGGTACCAGCGGCTACTTCGGCGATGTCCGCCCGCGCGGCAGCGCCATCACCAACAACGGCACGTCGAATGGCTCCTACCCGTTCGCGCAGCTCTTCGACAAGATCATCAACGTGGTGAGCCAGGGCGAGACGCGCCGCGGCCACTTCGCCGGTTACATCGACATCGAGCACCCCGATGTGCACGAGTGGCTGAAGATCCAGACGGAAGGCGACACCATCCAGACGATGTACTACGGCGTGGTGGTGGGCGACGACTGGATGCAGGCCATGGTAGACGGCGACGCCGAGAAGCGCGCGCTGTGGGCCAAGGTGTTGCAGGCCCGCATGAACCTGGGCATTCCGTATATCCTCTTTCGGGACAACGTGCAGCGCGGCCGGCCGCAGGTGTACAAGGACCAGGGGTATGGCGTGAAGGCGAGTAACCTCTGCTCAGAGATCGCGCTTCCATCCAGCCCCGACGAAAGCTTCGTCTGCTGCCTCTCGTCGATGAATGTGCTGCACTACGACGAGTGGAAGGACACGG
>CAYFRR010000067.1:0-13810 GCA_964345505.1 uncultured Rhodothermales bacterium
AGCGCGCCGCACAGGAGACCCGCACTGCCCTCGACGACCTCAGCGACACCGCCGCACTAAATGGCCTCGTGCTCGACCTGCGCGGCAACCCCGGCGGGCTGCTGGACGCTGCGGTGGACATCACCTCGCTCTTTGTAGAACGCGGCGCAACGGTCGTCTCTACCCGGGGCCGCGCGCCTCGCACCGAGCGCACGTACCGGAGCCGCCGCCCCCCTGCCTACCCAGACGTCCCGCTCGTGGTGCTGGTCGATGGGCAGAGCGCCTCGGCCAGCGAGATTGTGGCCGGCGCCGTGCAGGACCTGGACCGGGGCGTGATTTTGGGCGAAACGACTTTTGGCAAGGGGCTCGTGCAGGTGATCCGGCCCCTCTCGCACGAGACCTCGGTAAAGATGACCGTCTCCCGGTACTACACGCCCAGCGGTCGCTCCATCGAATCCGTCGAGTTTGCCGACAAAGCGCACGACGAAATCCCGGAAGCCGAACGGACGACGTTCACCACCGAGGCTGGACGCACGGTGCAGGAAGGCCGGGGCATCGAGCCGGACGTGCGGATCGGGCCGGATACCGCGGGCGAACTGGAGCAGGCCCTCAACCGCCGCTCCGCCTTCTTCTTCTTTGCGAACCATTTCACTGCCACCAACCAAACGCCTATCACGGGAGCGTTTGAGCCCTCTGCCGCGCTGGTGGGCGACTTCCGGGCCTGGCTGGATGAGCAGCCGTACGACTACGCGACGTCGCTGGAAGAGGATGTCCGCGCGCTGCAGGAGAAACTGCAGGACAGCGGCTACGCCGAAGCAGCGGACGAGGCTCGGGCGTTGCTGGGCGCGGTAGCCCGCGAACGCAACCGCGCCTTTGACCGCCACGACGAACGCATCCGTGAGCGGCTCCGGCAAGCGATCCTGGCCCGCTACGTGCCGCAGGAGGCACAGGTGCGGGCCTCCCTCGACCGCGATGCGCCCTTCCAAGAGGCCGTACGACTGCTGGAAGACCAGGCCACTTACGCCGGACTGCTGACGGTGAACGGCTAACATGGGACTGGATCTGTTGCTGTTGTTGCTGGCTGGACTGGCCGCGGGCTTCATTGCCGGGCTGGTAGGCGTAGGCGGCGGTATCATTTTCGCCCCGGTGCTCTTCTTCTACTTTCAGGCGGCGGGCGTGAGCGCCGCCGTGCTCACGCCGCTCACGCTGGGCTCCAGCCTGCTGTGCACGCTGCTGGTGGCGCTGGCGAGTGCATACTACCAGCACCAGCGTGGCGCGGTGCTGGTGCGGCTGATGGTCATCGTCGGGCTCTGCAGTGCCCTGGCTGTGTACGGCACCACCCGGTTCGTGACCACCCAGCCGTGGTACACGCCCGAGGTGTTTCAGGTAATCTTCAGCGTGGTGCTGCTGACGGTAGTCGCGCGGATGCTCCTGAAGCAACCGGGAGATACCCCCGCAGCAGACCCCGCCTCGGCCGACGCGTCGCAGCACAGCCTGGCTGCGCTGTTTGGCACCGGCACCGTGGCCGGGGCCGTCTCTTCTGCTGTAGGCGTAGGCGGAGGCGTGGTGCTCGTACCGGCGTACAACAGCTTCCTGCGCATCCCCATCCACAAAGCTGTGGGCACGTCCAGCGCCACCATCGTGCTCATCTCGCTGGCCGGCGTGCTCGCGTACAGCCTGCGCGGCCTGGCCGCCGACGTGCCGGCAACGGCCCTCGGCTATGTGGACGCCCGCGCGCTGCTCCTCTGCCTACCCGCGCTGCTTACCGCTCGCTGGGGCGTGCAGGCCGCCCACAAGATCAACGTGCGCACGCTTCAGGCCACCTTTGGCCTTGTCGCGGTGCTGGTGGCTGGGCGCCTCCTGTGGGGGGCGCTCGGGGGATGACGAGAGAGGCCGGACCGCCGCGCAGACCGGGACACTACCGGTGGCTTCGCGGTACCGTAGCCCTATCCGTTGCCCGTCTCACCTACTTCCTCTGCCTTCCCGCATGCGCGAGACCATTCAACACGTCCAGTTTGATGCATACGGCCCGCCCGATGTGCTGACCTGCGCCCCCGTCCCCCGCCCGGCTGCCAAACCGAACCACCTGCGCGTCGCCGTCCACGCCGCGGGCGTCAACCCCGTAGACTGGCGCTACCGGCAGGGGCAGCTCAGGTGGATCGACTGGGGGTCGTTTCCGCGCACGCCGGGCGCCGACGTGGCGGGCGTGGTGGTAGCTGTGGGTACCGGCGTGGACGACTTTCGCGTGGGCGACCCAGTTTGCGCCATGTTGGACACCCGCCGCGGGGGCGGATACGCGGAGCAGGTGGTGGTCCCCGCCGCTGATGCGGCCCCCATCCCTTCAGCCCTCACGATGGTAGAAGCCGCCGGCCTCCCGCTGGTGACGCTGACTGCGATCCAGGCCCTACGCGACCAGGCCAAGCTGCAAGTCGGTGAGCACGTGCTCATCAACGGCGCCTCCGGCGGGGTAGGCACCATGGCCGTACAATGGGCCAAAGCCCACGGTGCCACCGTCACAGGCGTGTGCAGCCATCGCAACATCACCCTGGTTGAGTCCCTTGGCGCCGACGCCGTGATCGATTACACTGAGGAGGACTTCGCCCGGCATACCGGGGCGTATGACGTCATCTTCGATGCATATGGCAACCGCAGCCTCAGCGACGTGGAGCCCGCGTTGCGTCTGGGCGGGCGGTTTGTCACCACCGACGTCACCCCGCAGCGCCTGGGCCGCATGGTCGGCTCGTGGATCATGCCCGGCCCCTCAGTTCGTGTGGTCGTCGTCCAGCCCAGCGGTGCTGACCTCCGCCACGTCATGCAGCTCGTCCGCACCGGAGCGCTACAGCCCGTGGTCGACCGCACTTTTCCCCTGTGCGACGCCGCGGCCGCCCATCGTTACAGTGAAACACACCGCGCGCAGGGCAAGATCG
This sequence comes from uncultured Rhodothermales bacterium, assembly GCA_964345505.1. Lineage (GTDB taxonomy): Bacteria > Bacteroidota > Rhodothermia > Rhodothermales > Salinibacteraceae > Tc-Br11-B2g6-7. The sequence continues at coordinate 2,907 of CAYFRR010000067.1, forward strand.
TGCTGGTCACGGACGCCCACGGCACATCGTAGCGGCTTTGTCCAATACCGGCGCGTCCACACGCGAACATTAGCCCTGCCGCGCGCGTGAGCGTCGCTGTTTCGTATATTCTTGTACTTACCCTGAAGGCAGCCCGCGACCGCTCGCTGCTGTTTTCGACCGCCCATGGAGCAGATTGCTACCCTTCCGCAAGTGCGATTCCTCAACGAAAAGTTTCAAAAAGCGCTGATCCTGGAGGAGCCCGATCCCTCCCTGGATGACCATCTCCGCGAGCAGGGCATCGAGCCGGACCGCCTGCCCCTGACGGCCACACAGGATGTGGACGGGGTCATCAAGCGGCTGCGAGACGGCCAGCACGACCTGCTCTACAAGCGCAGCAAGTTTCCGGTGAGCCGAGAGGTGCTGCAGGCGTCGGAGCGCCTCGCCGCCATCATGCTGTGCTGCATCGGGGATGATACGGTAGACAAAGTAGCCTGCGCAGAGGAGGGCGTGCTCGTCATGAACGACCCCGTGAGCAACGGCCGCTCGGTGGTGGAGCTGGTCCTGGGCGAGCTCATCTGCCTGGCCCGCCGCATCTTCGTGGCCAATGACGCCGGCCGGCAGCATCTGTGGACGAAAAACAGCAGGAACCGCTACGAGATTCAGGGTAAGACGCTCTCCATCATTGGCTTGGGCAATATCGGCAAGCAGGTGGCGCAGGCCGCCGAGGCGCTGGGGATGGAGATCTATTTCTACGACGAGTCCGACCTGGCCCGCGAGGTAGGGGTCGCTCTCGGGTGGAACGCGTGCAGCAGCCTGAAGGAGGCCTTCCGCAAGGGCGACTTTGTGACGGTGCACGTCTCCGCCGAGACGCCCAGGGGCGAGAGCAACCGCGACCTCATCAGCTATGAGCATTTCGCCCAGCTGGCGGCTGACCGCCCCGAGAAAAGCCCGCGCGGCTTCATCAATGCGGCCCGCGGCTTCCTCTACCCCCCCGAGGACCTGAAGCGCGCCATTGCAGAGGGGAGCGTGCGAGCCGCGGCTGTGGACGTGTTTCCGGAAGAACCGGGCAGCTCCGAAGACGTCTGGCGCAACCCGTACGCCGAGCTGCAGGAGGTGGTCACCACTCCCCACATCGGCGCCGCCACGCAAGAGGCCCAGCCACGCATCGCCGCGTATGTGGCCGCCACCACACGCATGTTCAACCAGCGCGGCACCGTGCGCGACACCGTCTTCCAACCCGGCCAGCTCATCGGCCTCGACGCGGCCCCGCCCTTCTGGACGCTGGCCGTTGTCCACAGCGACGTCCGCGGGACGAAGAAAGCGATCAACGACTCCATCTACCGCGCCGGCGCCAGCAACCTGCAGTCGAGCCACCGCGACTTCATCGACTATGGCGTCGCGTACGACGTTAATGCAATTGACCAACCGCTCGACGCCGAGCAGCTGGAAAACCTCATTCAGCGCGCCATCGACCTCTCCGGCGACCCGGGCGCCATTCGGTCCATCCGCCAGTTCAAGGTGAATGGCAACGCCTGAGGCCTCCCATCGGCGAATAGCCCTGGGCCTCCTACCGCGTAAATTGCGGGCAGAGCGGGTTAGGCTGTAGCGTAGAATGTGTCTGAAAGGGCCTCAGCACCTGTGGGCGTAGCGTCGACTGGATGGTCGACGGCACCGCACCACGACACACGATCAGATGGGGTGTTGCATGCCGAGAACACATGAACGCTACGCTACCCATGAATCTGCGCGCCGGTGGGCTGCATGGGATTATACGCGTCCGGCTGCCTATTTTGTGACCATCTGCACGTACCAACGCGCTTGCCTGTTCGGCCACATTTCCGATGGGATCATGTGCACCCATTCGTTTGGCCGCATGGCCAACGAAGAATGGCATCGGTCTGAGGCCTTGCGCCTGGAGGTGCACCTGGACGCGTTTGTGGTGATGCCCGACCACGTGCATGGCATCGTGGTGATTGCGCCCGAGGCAACGGAGGCGCCGACCGACCCGCGGGGGTACGACCTTTCTCGCGATCCCTACGAAACGACGCAGCACGCTGCTTCGCTACAAGGCGCCGAACGTACGAACGTGGATCCGAAATCATTGGGTGCATTTGTGCGCGCATACAAATCCGCGGTCACACGCCGTATCAACCAGCTGCGTGGCACCCCGGGCGGGACCGTCTGGCAACGTAGCTACCACGACCACATCATCCGCCACGAACGCGCCTGGCATCGCATCCGCCACTACATCGAAACCAACCCCGCGCGGTGGGCAGACGACACCCATCACGCATCGTAAACCCACCCCGGCACCCCGATGATTACGCCATCGGAAACAGAGGCGCCAACCGCCTTCAAGACACCATCCATTTACCACCCCTGCCGTAGCGACGCGGCGTGCTGCATCGGCCCCCGGCACCAAACAAAGGCACGAACGCTGACCCCACATTATCAGGCGTCGTCGTGCCCGCACACCAACCCGGTACCATGCCATTAACCGCGGTACCAGTGCAACGGTGCAGCACGCTGCGCCGCTACCTGGCACGAACTGCATGAACGCAACCCCGAAACCATCGGACGCCATTGCACGCACTGCCCGAACAACCGGCGGCCCCCTGCTATTTAGGAGGTTCATCCACCACCGACCATTCTGCCGGAGGGGCTTCCGCACACCGTGACCCACCACCCGACCCTCGACACCTGGCGTGCGACTGCGCGCACCTCCTTCGACCTTACCAATCCTGCGCATCACCGGAGCCTGCGCCGTCTGGCCGAACGGATGCTGGCGGACGAGGACCTGACCCTAAAGGCCCTGAACGCAGCCGCAAACGAAACGGACGCCCCGCTTGAGTTCCGCATGGCGGCCATGCTGTACCGCTCCCGCCTGCAGATGCTGTCGCTTACCGAGCCGGTGCATGTTGCCGTCGTGTTCGCCATGTGGGGGGAGCAGCACCGGCTCTACCCCAGCAGTGACGCCAATCCGTTCGGGGAGGATGCCCTCCGGCGAAAAATCGAACAGCTGGACTGGGTGTGCAGCGGAACGCCGGCCCGCTGGTCGCTCTACGCCGTGGATGACGGCTGCCCGCACGGCAGTGGCGCCATCGCGCAGGAGATCGCCGCTGCATACGACCCCGAGAAGCCCGTACAGATACTCCATCTGGCGCAGTACCTCCCGGCTACGGACGGCCCCCTCCGCCAGCTTTCCTCCGTCGATGACTCGCGCAAAGCAGGCGCCATCATCGCCGGGAGCATGCGGGCGATTGCCGATGGCGTGGATGCGGTCATTTACACCGACGCCGATAGCTCCGTGCATCTGGGGCAGATCGGCTTGCTGGTTGCACCCTACGTGCATGATGGCACCCGCGTAGTGCTGGGTAACCGCAAGCATCCAGCGTCCGTGCTGGTGAAGGATGGGGCGCGCTGGGGGATTGGCATCAAGAACCTCCGGCACATGCAGCGCATGGCAGGCCACGCCATCTTCTCTCGCGACATTCCGGATACGCAGGCAGCGTTTAAGCTCTACGACGCCGCGTTACTCAAACGCATCATTGCGACCCCCACCGTTTTCGATTTCTCGTTCGATACCGACTGGATCGCTGCCTTTCTTTCGATGGACGAGGACTTCGCCCAGACGCCGTTTGCCTTTGTCGACTCCGCCGCCGAGTCGGCCACCGCCAAGCAGATCCCGATGACGACCTGGGAGACCCTGCTACTCGGGCTGGTCCGCGCCCTCCGCCACCACGATCTGCTGACCACCCCCTTCAGCCGCGACATGGCGGACGTGATCGACCAGGAAATCACCGACTACCGGGACCTTGAGCTGATCATTGACCACCTCCCCGATGAACTGGTGGATGCCGGAGAGGCCGATTACGGCGACCCCGAGGTGATGTCGCCTGCGGCCATGCGCCAATGGATCAAGAAGCGGAAGGCGATGGCGGCCTGATCGGCTTCGTCCAAGCAGATCCCCCGGACCCTCATCGTAGCGGCGCAGCGCCTGCGTCGTTGCCAGGGACGAGACGCCCCACAACCCGGTGCCATGGCATTGCTTCAGATGCCGCCCCTGTGGCGTCGACCGGCCAGTCGACGCTACGGAACGACGACTAACCATGCCGCAGCGGTGCTGTATCTGTATATTATTCAACCATAAAGTTATATATTGGTAACTGGCAACAGCTACAGTTCATGGTACTCACGAGCCGAGATGTTAGCGTAGCATCCCATCTCCTACGACTCAAACAGATCCAAGGGGTTCAATTCCACGGAGGTCCGTTCAGGGATTGCGCGTACGACAGGCGTGAAGCATGCGCTACGGCCCGCCCGCGCCGGAACCTTAATCAACTCATTCGTTATATAGCGGAGATCACTGATACGCACGGCCTTACCCGCACCATGACCATGACCCGCCTATCCTTTGCTGTTGCCTGTCTGCTTGCATTGGGAAGCCTTTCGGGAGCCAGCGCACAGGTGCCCGACACGCTTGCGTTGTCGGTGCAGGAAGCCGTCTCACGGGCGCAATCAGAAAACTACCAGGTGCAGACGGCAGCGGCGGAGACGGATGCGGCTCGGGCAGGGGCGCGCCGGACGCTGGCTACCTTTCTGCCCCAGGTATCGGTATCGCAACGGGCCACCGCGACCACCGACCCGCTCAACGCGTTTGGCTTTTTACTCAAGCAGCAGTCGATTACAGAGGCCAACTTTGCCCCCGCGCGGTTAAACGATCCGGACCGCGCTGAAAACTTTGCAACGCAGGTGACGGTGCAGCAGCCGGTGTTCAACCCGGGCGGGTTCTTTGAGCGTCGGGCCGCCACGCGGCAGGCGCAAGCTGCAGGCCTCGGGACGCAGCGCACCGCTGAGGTGGTGCGCTTCCGCGTACGCATGCAGTATTACGGGCTGGTGCTGGCGCGCGAGCGGCTGTCTGTGGTAGCGACTGCTCTCGAGGCCGCACGCAGCAACCAATCGCGAGCGGAAGACCTCTTTGATCAGGGGATGCTCACCGAAGCCGATGTGTTGGCTGCGCGGGTGCGGGTGCTCGAACTGGAGGCCGATCAGACGGAGATGCGGGCGGCCGTCGACGACGCCACCGGTCAGCTCCGGTACCTGCTGGGCATCGAAGACCAGACGCCCCTCACCCCAACCGATGGCCTGCCGGGCCCGCTCGGCGCACCGGCGCAGATCGACGTGCAGGCGGTGAATGACGAGCGCTCGGACATGCGCGCCCTGCGCCTACAGCGGGATGCGGCAGCGCAGCGCCTACAGGCGGCCCGGGCCGCGTTTCTTCCTGCGATAAACGCGCAGGGGAGCTACGAATGGAACGACGCCGTGCCCCTCGGCACCCAGGGACAGAACTGGACGGTCGGGCTGTCGCTGCGTTGGACGATCTTTGGTGGGCTTGAACAAGTGGGGGGCGTGCAGCAGGCGCAGGCCAACCGCCGCGTCTCAGAGCTGGCCATACGCGACCGCGCCTTACAGAACGAAGTCGAGATCGAGGCTGCGCTGCGGGCGCTCCGGACATCGCGGGAACGCATTGCCCAAACGGAGGCAGTGGTTGAGCAGGCCCGCGCATCATTCCGTCTGCGGTCGGACCGGTTCGAGCAGGGGCTCGAAGGCACGACCGATCTACTCAATGCTGAGGCGCAACGGGCCAACAGTGAGCTGGCCGCCCTGCAAGCCCGGTACACCCATGCCGTGAACCGCTTTCGCCTCGAACTGCTCACGGAGCAGGCGCTGCCGTAGCACCAGGCGCACCGCCCCTTTCCTTTAGGTTACCCTCTTTACCCATTATCACCTTTTTCGCTATGACCGCCGCTACCCAGCCCCCTATTGCACGTGCCGGTATGCTCGTGCTCACCGTGCTCCTCATGGTCAGCATCGCTGCCTGTGGAAGCGAGGAGCCCGAGGCCTGGACCGACGACCGCGCACCGGTGTCGGTGCAAGTGGCCGAACTCACCGAGCGCAGCCATCCCCGCCAGTTTCGGTTTACGGGTACCGTAGAGGGATCCGAGCGGATTCCGCTAAGCACGCGCATCATGGGGCGCGTGGATGAGGTGCGCGTCACGGAGGGCACGCCCGTGTCTGAAGGTCAACTGCTTGCGCGCATCAGCGACCGCGACATCCGGGCGCAGCGGCGGCAGGTGGAGGCGCAGCAGCGCGAGGCCGAGGTGGCCCTGCAGAACGCCCGGACGCAGTTCGCACGCATCGACACACTGCTGCAGCGAGGCAGCGCTACGCAGCAGGCCTACGACAACGCCAAGGCAGGATATGAACGAGCGCAGGCCCGCGTCGAAGCCCTTGCCAACCGGCTTGATGAAATCGACGAGTCGCTTACCTACACCACCATCATGGCGCCCGCGGCCGGAACGATCATAGCGCAGCACGTCGAACAGGGAGCGATGGCCGCCCCGGGGCAGCCTCTGCTGACGCTGGAGGCCAGCGGCGTACTGGAGGTGCGCACCCGGGTGCCGGAGCGGCACATCGGCGCGATGGCGGTGGGCGATACCGTACGCGTGAACATCGGCGCAGCCAACGAAACGCTTACCGGGCGCGTGACCGAGGTTAACCCCAGCGGGGATCCGGCCAGCCGGCAGTTTCACATGCGCGTACTGCTGAGCGATCCGCCAGCCTCAGTCAAATCCGGAATGTATGCACAGGTCTTCCACGAAACCGGCGAACGCCTCATGTTCACCGTGCCCACGTCCAGCCTCGTAGCGCGGGGCCAGCTCACCGGCGTCTATGCCGTTGGGGACGATGACCGGGCCCTGCTCCGATGGATCCGAACCGGCACACAGCGCGGCGATGCGGTAGAGGTGCTGTCGGGACTGCAGCAGGGCGATCGCTACGTGGTACAGGCCGACGGACGCCTGCGCGACGGGCACCCGATTACCATACAGGACTGACGCCTCCCGCGCCGCCCCGCTTGCTCACGCACTATTTTTGTTTGTACTGTTATGGCTTCTACATCAGGGTTGGCCGGACGTCTCGCCCAGCCGTTTATCAATTCGAAGATTACGCCCCTGCTGATGGCCGCTTTCCTCGGCATCGGCATCTATAGCATCTGGCTGACCCCGAAGGAGGAGGACCCGCAGATTGAGGTCCCGATGGTCGATATCTTCGTGCAGCAGCCCGGCGCCACGCCTGCGGAGGTGGAGAGCCGCATCATAGAACCGCTGGAGCACCTGCTCAGCAATATCGAAGGGGTAGAGTACATCTACTCGACCGCCATGCAGGGGCAGGCCTCCGTGAGCGTGCGCTACTACGTCGGCGAAGACATTCCGCGTAGCCTCGTCAAGCTGTACGAGCAGATCCTGAAGCGCATGGAGCAGATGCCGCCGGGCGCCTCGCTGCCGCTTATGAAAACGCGCGACGTAAACGATATCCCCATCCTGGCCCTCACGCTCCACAGCGATACCTACGACGACTACGACCTGCGCCGCATGGGCACCGAGCTGGCCACCGTGCTCAAACGGGCCGATGGTGTGGCGGCAATCGACGTTATTGGGGGACGCTCGCGCACGGTTCGCGTGCACACCGATCCGAACCGCCTCACCGCCTACGGACTCGACCTGCCGGCTATTGCCGAACAGATGCGGGCAGCGAATCAGCAGCTGGAGGCGGGATCGTTTCGGGCAGGCAACGCGGAGTATCTCGTAGAAACGGGCGCCTTCCTCGAACATGCCGACGACGTACGTAACCTTGTGGTGGGCGTTCGTGACGGAGCGCCCGTGTACCTTGACGACGTGGCGACCGTGACCGACGGACCTGATGAGCCTGAGCGCTACGTGCAGTTCGGGTATGGCGCTCATCACCTCCCCACGGCCGGTGACGCCGACGCGTCAGCGGACCCGCTGGCTACGTATTCGGCCGTGACGCTCGCGGTAGCGAAACGAGGCGGCTCCGACGCCATGTCGGTCGCTGAAAACGTCCTCGCGACTCTGGAGCAGACGCGCCCCTCCCTCCTCCCCACAGAGGTAACGGTCAGCGCAACGCGTAACTACGGGGCGTCTGCCTCAGATAAGGTAAGCGAACTGTTTCTCCACCTTATTATTGCCATTCTCACCGTTACGCTGGTTGTGGGTCTGTCCATGGGATGGCGGGGCGGGCTGGTCGTGTTTCTGTCCGTGCCCATCAGCTTTGCGCTCACGCTGTTTGTGTACTACATGTTTGGGTACACCCTCAACCGCATTACGCTGTTTGCGCTCATCTTTGTGACGGGTATCGTGGTCGATGACTCGATCATCGTCGCCGAGAACATGGAGCGCCACTTTAAGATGCGGCGGCTTCCTTTCGCGCAGGCGGCGCTGGCAGCAATCAACGAGGTGGGCAATCCGACCATCCTGGCCACCTTTACCGTGATCGCGGCGGTGCTGCCCATGGCGTTCGTGTCGGGCCTGATGGGGCCTTACATGAGCCCAATGCCCATCGGCGCTTCGCTGGCCGCCCTGTTTTCCCTGTTTGTGGGGCTTACCATCACGCCGTATCTGGCCTATCGGCTGCTTGACACCTCCGCGCCCTCCGATGACACACCGGCCTACCAACTCGAAGATACAACCATCTACCGGTGGTACGAGGCGGCCGTACGTCCACTCCTCGACAACGCCAGCATACGGTGGGGCTTCATCGGCGGCACCACCTTGCTGCTGCTGGCCTCGCTGTCGCTCTTCTACTTTCAGGCCGTGACGGTGAAGATGTTGCCGTACGACGACAAGGACGAGTTCCAGGTGATCATCGACATGCCGGAAGGCACGCCCCTGGAGCGCACGGCTGCGGTGACGCGGGACTTGAGCCTCTACCTGGCCCAACAGCCCGAGGTGGTGGATTACCAGACCTTTGTGGCCGAGGCGTCGCCGATCAACCTGAACGGCCTCGTGCGGCGGTACGACCTCCGCTCGCTCCCCCATCAGGCCGATATTCAAGTAAACCTGCGCGCCAAGTCTGAACGCAGCACGCAGAGCCATCCGATTGCCAAGTCGATGCGACCGGCGCTGCAAGCGATCGGCGCACGCCACGGTGCTACCATCAAGGTGGCCGAGGTGCCCCCCGGGCCGCCCGTGCTGGCGACGCTCGTTGCTGAGATCTACGGCCCCGATGCCGAAACGCAACGCGCCATTGCATCGCAGGTGAAGGCTCTGTTTGCCTCCACCGATGAAGTAGTCGATGTCGACTGGACCGTAGAGGCCGACCAGGTGCGCTATACGTTCGATGTGAACAAAGAGAAAGCCATGCAGATGGGCGTCTCTGCTCAGCGCATTGCCGAGGCCATGCGGATGGGGGTAAGCGGCGCCCAGGTGTCCACGCTCCGCGTCCCGGGCGCCCAGGACCTGGTTAGCCTGGAGGTGCGGCTGCAGGAGGCCGACCGCTCAAACCTGGAGGCCCTCCGCGCCATGCCCGTGCAAACGCAAGCGGGCGCCGTCGTTCCTGTTGGCGACCTGGTGGACGTCACCGAGACCACCCGGCGCAAGAGCATCAACCGCAAAAACCAGCAGCGCGTGGTTTACGTGACGGCCGATGTAGCGGGCGAAGTCGAGAGCCCCGTCTACTCTATGCTCGACATTGAAGACCGCCTCAATGAGGTCGACATGCCCACAGGATACACCCTGTCTACGCTCTACACCGGCCCCCCAACGGCCAACGACGCTTACTTCTTGAAGTGGGATGGCGAGTGGGCGATCACCTACAAGGTGTTTCGTGATCTGGGTATTGCCTTCGCCGTTGTGCTGGTTATCATCTATCTACTGATTGTAGGCTGGTTTCAGGCGCTCACGACGCCTATCGTGATGATGGTCGCCATTCCGCTTTCGCTCATCGGCGTGGTGGTGGGGCACTGGATCATGGGGGCGTTCTTCACGGCCACCTCCATGATTGGATTCATCGCGCTGGCCGGTATCATGGTGCGCAACTCCGTGCTCCTCATCGACTTTATCGATATCCGGCTCGACGACGGCGTTCCGCTCAGGCAGGCCGTCATCGAAGCGGGGGCGGTGCGGACCCGTCCCATTTTGCTGACCGCTGGAACGGTGGCCATCGGCGCCTTTGTGATCATCCTCGACCCCGTATTTCAGGGGCTGGCCATCTCCCTCATTGGCGGCGTCGTGGCCTCCACCACCCTCACGCTGCTCATCGTGCCGCTTATCTACTACATGCTGGAGCGCCGCAAATCGCCTGAAGAACGCGGACGCGATGGGAGCCCGAGCAGCCCTGCGGCTCCTTCGGCCTCTGGCGCTCAGGCAGACCCAGCGGCTGGAAGCCAGACGTCTGCTGAGGATCCGCCTCTGCCTGACGACGACTCGCCCTCCGCCCAATAAACGAGGTTTATCCTATGAAACTTGTCGCAGTGATGGGTATCGACACGTACCGCGACGACTTGCACCGGCTCTACCGGGCTCACGCCATTCAGGTGTTTAGTGAGATCGATATTCGCGGCCACTACCACGCAGACGAGGCCTCAGCCTCAGATATTGGGTGGTTCGGGCACTCCAACCATCCGGCCTACTCAACGCTCACCTGGGCGTTCGTGGCGGATGACGAAGCCCAGGCGTTTATGGACGCCATTGCCGAGTTCAACACGACGCATGACGCCGACCATCGCATCCGGGCCTTCCAGATGGACGTGGAGCGCGCGGTGTGAGGACCTCGGCGCTGCACGGCGCTGCATGGTGCAGGATACAAGCCCCGGGGCGTCTATCTGGGCTTTGGCTTTGGCCTGGTAGAAGCCCGCAGCGGCCGCCACTGGCGGAGGCGCCGACCGTGGTGCCGTGGGGCCTTACCGGGTGGAGACTCATCATCGGGGCGAGCCTCGGGCCTGAAGCGCTGCTTCCTGGCCCTGAAGTGCATGCGAGTGGCAGGGGTGTCGCGGCGGCCTTCCTTTTGTATCTTGTTGTATCTTGGGTTTGGGAACCGCCTGAGAGCACGGCCCACACGCCACG
>CAYFRR010000068.1:0-7519 GCA_964345505.1 uncultured Rhodothermales bacterium
CAACTGCTCCGGCCGCGGCGATAAGGATATGGCTACGATTGCGAAGTATGCGTGATGTGCCGTGTGGGAGCATGGGCGAGAGGGCGTGTGGGCGTATTGAAGTCCAGGCGTGTAGGGGACAAGGCAGATATTGGACGTGAAACTTACGGCTCTGATGTCATGATCAAGCGATTTCGCGAACTCCGGGTGTACCGGGACGCCTTCTGTGCGGCGCAGGCCATTTATGAAGCCTCCCAAAGCTGGCCACGTGAAGAACGCTATGCCCTTACAGATCAGATCCGACGGTCCTCGCGCTCTGTCAATGCCAACATTGCTGAAGCTTGGCGAAAGCGACGCTACCCAAAGCACTTCGTGAGCAAGTTGACAGATGCAGATGCGGAGGCTGCTGAAACGCGCGCCTGGCTGGATTTCGCGCTCGGACACCACTACATCTCGCAAAAAGCTTACGATGATCTTGATGACCAGTACGATAAGATACAGGGCAGCCTTGTAAAGATGATGCGGTCATCCGACAAATGGTGCGGTCCTGCCTCGCTGAGGGAGCCGCCAGCGCCCTATATCCCAGACGGAATCCCCCCAGATCAACCTGATAAATCGTCTGAGGAGCAGTAGTCCGTAAGCCAAAGGCCTGCCCTTTCGCCCAACCGCCCTTTCGCCCCTTGGCCCAACCGCCCTTTCGCCCAACCGCCCAAACCCCCATGTCCCGACTCACCGACACCCTAACCGCCCTCCAGCAGCGCGGCGAAAATGCCATGGGGTTGTTTCTGACCAATGGCTTTCCTTCACCGGCTCACACCGTCGACCTGCTGCATGCCATTGATGCCGGCGGCGCGGATTTCATTGAGCTGGGGATGCCCTTTAGCGATCCGCTGGCCGAGGGCCTGCCCATTCAGCGCTCCAGCGCCCGGGCACTCCACCATGGAGTCACCCTGGCCGATGCCTTTACCGTCGTGCGCGACTTTCGCAAGCAGAGCGAGACGCCGGTCCTGCTGATGGGGTATATCAACCCGGTGTACCGGTTTGGCGTCGAGGCATTTTGCGAAGCAGCCGCAGCGGCCGGGGTGGATGGCCTGATCCTGCCGGACCTGCCTCCGGACGAGGGGGCCCTCATCGACGATGCCGCCCGGGCGCACGGGCTGGACGTGGTGTACCTGATCGCCCCCAACTCCACAGACGAGCGCATTCAGGCCGTGGATGAGCGCGCGACAGGCTTTGTGTATGCCGTGTCGATGACCGGCCTCACTGGCTCGTCGATCGACGGCGTCGACCGCGTGAGCGCGTACCTGAAACGGGCCCGCCGCCTCGTCACGGGCAACCCGCTGCTGGTAGGCTTCGGCATCCGCTCGCACGAGGACGCCCAGCACCTCAGCACGCACACCGACGGCTTCATCGTAGGCTCGGCCCTCATCAACGAGGTGGAGCGGCTGTGGGACGAGACGGACCTGCCGCTAAACGAACGACTGCAGAAGGTCGAAGCTTTTGCCCGAACGCTAAAGCATGGTGTACCAACAGCGGAAGCCACCGGGTAACCGCGGGCAACACCGGTTTCGCCTTTGAGTTACAAACGCTGCATGTTTTCACAGCTCTCCCCGCTATGCCTGTTCCCTGCACCGCCCCCGCCATGACGCTACCGACTGTTTCGTGGGCACGCCTTATCGCCCCCCTGCTATTCACGGGCTTGCTCCTTCTGGTGCTCGTTGGATGTGACGCCATCGACACCCGTCCATCGGCTGCGGGGTCAGACAGTGAAGTGACCATCGTGATCGATACCACCCACTGGGATGCAGCTCTGGGCGAGGCCACACGGAATGCCGTCGCCCAGTGGGTCTACACCCATCCGGTGCCGGAGCGGATGTTTGATGTGAATCACCTGCCCATCCAGCGCGAGCGCGATCTCAACCGAGCGCAGTCGCTGAAAAACGTGGTGTTTGTCGCTCCCCTGAATGAGGATACCAACGAGAGCCGGTTTATGCGAAGCGTCCTCTCGGAGTCTGCCCGGCAGGCGGTGTCCGATGGGGGCACGGCGGTCGTCTCACGGAGGGATCAGTGGCGGCGGGGGCAACAGGTGTTCTTCATCACGGCCAGCGACACCAGCCGCCTCATCCAGACGCTGCAAAACAACGGACCGGCCATCCGCGATAGCTTCCAGACGGTTATCAAGGAGCGCGTACGCTATGACATGTTTCGGCGCGGCCGCCAGCACGACCTTGAGGAAACGCTGATGGATACCCACGGCTTTGCAGTCAATGCCCAGCACGACTACCAGATCGCCGTGGATACCACCGACGTTGTCTGGTTGCGGCGCATCCTTACCGACACCTGGCGGAGCCTCTTTGTCTACTACGAAGAAGACGCCAACCCGGCCGACCTTTCCCCCGAGTGGGTCCTTACGAAGCGCGACTCCCTCAGCCGGATCTATCTACAGGGCACCTGGGATGACTGGATAGAAGTGGATCAGCGCCGGCCGCTGGAGATCGAAGAGACGGAATTTCAGGGCCGCTATGGCTTTGAGATGCGGGGGCTCTGGCACATGATTGGAGAAGATGAGGAGGGCAACCGGCAACCTGCCGGCATGGGCGGCTCGTTCGTCTCGTATGCCTTCTATGACGAGGCCAGCGGCCGCAACTATCTGATGGATGGGATGGTGTTTGCGCCAGAGTACAACAAGCGCGACTTTATCCGGCAGATGGAGATCATTGCCCAGACGTTCCGCACCGCAGAAGAACAGGAGCGGGCTGTCGCACAGGCTGACTGACCACCCGCACCCCTCGCTGCCCAACTGGCCGTTTGTCTTCATCCATGCGCCTGCTTTCCCTAATTCTGGCCGTGGTGTTGCTTAGCCCCACGGCTGCGTGCACCCTGCTGGAGGACGAGCAGCCGCCGCTGGATGAGGACACGCTCGTAGTAGTGATCGCGGACCTCCATCTGCTGGAAGCCCGAGCTGACCTGGAAGGCGAGACGCTCCCGCCGAGCGCCCGGGACTCTCTCTTTGCCTATCACGGGATCTCGGCCCAGGCTTATGAGGAGACCGTGGCCTACTACGCGGAGCGGCCACGGGCGTACAACGCGCTCTACCGCCGCGTTGTGGACCGGCTGCGGGAAGACGAGATGGGCGTGTTTGAGGGGCAAGAGTAGATGCCAGGAGTGGATGCCCATCCGGTCGGCTTTACGTGTCGGTGGTCGGCGCCGGTAGGTAGGCCGCAGCCGTGTTGGTCAGGGCAAAGTCCTCGGCTACAGGATCCACCACACGGACGTGCCCTTCCTGGATGAGATACCGCAGCAGCGCATCGGTGCGATGCCCAGGCTGCTCGGGCAACCACTCGGAGCGCGATACATCGTCGGCAATGGCCTGGAGCAAGGTGCGCAGCGCAGGCTCATCGTCTGGTGTGATGGGCGACGGCGTATGGCGACCCAGGCAGCTATCGCACGCGCCGCAGCGGTCGGGATGGCCTTCCCCGAAATAGCCCAGCAAGAACTGCCGCCGGCACCCCACCGAGCGTGCGTACCGCCGCATGTCGCGCAGCCGCTGCACGGCCCGCTTCTGGTCGCGCGCAACGGCAGAAGCATCCACGGGCAGCTTCTGCGCCCGCGCAAAGCAAAGCTCCAGCCGCAGCGCTCCGTCGGGCGGGTGCCAGTCCAGCAGGCCCCGGCCCTCCAAGAACGCAAGCCCCCGCTGCACGCGACCCTTTGAGACGTCCGTGCGGCGTGCCAGCCAACCCACGTCCAGCGGCCACCACGTCTGGTACGCATCCGCATGCACCGCGCGGAGCACCTCCTGCACAAAAGCGGCCAGCGCCTGGTTGTCGAGCGAGCGGCTGTAGGCCCGCAGCTGCGCCACCGTTTTCCGAAAGCGAACAAACCCATGATGGGGGCGCGTCGGCACTTGCGTCCACGCCTCTTGCTGTTCCAGCAACGCCATCGCTGCACGGATCTTGCCCCGCGCACAGCCCGTCAGGTGCGCCACACGCTCCAGGTTCACCACCACCGGGTCGTCCGGCAGCGCAGCCACCGGTACCTGGCCCAGGTTGCACACGGCGTCGTACACCTGCCGCACCTCCGTGGCGGACGGATGGCTGTTTTCGATGAGCGCCTCTTGCGTGGCCTCATCTGACGGGTGATACAGCAGCACCGCATAGGCTCGCGCCCCATCCCGACCCGCCCGGCCGGCCTCTTGATAGTACGCCTCCAGGGAAGACGGCATCGCCACGTGCACGACAAACCGGACGTCGGGCTTGTCGATACCCATCCCAAAGGCGTTCGTCGCCACCACGACGCGATGCTCGCCGGTAATCCACGCCTCCTGCGCTTCCTGCCGAGCCTCTTTCCGGAGGCCCGCATGGTACCCCACCGCCGACACACCCTGTGCATTCAACCAGCGCGTCCACTGATCCACGCCCCGGCGCGTGGCCGCGTATAGAATCCCGCTGCCTGGCACGGCCTGCACAATGTCCTGCACTTTCTGCTGCTTGTTGGCTTCCTGAAAGACGGACCACACGATGTTGGGCCGGTCGAAGCCCCGCACAATCACCCGGGGATCGCGGAGCTTCAGTTGCTCCACGATGTCGCGGCGCACTTCGGGCGTAGCGGTAGCGGTAACGGCCAGCGTGGGCGGGTCGCCCATGTGCGTGCGCGCCTCGGCAATGCGTCGATACGCCGGCCTAAACTGATGCCCCCATTCGCTGATGCAGTGCGCCTCATCGATGGCCAGCAGCCGGATGCGTAGCCGCTCGGCGCGCGCCATGAATAGGTCCGACTCCAATCGCTCCGGCGCCACATACAGCAGCTCATACTGGCCATGCTCCGCATTCGTCCAGCGCTGCTCCACCTCTCGCCGCGAGAGGCTGCTGTTGATGAATGCCGCCGGCACGCGGTGCGCCTTCAGATGCGCCACCTGATCCTGCATCAGCGCGATCAGTGGTGAAATCACCAGGGTGAGGCCATCGTGTAGCACCGAGGGCACCTGGTAGCAGATCGACTTACCGCCGCCCGTGGGCAGGATGGCGAGGGTGTCATACCCGGCGAGCACCGCTTCTACCACTTCCCGCTGCCCCGGGCGGAAATCGGCGTACCCCCAGTGCTTCTGCAACACCACGCGGGCTTCTGGAAGGGTCGGAGGCATGACGGTGCAAATAGGAAATCAAGACAACATACGGGCGCTCGCGAGGTCGTACCCGGGGGCCAAGTCCATGTGCCGAGTCCCCATTCAGTCGCTGTCAGCCGCTGTGCCGTATCGCGTGGCACGACGGTGCCGCACGGTTCACTGCAACCCCTTGTTTACCTCATTAAACCTTCACAAACAAGACGTTATATCGTGCGATGCCGTGTGTCTATAAGGGTGCACATCAACGAGAGCCGTCGTATTTATTCGCGTCTGGTTCTCCCATTGATGGTGGGGTAGCCGGTGGGGCCTTCAGGCTTCACCGGCTTTTTTATGTGACAGGTTTTCTATCGGGTAGGTTTTCGATGGCCTGCCGCCGGTCACCCAACGGCGCGCTACCGGCTCGCCCAAACCGGCCCGTCGCCCGCTCGTAGGATACGGCTGTTTGCTGTTCATCCCCGCCTGCCTATGCCCGACGCGCCGCGCGTTTCCATCATCATCGTGACATGGAACGGCCTGCACCTGCTGCAGCGCTGCCTGCCCAGCGTGCTGGCCACGGCCTATCCTGACCTTGAGGTGATTGTGGCGGATAACGCCTCTACGGACGGCACCGCCGGTTGGCTGCAGCGCACGCATCCCGGCGTGAAGGTGGTCTGCCATCCAGAAAACTGGGCGTTTTGCAGGGGCAACAACGCCGCCGTGCCTGATGCAACCGGCGAGTTCGTGTTGCTGCTCAACAACGACATCGAGGTGCCGCCCGGCTGGCTCTGGCCGCTCGTCCACGAGATGACCGCGGACCCCACCGTCGCTGCGGTGCAGCCCAAGCTCTTGCAGATCGACGACCGGCAGCGGTTCGAGTATGCCGGTGCGGCAGGTGGACACCTGGACCGTCTCGGCTACCCCTTCACCCGGGGGCGTCTCTTCTTTACGATGGAGCCTGATGCCGGCCAGTACGACGCGCCCGCCGATATCTTCTGGGCCACCGGGGCCGCCTTGCTGCTGCGGCGCTCCGCCCTTGACACCGTAGGGCTGCTGGATGAGCGGTTTCGGCTACATATGGAAGAGATCGACCTCTGCTGGCGCTTGCATCGGGCCGGCTACCGGGTGCGGGTAGCCCCAGCGAGCGAAGTCTACCACATCGGTGGGGCCTCGCTGCCGCAGGGATCGCCGGAGAAGGTGTACTACAACTTCCGCAACAGCCTGCTGCTGCTGTACAAGCACCTCCCGCCCAGCCAGTGGCGGCGCGTGTTTCCCGAGCGCGTGCTGCACGATACCGCTGCGGTTGGGCGGGCGCTGGCGCTGGGTAAGCCTGCTGAAGCCGGAGCGATCGTTCGGGCCTACGCTGACGCGCATCGGATGAAGGGCGCATTTGCTGCCGACCGGCCGATGGAGACGGACCCGGTGGTCCCGCCCTCTTACAAGCGCAGCATCGTGTGGGACTACTTCATGCGCGGCCGGCGCCGTTTTCAGGAGCTACCCTCGGCGGCGTTTGCCCGAAGGTTTCGCCCCCCGACTTAACGACCGGTCCCTACGTTCCGGGCTATGGTTCTGAAGGAGACCCCCGCCGGGCCGGCCAGAGCGCCACAGCGACGCTTCCGAGGACCAACGTAATCCCAAAAAGGGCCAGGAGGCCCGGCTGTTCGGCGAAGAACGCATACGCCAGGATGGAGGCCCCTACAGGCTCTACCAGCGCGAGCAGCCCTACCACCGCCGCCGGCAGGTAGCGCAGCGCGTAGTTGAACGAGCCATGCCCTAACAGGGACGGCCCCAGCGCCATCAGCGCGCACAGGCCGTAGAATGTAGGACTAAAGCCCAGCAGTGGCGCCCCCCGGACGGCCGCCACCACGAGCGTCGTCAGCGCCACGACGGTGTACAGCGGAAACAGATAGGCCAGCCAGGACCGCTCCCGCCGCACCACGCGCCCAATCAGCAAGTAGATGCTGACCAGGACCGCCGCACTTAGGGCCAGTGCATTCCCGATGAGCGGCCGCGTCGCATCTCCGCCGAGGTCGCCCCAGCCCAGCAGTAGCGCCCCCAATACGCCCACCCCTACGGCCAGCTGCCGGCGGCGGGCCAGCCGTTCGCCCAGCACCACATAGCCCAGTACGGCCAGGATGATGGGGCTGGTAGTCACCAGCACCGTGGCGCTGGCTACCGTAGTGTAAAACAGCGACTCGATGAAGGCGACGAAGTGGAGGCCCAGCACCACACCGGCGGCCCCGATCAATCCCCACTCGCGCCGCGTCAGCTGACGCATCTCAGCACCCGCTATCGGCACCGCTACGGGCAACAGAAAGAGTACCGCCAGCCCGGTACGCCAGACCGCGATGGTGAGGGCGGGCGCTTCTCCGGCCCACCGTACCAGGATAGCGCTGAACGCAAAGCTCACCACCCCGATGACCAGCGCCGGCACCAGCAGCA
>CAYFRR010000068.1:7619-13491 GCA_964345505.1 uncultured Rhodothermales bacterium
ATAGCGCTGAACGCAAAGCTCACCACCCCGATGACCAGCGCCGGCACCAGCAGCACCGGACGCTCGGATGTTGACGGGGAAGCAGCATCAGCCATGCGTTAGCGAAGCCGGTCCATAGAACGCACCAGATCGATGTCTTTTTCGATGCCACGCCGGGCCAGAAAGAAGAAGACGTAGGCCAGCACGGGAAGCACCATCGCCGTGAGCCGTCCCCATTCCATCTCGCCCCTTGGCCGCACGTCCAGTGCCCCTACCATAAAGAAGGTGCCATAGACGATAAGCAGCGTGATGACCGCGAGAAGTTGAGCGCCCAGCACGACCGTACGCTGGCGCGGGCGGTCTTCGTACAGAAAGATGCTCCAGACAGCGACGACCGCTGCCGCCGCTGCCGCACCAGCCGTACCAGGGGCAAACCAGGGGTACGCGTCAGCAGCCACGCTTTGCCAGATAGCGGGCAGTAAGGCCAGCGCGATAAGCGCGAGCGCGCCAAGCGCAAGGTAAACGGTTTGAATACGCTGAATCATGGGAGTCGTGCAGGCTAAGCAAAGAGCAGCAAAGGAAACGATGGGCAGTGAGCCAGGCATCCGCGCCGTGCAGAGCAACGGCCGGACGGCCGTCATCGGTGGGGACTACAACCGAAAAGATTAAGCGCTGAGGTGATCAGTCACGCGGGTGGCCAGCGCCTCCGCGTATTCCATGGTGTTGGCCGTCCCGCCCACATCAGGCGTGAGGGTATCTTGCTCGGCATAGGCTTCCACCACCGCCGCTTCTACGGCGGCGGCCGCGTCGTTTTCATCGAGATGGCTGAGCATCATGGCGGCCGTCCGGATCAGGGCCGTGGGGTTGGCCAGTTGCTGCCCAGCGATGTCGGGGGCGCTCCCGTGCACCGCCTCAAAGACGGCGTTTTCGTGACCAATGTTTGCGCCTGCCACCACGCCAAGGCCACCCACGAGCCCGGCGCACAGGTCGCTCAGGATGTCTCCGAACAGGTTGGTGGTTACGATGCAGTCGTAGTCCTGTGGCCGCATCACGAGTTGCATGCACATGTTGTCGATGATGCGGTCGTTAAACTCCACTTCCTCAAACTCGGAGGCGATCTCCTGCCCTACTTGCAGAAACAGCCCGGAGCTTTGCTTCAGGATGTTGGCCTTGTGGGCCAAGGTCACCTGTTCGTGGCCGTGCCGTCGGGCATAGTCGAAGCAAAAGCGAATGATGCGCTCTGACCCCTTCCGCGTGATGCGAGCGATGGAATCTGCGATTTGCAGCCGCTCATCAAAGTTTTCGATACCAGAATACATGCCCTCTGTATTCTCGCGAAAGATGATGAGGTTAACATCCTTGAAGGGCGACTTGATGCCCGGTAGCGTACGGCAAGGGCGGACGTTGGCAAACAGATCCAGGCGTTGCCGGAGCTCCACGTTCACGCTCCGGAAGCCTTTGCCCACCGGCGTCGTAATCGGCCCTTTAAGCGCAACGCCCGTGTCACGGATGGAGTCGAGGACAGCGTCGGGCAGCGGCTCGCCATAAGCCTCCAGCCCCGCCGTTCCTACCTTGTCGTGCCGGTGCCAGTCAAACGAAATACCTGTGGCGTCCAGCACCAGAAGCGTAGCCTCCATCACTTCAGGTCCGATGCCATCTCCGGGAAGTAGTGTCACGCGATGCGTCATAGTGCGGCAGTGGTCAAAAGCAGGAGAAAATAGAAGTGATCGTGGCGAAGCTGCCCGTTGCTCCGCGATCCAGCAGAAAATACACGGCATCAAACAAAAAAAAGCCCTGCCGAAGCAGGACTCTTTGAAATCAAGCAAGATTCACTTGTCGTTACCGGGTGTTTTCTCCTCGCTTCAGGCCACACGCTACTGCGGCTGCTGACGCGACGAGTAGTTAATGCGCAGGGTATTGGCCTCACGCAACTCCTCTTGCACGTCAGTCACAAGACCCATCTCCGCGGTCACGTCTACCCGAAGGGACACAATGAGCTTGGGCTCTTCTTGCAGCTTGCGGTACATGATGTTGCGAATCGTGTTGAACTCCTCTTCCTCCATCAGCGCATCATCAATCTGAACGCGTGTCTCGCCCAGCTCATTGCCCGGCAAGCGGATGGGACCAACCCATACGTTACTGAGGAAGCGGCGCTGTTCAATCTTCGTGAGGGCCTCTGCCTGTGGCAGCTGCGTGCGCACCTGCACTTCGGTTTCCCGCAGGACGGTAGTAACCATGAAGAAGATCAGCAGCATGAAAATAATATCCGGCATGGACGCGACCGGAATCCCTTTATCTTCTCCGGAGGTGCGCTTCTTTTGAAATTTCTGATTCATGAATAGGTGTTCAGGTAGACATCATGGAAAGGGCGCGAAGGAAAGGCGTCAGCCCTGATCTGGCTCAGCTACAGAGATCTGCGCCGGAAACACTTCACGGATTTCATTCTCCTCATCTTCGCCCAGTTGATTGCGATACTGGTCGTAATCCCGATACGTCCGCCCCCCCGTGTACTCGCCACTACGCACGGCATTGTCCCAGATCGCAAAATAGGCCATCCACACTTCATCGAGCACGTCGATGTAGCGATCGTAGCGCGTGTTGCGGTCTGTTTTGATTGACACGACGGCCACGCCGGGGCGCTCCGAGAGGTTGGGGTCTTCGCCAAAGTTCGTCACGTGCCGCACCACCTGCTCGCGCACTTGGCTGACGTTGGCCAGCTCGTCATTCATGAGCAACTGCCCTTGCGCGTTCAGCAGGAGGTTCATGACGTTCCGCTGACGGACCGGCGGTGGCTCCTGGTCTTCATCGAGCTTGGGCGGCAGGGTCATTCCGATGCCTGTATCCATGTCGATGGTGGTAACGACAAGGAAGAAGATGAGCAAGAGAAACGCGATGTCCGCCATACCCGCCAGCGGCACCTGTATCTCTTCGCGGTCACGTTTTTTATCCAGCAATCCAGCCATGGGTACGGGGCAGCAAAAAAGGAACGGAGCGAGAGAAAACGACAGCCAGGACTACCGCATGCCAAAGAAGCCACGCATCCCGGTTACAAGCATGGCAAGGAGCGTCAGCCCAAGCATCACGAGCATTGTCACGATGCCGGCCTGTGTCCAGGTCTCCATGGTTGCGCCCAAAATGCCGAGGATCACAACAGGCGAGATGACGATGAGGCCAGCCACCGGGTTTATTTTCCCGTAGGTGGCATTGCGGGCGCCAAAAATCACGACGGCGAGGGTGGTAAGGCCCAAGATAATCAACAGGGCCCAGATTCCAATTTCAGCGAAGGTCATAGGAGCGGGCAGAGAAGCAAGAGGTTAAAACGGCGCGGGGCAGCGGGCGCGGGGTAGCAGCCCACACGCCCCAGGAACGCAACAGCGCGGCGCGAAGCCACGCGGCAGCGGTCTTACTCGGTGTCGTCTGAGGCGGCAGCCGGGGCCGACTCTTCTGCAACGGGCTGACCGGACTCCATCAGGACGAGGGAGTCGATAAGCTCGATGGTGGCCTCTTCCATCTCGGTCACGATCCGGTCGATTTTCGACACGGCGTAGTTGTAGAAGATCTGCAGCACCACACCGGTGATCAGACCAAAGAGGGTCGTCAGCAGGGCTACCTTGATCCCCCCTGCCACAAGACTTGGCGAGATGTCGCCGGCAGCTTCAATGGCGTCAAAGGCGAGCACCATCCCGACCACCGTTCCGAGAAAGCCGAGCATCGGGGCAATCGTGATGAAGAGCGAGAGCCACACCATGCCGCGCTCCAGAAAGCTCATTTCAACCGACCCGTACGAGACGACAGCTTTCTCGACGGCATCGATGCCTTCGTCAGCGCGGAGCAGGCCGGCCTGAAAGACAGACGCTACCGGACCGCGCGTGCGCGCGCAGACATCTTCTGCTGCCTGCACGCCGCCTTCGTCCAGCGCCTTCTTCACCTCAAGGATGAACTTGCGCGTGTTGATGTCGGCACGGTTCAGCGTGATGATGCGCTCGAAGGCAATCGCCAGGCCCACAAGGAAGCAGACCATCACGGGCCACATAAATTCGCCGCCCTGATTGTAGTAGTTTACGAGCATGTTGATGGTGCCTTCGTCCGCTGCTTGGGGCAGCAGCAAAAAGAAACTCGAAGAGGTCATAGATCAGTGCCTGTTCGGCAAACAGAGGATTGGTGGACGATCGGAAATGCATGAAGCTGTAATGCGTAATGCATCGTGCTGCATCACGCCGGTGCGGCGCCTCCTGCAGCGGGAGATCATGTGGCGGGGTAAATGTGCCTCCCACACACTTCGATTTTACCTATTCTGATTTCGAATGTCAAACGTTTTAGAAATTTGATAGGCCCTTTCGGCCTCGTGCGTGCTCAGGCGCGTGTGATTTCGCTTTGCTTCCGAGACTCACAGGGCTGTGCACGCTACGTTCACATGGAAAAGGCACACGGGGAAGACAAGAGCTATTCGGCAAAGTTGCTGTTCATCCACGCCCACGCCTCGTTAAGGTTTTATGAACTAACGCGTTCGCCTGGCTTTATGCGTGCACTACAGGATGACGCCGCCGCGCGAGGACAGGTCCACCTTTTGCAGTAGCTGGCTGGCACTCAATAACACTCAATAAGACGCCGCCATGCGCTCCGAGTCGGGCCAGACGTTCATGGCCTGACGAACAACCGGATCAGCCTGAGCCTGCACCGTGGCGTATGTCCGCTGCCCGTAGAGCCGGCGTGCGATCTCCGCCTTCAGATGCTCGGTCAGCAGGTAGCGATTCGCCTGCAGCTGAGCCTGTGGCGCGACTGTCGCCTGGGGAGACGGGTAGGGCGCTTCCTCCGCCGGACCTGAGGCGGCTTCTGCGTGTGCGGTGTTCTGTACGAGACGTGATGGAAGGTCCTGTAAGAGACCACGAGCCGCCAGGGTATCGGTGAAAGCGGCAAACGTGTTATCGCCAACGCGGAAGTGCTGCAGAAAGCGGTCTTCCTCGCCAGCCCATTGAGCGAACAGCACGGCCCCCTCCTGATCGAACCAGCGACGGGCGAAGGTACGGAGGAGGTCCTGCTCAAAAATGGCGCGCACCAGTGGCGCGTCAGGCGTAGTGCGTACGAGATGATCGGGCAGGATGCCACCGCCCCCGTAAACGGTCCGCCCGGCGCGCGTCGTGAACCGGATGGAGTCCGGCACTTCGTCCACCGCCTCGTCGGCTGGTAACGGACCTTCAGCCAACGTGTTAGCTGAACGATGGTAGTAGTCCTGCCGGTCCAGACCGTCGTATGGCGTCTGAATCAGGCGGCCAGACGGTGTGTGATACCGCGCAATCGTGACCCGGAGACCGCTTCCATCCAGCAGCTCGAACTGCTGCTGCACCAGGCCCTTCCCGAACGTCCGCTCCCCCACGATGAGCCCGCGGTCGTGGTCTTGCAGCGCCCCGGCGAGGATCTCACTGGCCGATGCCGAGCGGTCGTTCACCAGCACGATAACGGGATCATGTTCGAACATACCCCCGCCGTTTGCCCGGTGGGATCGGTTGTACTCGGACAGGCGGCTTTCCTCCCGCACAATCAGGCGGTTGGAGGGCAGAAACTCGTCCGCAATCCGAACCGCCATGTGCATGAAGCCACCGGCGTTGTCACGCAGGTCCAGCACCAGCCGCTGCATCCCCTGCTGTCGCAGCCCCTTGAGCGCCTCCGAAAACTCGTGATAGGTGGTGCGGGAAAACCGGTTGAGCTTGATAAAGCCCGTCCGGTGATCCAGCATGAAGGCCGTATCCAACGAGCGAAGCGGGATGCGGTCTCGCGTAACAGTGGCCGTGTAGCGCGCACCGGTGTGAGGGCGATGAAGGTCCAGTGCCACAGTCGATCCCTGCGGCCCTTTCAGCAGCCGCTGCACCTGCCGATGCCGCAGCCCGATGGCCGT
>CAYFRR010000069.1:0-4422 GCA_964345505.1 uncultured Rhodothermales bacterium
GAAAACCAGTTTCCCTGCCAGCAATTCTGGTGCTGGCATGACAAAGACCAGGTGGACCTCGACACCTATTCTACCGCTCCGATGCGCACCTCAGCCGACTTGCCATCGAACTGCTGACTTTCCCACCCTTCCTGAGGTCGTACTGTGCCCCTTGCCAAACGCATCATTCCGTGCCTGGATGTAGACCAGGGCCGCGTCGTCAAAGGCGTCAACTTCGTAGACCTCGTCGACGCGGGCGACCCGGTCGAACAGGCCCGGTTTTACGACGCCTCGGGGGCGGATGAGCTGGTGTTTCTGGACATCACGGCGACCCACGAAGACCGCGACATCATGCATCAGGTGGTGCGCCGCACGGCCGATGAGGTCTTCATCCCCCTGACCGTCGGCGGCGGCATCCGGACGGTGGACGACATGCGTGCGATGCTGCACGCCGGAGCCGACAAGGTCTCCATCAACTCGGCCGCGATCAAAGATCCGGACCTGATTACCCGCGGCGCCGAGGCCTTCGGCTCGCAGTGCATCGTGGTGGCCATCGATGCCAAGCGTACCGGCACCGATCCCCTGACCTGGGAGGTGTATGTGCAGGGCGGCCGCAAGGCTACCGGGCTGGACGCCATCGAGTGGGCCGTAGAGGCCACCCGGCGCGGGGCGGGCGAGCTGCTCGTCACCTCCATGGACCGCGACGGCACCAAGGACGGGTACGACACCGCTCTCCTCCGCCGCATCACGGACCGCGTATCTATTCCCGTCATCGCCTCGGGTGGGGCTGGCACCAAGGAGCATCTTCGCGAGGGCCTGACGGACGGGCAGGCCGATGCCGTCCTCGCCGCCTCGATCTTCCATTTTCGGACCTATTCGGTTGAGGAGGTCAAGCAGCACCTGAAAGATAGCGGCCTCCCCATCCGGCTCGATCATACCGAACGCGCCTCTGCATAACCCTCATGGCTGCTTCCAACGACACCAGTGCTCCGTCGACCGAACGTACCCGTCGCTCGCGCCTCTTGAAGGCCGGGTTGACGTTCGCCGCCCTCGTGGGGGCGGTGCTCTCCGTGTGGCTGCTGGACAAGGCCATTCGCTTCCCGGAGATCCAGGCGCGGCAGTTCGGGCGGTTTGGGGACCGGGTGCCGCTGTGGATTCCCTTCCTGCTGTTCGTGGTGGCCTCGTTTGCCGGGATCTGTTACGTCATCTGGCGGGCCAAGCAGCGCGTGGATAACGGTGAGGACTTGTACGCACAGCGCCACCGCAAGCGGCCCGGAGAGCCTGGCTTTGAGGCCTCACTCGACCAGCAGAGGACGTCTACGGAAACGCCTGGAGAAGCGCCCGAGTCAGCGCAGCGCTGATGGCGTACGCCGCATCGGCTTCACTGGCCCGAGGGCCGGCCACGTTGAGGCGTTGGATGCGGTGTGTGGTCAGCCAGTGCACCAGGCGCGGCACGTGCAGCGGCACGGTTTCGGGCGTGCGCACCGATGCGATCCACACGGGCCGCTGCCACTGCGCCGCGCAGGTGGCGGTCCATTCCGTGCCCCCGCTCGGGGGAATAGGCGCAATGATGAGGGTGCCGTCACTGTCGCGCACGTTCCACTCCGTGCGCTGCGCATACGCATCGGACGGCGTCTCCTGCAGCGGATACCGCGCATCAATGGGCCCGTCGGCGGCGCGGCGCCCCTGGGGGCACCACCCATCGACATCCGCACCAGCGTCCAGCGCTTCGTCAAGCGCTGCCCGGTCCACTCCCGTTTGTCCACCAGAAATGATCGTCAGTGACATGACGTGAAGGATCGCGTGCGTAGGATTGGCGTCGTGCACCGTTGGGCCGTTGGCAAGGTACGGGGCCAAGCGGAGAAGGTCACTGCTGAAACTGGTTTCCTTTCGGCTGTTCTCTCCGGACACCCCCGCTTACCAACTGAAATACCCTATATTTGGCGTATGGGATAGGGGAGAGTCACGGGTGGCTGTTCACTGCGCTGCTGCTGTACCAATTTACGCGCAGGAACCGTATCTATCGTCCTACACTCCTTCACCAACCCTGCTGAGCCCCATGCTTTCCCTTCTCTCGCGTGTACGCTCCCTCCTTGTGCTCGGTATCGTAGCTGTACTCCTTACGGGCTGCGGCGGGCCCAACCTGGCCGAGATGTGGTCAGATCCTCTCTCGTTGGGTATCTGCGGTTTGATTGCCTTCATCCTGGCCCTTATCGCTATCGTTGAAGTGGCCGGAAGCCGGCGCTCCACGAGCGGCAAGGTGATCTGGATCCTGGTGCTGCTGCTGTTGCCCTACCTTGGCGTGATCCTCTACTATTTGTTTGCTGACCGCTCATGAGGCGTTCCCTTCTGACGCGCATTTCGCTCACGGTTGCGCTGCTTGCCGTCCTCGTTGGTGGCGGCTGCGCACCGGCCTCCGCTCCCACGGCTGCCGATGTGCTGGATGATGCCGAACGTCGGTACCAACGGGCCATTGCCATTGCCGAGACCCTTGGGGTAGCGGCCATCCGCCCACTTACCCCTATCACAGCAGAGGCGCCTACGGTGCAGTGGCAAGGCCCGCCCGGCGACAGCAGGGTGCGCGTTGTGAACTGGACATCTGCTCCAGCCCTCACGCCTGGCGACTCCCTCACAACCGACGGTGAGGTCTGGATCACGCTGGCACCTAAGGTGCAAGAGTTCTGCCAGACCAGCGACCTCCCAGCGGCTGCCCTTACCATGCGGCTGCGCCAGAAGATCGGCCTCCCTCCGGATGCCCCCTACGATACGTTTGTTACCTACTGGGCCGATCCCGACGATCTCTTCCGGCCCTGTCCTGATCCTCAGATCACCGACCGCGACTGCCCGCTCACCTTCCCGCGTTCGCCACGCTTCCTCACGGTGACCGACGCCCACCGCGCGTGGATTGCCTCTACTGCGGAGGTTTCGTACCGGCCGAATGGCTACCCCTGGACCAACCTCGGCTACACGTACGACTGGGGCCCTACAGACGATGTGTTTGGCTTCAGTGAGTACGTCATCCGACCAGGCGCCGCTGTAACAGTGGCGGCGGTGGAGACGACGGCTGCCTTTTGCACCGTTGCTAAGCCGTAACGCCTTACGGCGTGCGGATCGCATAGCGCCACCACGGGTCTATTCCATCGCGCTACACATCCCCACGGTCACACGCTCCTGAACCTCATGAAGCGTCTATTTACCGCCTGTCTTACCGCCGTCCTGACGGTGCTGCTGCTTGCAGCCTGCGACGCCAACGTCGACGACGCGGGCGCCCCGCCCACGGACCCGGCAGCGGATTCCTCTGCGCCGCTGCTACTCGTCTCTATTGATGGGCTGCGCCACGATTACTTTGAGCTGTACGATGCCCCTACCCTCGAAGCGCTCGCCGCCGAGGGAACGTTTATTGAACAGGTGGAGCACAGCTTCCCCACAAAGACGTTTCCCAACCACTACACCATTGCCACCGGGCTCCACCCCGCCAACCACGGCATCATCTCCAACACCATGTACGACGAGGAACTGGGACGCTTTAGCCTCGGGAATCGAGAGGCCGTACAGGATGGCCGCTGGTGGGAGGGCGAGCCCATCTGGGTGACGGCCGAAAAGCAAGGCCTGACCAGCCATGCGCTCTTCTGGCCGGGCAGCGAGGCTGCGATCGACGGGGTACGCCCCACCGAGTGGTTTACGTACGACAACAGCATCCCCGGCGACGAGCGCGTGGACCAGATCCTTGCCTGGCTGGACCTGCCCGCGGAGGCGCGGCCGGACTTCATGACGCTCTACTTCAGCACGGTGGATAGCCACGGGCACCGCTACGGCCCCGAGCACGCGAACGTCGGGCGGGCCCTGGCGGAGGTCGACGCCCACATGCAGCGGCTGCTTGACGGACTGGACGCGCGTGGCCTTTCGGATGCACTCAATATACTCATCGTATCCGACCACGGGATGAGCCCTACCTCACAGGAGCGCGTCATCATACTCGACGACTATATCGACCTGGATGACGTGTTTATCGTGGACTACAGTCCGGTGGCCATGATTAACGTGCGGAATGGCGGAACCACGCCAGAGGCGCTCGTGAGGGCGCTTGACGCGGCGCCCAACAGTAGCGCCTACCTGCGCGCCGACGTGCCCGCCGCGCTTAACTTCCGCGACCACGACCGCATCCCAGAGGTGATCATGATCGCGGACGACACGTGGTCCATCTCAACGCGGAGCTTCTTCGAGGATGACCCCGCCCGGGCTGACGGCGGGGCGCACGGGTACGATCCACGGCTGGAGTCGATGCTGTCGCTGGCCATCGCCCATGGCCCCGCATTCCGCGCCGCGCACACCATCGACAAAGGATACGCGGTTGACTTCTACGAGGCGATGACAGCCGTTCTTGGCCTCGACCCGGCTCCGAACGACGGCTCCGCTGCGCGCGCCCGTCAGCTGCTGCGCGAC
>CAYFRR010000069.1:4522-13483 GCA_964345505.1 uncultured Rhodothermales bacterium
CGCCGTAGCTTGGCATACTTGAGCTTTAGCTTTTTCTGACCTACGGACTGGAAGAACACCGTCGCGGCCATCTGCTCACCTTCGCCGTCCAGGGCCTGCACTTTGCCCTCGCCAAAGTGGTCATGCTCCACCTTTACGCCCGGCACGATCTCAGCCGCGCCCTCGTCATACACCACGCGGCGCCCCGACGAAGACTCATTGCCCGCGCGGCGTGTGGTGGTGCGGGTGCGCTTGGATGATGCGTTTTGTGACCCGCGCAGGTTGCGGCGGTAGTAGTGCGGGTCCACCTCGTCGTAGTCGACGGCATCGCCCTCGTCCAGCGTGAAGCGGTTCTCTTTACGCTTGATGGGCCCGCCTGCCTTCGTGCGTACCACGGCAGGGTCGATCTCGTCCAGAAAGCGACTGCGCACAGCCGACTCCTGCTTGCCATACAGGAACCGGCTCCGGGCGTACGACAGGAACAGCTTCTGCTCGGCACGGGTGGCGCCCACGTAAAACAGGCGGCGCTCCTCCTCCAGTTGCTCCCGCTCCTGCGCCGCACGGGAGAGCGGAAAGAGGCCCTCCTCCAGCCCGCTGACAAACACGACGGGGAATTCCAGCCCCTTCGAGGCGTGCAGCGTCATGAGCGTCACGCGGTTGCCCTGGCCTTCGTCTTCATCCAGATCCGTGAGCAAGGCCACTTCCTGCAGGAAGGTCGCCAGCGTAGCCTCCTCGGCCTGCGCGGTAAACTCGGCGATCGCACTGATGAGCTCCTGCACATTCTCCCACCGGCCGAGGCTCTCACGTGTGTTCTCGTTACGCAACTCGTCCAGCATGCCCGTCTCCTTGATGAGCGCCCGTGCCAGCTCGTCGGCTGGCATCGACTCGGCCTTGGCAGCATGGGAGCTAATCAGAAAGCCAAACCGCTCGACGGCGTTCTGCGCGCGCGTAGAGAGCCCCGCTTCGTCGATCTGCTGAATGGCCTGCCAGGCCGAGAGGCCCTCGCGTCGGGCGTACTGAAAAAGCCGCTCCTGCGTTTTCGCCCCGATGCCGCGCGTCGGATAGTTGATGACGCGGCGCAGGCTGGCCTGGTCCGAAGGATTGACGAGGAGGCGGAGGTACGCCAGCACATCCTTGATTTCTTTGCGCTGATAAAACGACACGCCGCCAATGACGCGGTACGGAATACCCCCGCGCCGTAGCGCCTCCTCCAGCGAGCGGCTCTGCGCGTTCGTGCGGTAGAGGATGGCAAAGTCGTCGTAGCTGTAGCCCTCGCGCACGTGGAGGTCGCGGACGGTCTGCTCAATCTTTTTTGCCTCATCCCGCTCGGAGAGGGCTTCGATGAGCACCACGTGCTCCCCTTCCTGATTATCGGTCCAGAGCTCCTTCTCCAGCTGGTCCTCATTCTGCTTGATGATGGAGTCGGCCAGTTGCAGAATCGTCTTCGTGGAGCGGTAGTTCTGCTCCAGCCGCACCACCGTGGCGTCCGGATAGTCGCGCTGAAACGACAGGATGTTGCCGATGTCCGCCCCGCGGAAGGCGTAGATGCTCTGCGCATCATCGCCCACCACGCAGATGTTTTTATGCCGCGCCGCGAGGAGCTTAGCCAGCTTGTACTGGGCGTGGTTGGTATCCTGGTACTCATCGATGTGGAGGTACCGCCAGCGCCGCTGGTATTTTTCGAGGACGTCCGGATGCGTCTCGAACAACTCGATGGGTTTGATGAGGAGGTCATCGAAGTCCAGGGCGTTGGCCCGGCGCAGCGTCTGCACGTACGGCCCATACAGCTGCGCCGCTCGCTCCTGGGCTGCGCCCGTCGCCATGCGCTGGTAGTCTTCCGGCGACACCAGCTGGTTCTTCGCGCTGGAGATGAGCGACCGCATGGTGCGCACCTTAAACTGCTTCGGGTCGATGTTCATCCCCTTCATCAGGTTGCGCAGCAGGCGATCCGTGTCATCGGTGTCGTAAATGCTGAAGTCCGATGTGTAGCCGATGTGCTCACCCTCGCGCCGCAGCAGGCGCGCAAAGGTCGAGTGGAAGGTGCCCATCCACATACCCCGGGCGCTTCCGCTGCCGATGATCTGCTGCACCCGCTGCTTCATCTCGCGGGCCGCCTTGTTGGTGAACGTCAGCGCCATCACATCGCGCGGCTGGGCTTTGGCCCGGGCAATAAGATACGCAATGCGGTGGGTGAGTGTGCGCGTCTTGCCCGACCCCGGCCCGGCAATAATCATGACCGGGCCGTCGGTCGCCTGCACCGCGGTTTGCTGCGCTTCATTCAGCCCCTCGAGGACCTCACGGGCGCGCTCGTCATCGGCTGCGGGCGCAGATTCGTCGCGGCGGAGTTCGTACTGACGCATAAGCTGGTTTTCCTGCGTGGGTAGAATAGGATATCTATGATACTGGTACGACGGCGGAAGGTCGAGCCCCAGCACATGAAAAACAGGTTTTCTCGTCCGTTTTGCCCCAGGCGCCTGGGGCTGGTTTATAGTCTCCTTCCTGTGTTCTATCTTGGGGCGCCTGCGCGTGCCCCCCGGCCGCAGGCCTACCGCGATGTATGACCTTTATCTTTCTCCATGCCCGACACTCTTGTCTTCGCTCTCCGTGGTCTTTTTGGGATTGCCGTCCTGCTCAGTCTGGCCGTACTGTTCTCCTCTGATCGACGCAACATCAACTGGCGGTTGGTTGCCATTGGGGTAGGCCTGCAGCTGATCTTCGCCTTGCTGGTGCTGAAGACGACCCCCGGCCAGGTGCTTTTTGAGGGGATCGGCGCGGCCTTTGCCGGGCTCCTGGCGTTTACCTTTGCAGGATCCGAGTTTATTTTCGGGCCGCTGGGCATGGACCCCGAGCAAGAAGGCTCCTTTGGCTTTGTCTTCGCCTTCCAGGTTCTCCCCACCATCGTCTTTTTCGGATCGCTGATGGCTGTCTTGTACTATGTGAACCTGATCCAGCCGGTCGTTAAAGGCCTGGGGCGTTTCATGGCAAAAGCGATGAACATCTCTGGGGCTGAGTCTCTTTCGGTAGCCGGCAACGTGTTCATCGGGCAGACGGAGGCCCCTCTCCTGGTGAAGCACTACATCCCCGGGATGACCCGGAGCGAGCTGATGACCCTCATGACGGGCGGGATGGCCAGCATTGCTGGCGGGGTACTGGCCTCCTACATCCTGTTTCTGGGGGGTGATGACCCGGCGGCCCGGGCCGTCTACGCCTCCCACCTCCTCTCGGCATCCATCATGAGCGCCCCGGCGGCTATCGTGATGGCCAAGATTCTGATTCCGGAAACGGGGCAGCCCGAGACCTATGGGGATGTTGAGATCGAGGTGAAGCAGGATGACGCGAATATCCTGGAGGCTGCGGCTTCCGGAGCGGCCGAAGGGCTGAAGCTGGCGCTCAACGTGGGCGCCATGCTGCTGGCGTTCATCGCCCTGATCGCCATGATCAACTTTCTGCTGCAGTGGGTCGGCAACCCCTCCCTCCTCGGCTTCAAACCCTACGACCTGAACACGCTCATCGAGAACATCTCCAACGGACAGTTTGAAGCCCTTTCCCTGGAAGCCATCCTGGGTACGCTGTTCGCCCCGCTCGCCTGGGCTATCGGGGTGGAAACCGCTGATATTTTTCAGTTCGGGCGGCTGTTAGGCGAGAAGGTCGTGGTGAACGAGTTTGTCGCGTACGTGAGCCTGAGCCAGCTGGAGGGCGTGATCAGCGAGCGCTCGTTCATCATCGGGACCTACGCCCTGTGCGGGTTTGCCAACTTTTCCTCCATCGCCATCCAGATCGGCGGCATCGGGGGCATTGCCCCGGAGCGCAAGGCAGACGTGGCCCTGCTGGGCGTGCAGGCCGTCATCGGCGGTGCGCTGGCCTCCTGGATGACGGCCACCATTGCTGGGGTGCTGATCGCGTAGGCAGACGGCCTCGCCGGGTGACGGACGCTGCAGCCGGGCTATTCGGCAGCAAAGCGGATCGTGAACCGCGACCATGCCGGAATCTCCTCCCAGCTTCCGTCCACGTTCAGCCGCGCCGCCTGCCACCGCATCTGCGTGGTGGCGCGCATGGCGATGGCGTCGAGCGTCGGGTCCACAGATTCGACCAGCTTGATGGCCTGCGGCTCTCCGTCGGCGTTGAGGTAGACCTGCGTCACGACCCGACCGCCAACGCGGGCCTGTCGGAGGGAATCGGGATACGGGACGGCAATATCCTCGCCCAGCTGCAGGCGCGTCTGGGGCTCCCGATAGTGCCGGCGGATCGTGGTGTAGGCCTCGCGCCGGTAGTCGCGCGTGGCTTCGTTGACACCCCCTTGGATATTCATCTCATCGATTTCTGGCGCGATGTGCTCCTGGAAGATGGCGTAGACCTCCGCGGGGTTGTTGCGGAGAATAGGCTCCAACCGCTGCAGCAGCGACGCGGTGAACTGCTCCTGCAGCAGGCCCGACCGTCGCGCATCCGCACGGGTGGCCGCCACCTCATCCACGCTGGCCGATGAGATCCCCATCGCCTCCAACGAGCCAAGATCACGGAAGGCTGCGCTGGTGTCCACATCGGCCGTCCACCACCGGTCGGCTTCCGTCTCCCAGCCCTCCGGTGGTGCCGTAGGCTCCGCGCCACATCCAGCCAGTAGGGCTAACGACAACACCAGCGCAGCGCTCACGCCAAGCAAGAAAACACGTGATATAACCATTCCTGAGGGACAAGGAAAAAGGAAAAGATAACATAGGCACCTGCCGCACGGCCAATGCTCCACTGGAGGGATGTTTACTTCTCGATGAGCACGGGCGTGCCTTCAGATACCAGCGACCACATTTCATCGATAAATTGGTTTTCGATGGCGACGCAGCCCTGCGTCCAGTTGGATTGCTCGCCGGTGCCGTCGCCATGGATCTCGATCCATCCGCCGAGCCGGGTGTTCATCGGGGGCATCGTAATGTTGAGGTCAGCCTGCTTGATACGGTCGTGCTCGCGCTGCGAAATCAGTCCCTCCTGCAGGCCGCGCCGGGCGTCCCGCGCGGTGGGGTAGTTGAGCACGAAGGCTTTGTAATACCGACTGCGGGGGTTCTTGCGGGCGACATAAAACACGCCCTCTGGAGTGCGCCAGTGGTCAGGCGTAGCGGTACTGCCGCGGCGCTCTTTGTCGGCAAACCCGTTGTAGCCAAAATCGGCCGCGTACCGCTTGTAGAGGTCCGTACCCCGGTACACGTAGACTTGCCGTGTGGTCTTCGATACGCGTACCCACACGTTGGACACCGCGCTACGGGGCAGGTAGCCTTTCAGCCCGCCTTCCGACCGCACCCGCACCATCCGGCCCTGCGTGTGCTCCACCCAGACGGGGTCTTGGAGGCGCAACCGGAAATACGGCTTCTCTCCGGCGGGGTCCCGATACACCGTCGCCAGCCGCTCGGTGATGTAGTACATCGGCTCGGCGGGCGCGGCCTCCAGATCGACGTCCAGCGGGAGCTGGCCAGCGGCGCGCGTGGGAATCAACAGGACGACAAGCGCGGCCAGCGTGCAGGTAGACAGGAAGGGGAACAGGCGAGACATAAGTACAGGTGCGGATTGAACTAAGCAGCGGCGGGGGCACGATCCGTATTGTGGGCGACGCACCATTCGTACGCTTCCACCACGCCCTCGGTCACGGCGTGCTGTGTAATGTGGGGCACGGCCTCACGCACGGTGGGCGCAGCGTTGGCGGGGGCGAATCCGTAGCCAACGGTCTGCAGCGCTTCGATGTCGCCGTTACTGTCGCCGATGTAGGCCATGGATTCCAGCGGGACATCCGTCAGTTCCGAGAGCCACCGCATGGCCTGCTGCTTGGTAATGGCGGGCGGCAGGACGTCGATGGAAACGGGGGTATGAAACACGCGCAGCGCGGGCAGATGCTCCGCGACATGCGCCTCCACAACGGGCACAAGCCCGGCCACCTCGTCCGTATGCGGCCCAATGACCCCGACCTGTGCACGCTTGGCGTGATCCAGCATGATGGACGTGCCGGGCAGGACCTCCGATGTAAACCAGGCCCGGATGTCCGCCAGCTGTTCCTCGATGGCAGGCGTGAGCGCGGGGTTCCAGGTGATGGAGGCAGCCACAGGATCGAAGAGGCCACCACCACTCTCGAACAGCACCGGGACGTTGAGTCCCAGCATCTGCGATACTGCCTCCACGTACGGGTAGGCCCGCCCGGAGCAGAGCGAAAGCGCCGGATACGGCGTGGTGCTGGGAAGGTCGTCCGCGCGCTGCGCCAGATTTGCCAGCAGCCGCAGGTCATCCAGCCGGTACGGCTGGTATGGCTCGGCCAGGCAGCCATCAATGTCGGAGACGAATAAAGAGATCATAAAATAGAGCAGTCGTCAAAAAAACGGAGGCGTATGTCCGGAAACGATTTCCCCAACGAGCAGGGGGACGCATCGTTCGACAGTGGTCTATGCGGGCTCGCTGGTCTATGGGCGGCCGCTTCCATCCCCTCTGCCGGCGCGAAGCGCTCTGGCATGGTGGGATAAGTGCGTCCGTACACATACGTAGCAAAAAACGTCCCAGCATCGACACCTGCAACGGACGCAACCGCTTCTTCTAATCGAGCAGTTGAAAGCGGCGCCGTGCCAGCATCCTCAAGGAGCTGTTGCCAGAGCGCTACAAAGGTCGCGGTCCCGAGCTCTTCCCGCAGCTGATGCAAAACAAGCGCCCCGCGATTGTACAGCTCGCGGTGGAGATGGGCGGTGGGAGCAACCGGAGCATCAGGGTAAAGCGGCGCCGCGGCCCGACGGTCGGGCGGCCCCTCGTGTAGCACCTGCAGCCGTTTGAGCGCCACGTCCTCGCCGTCGGCTTGTGCATAGAACCAGGCGGTGAGGTACGTGGCCATCCCCTCCACCAGCCACAGGTCGCGCCAGTCTGCGATGGCCAGCGCGTTGCCCACCCATTGATGGGCAAGCTCGTGCACCATCACCGCCTCCGGCGTGTGTGTCCAGGTCGCACCCGGCGTATTGAAAAGGTCGGCCTGCACCGTCGGCATCGCCGCGAACTCCATCCCTGCGAACGGGTGGGGGAGCTGCACGACCGCCAGGGACGCAAACGGGTAGGGTCCGAGCATCTCCTCAAGGAACGCTACAGCCTCCGGCGCGCGCCGCAGCGCCTCAACGGCCGGGTCCGAGTCGGTGAGCAGATATAGCGATACCGGAAGTGGTCCGGCCGCTGCCTGCGCTGTATCGGAGACCATCGTAAACGGCCCTGAGGCAAACCCAAAGGTGTAGGTGGGGACCGGCACATCCAACGCCCACTGCGTGCGGCGCATCTCGGCGTCGCGCCTGTCGCGTACGGCTTCTCCGGAGGCAACGACGGCCAGATCGGCCGGGGTGACGAGGGTCAGGTCGAGCGTCGCCGGGCGAGCCGGGTGGTGGGTGCCGGGCAGCCAGCCGCGCACGGCGTCAGGCCAGCCGTCAGTGTACACGAGCGACCGGCCCTGAAACGTTTCATGCCGCAGCCCGACGTGCGGTGCGCCTACGTACCATACATCCACCGTGAGCGTGTCGCGGGCAGCGCGGCCGGTGGTAACGACGATCGCGTCGCTCCGCTGGTCAAACGCCACCGGCTGCCCATTGACGTGCAGCGAGTCGACGCGCAGGTTTGCAAAGCCGAGGGACAGTCCATCGCCGCCGCCCGTAACGGCGAGCCGCGCGTGGCCGGTCAGGTGCGCCCGTTCGGGGTCCAGGGTCAACGTCACATCGTAGTGATGTGCGTGCGCAGCTGGTACGGGTACAGCACGCGGCGACTCACATGCCGCAAAGCAGAGCACGCACCATGCGGCAAACAGCCACACCTCCGCTTTGGGCCGTTGGGTCTGTTGGCATCGTTGGGTAAGCGTCACACGTCGGCATCGCTTGCGAACGATTCGGCGAGGTCCATCACGACCTCATCCGAGATCCCCATCGCACTGAAGCCGCCATCGTGATAGAGCGTCTGCATGGTGACCATGCGCGTGAAGTCACTCAGCAGCGTCACCGTGTAGTCGGCGCAGCTCTGCGCGCTGGCATTGCCCAGAGGCGAGAGCTTCTCTCCGAAGTCGAACATGGCGTCAAACCCGGCGATGCCTTTGCCGGCGGTGGTGCGGGTTGGGCTCTGCGAAATCGAGTTGATGCGGATGCCGCGCTTGCCCAGGCGGTACCCCCAGGAGCGGACGATGCTTTCGAGCAGGGCTTTCGCGTCACCCATCTCGGAGTACTTCGAGAAGATGCGCTGCGCCCCGATGTAGCTCAGTGCCACGATGGAGCCGCCATCGGCCATCTGGCCCGACGCCATGGCGTGGTGCACGATGCGGTGCAGGCTGATGGCGGAGATGTCGAGCGTTTTCTTGTACCACGCGTAGTTCAACTCTTCGTAGGGCACATCCTTGCGGACGTTGACGCCCATCCCGATGCCGTGTACGATAAAGTCGATCTGATCGAGGTGGGCCCCAGCTTCTTCGTACAAGGCCGACAGGTCATCGTCGCTCGTGGCATCGGCCCAGACGATCGGGCTGTCGGTTTTTTCGGCCAACCCGTCGAGGCTACCCAGGCGGCGGGCCACAGGGGCATTGGACAAGACGAACGACGCCCCCTCGCGGTGGGCGGTCTCGGCAATGGTCCAGGCGAGACTCGCCTCATTGAGTGCACCAAAAATGATTCCTTGCTTTCCTTCGAGCAAGCCGTGAGACGTGGACATAAGGTAACTGCGTTGGTAGAAAGGGAGCATGCGAAGTGTGTGGCCCCAAGGTAGGCAAGAAAACAGTAGTACGCTACCCCCCCACCGCTCGCCCGGGCCGATGCCGCTACGGAAGCTGCAGCGGTGTTAACTGCGCTTCGACCTCTGCCCGGCGCTCCCGTAGAAACGGCGGAAGCTGTAGCTTTTCGCCCAGCGCGTCCGTAGGCTCATCGTGCAGAAAGCCCGGGACGTCTGTGGCGATTTCCACGTTCACACCGTTGGGCTCGCGAAAGTAAATCGACCGGAAGTAGTTGCGGT
>CAYFRR010000070.1:0-13190 GCA_964345505.1 uncultured Rhodothermales bacterium
CTCACGCCGCCTTTCGTCTACGGCCGGCTATCGCCGACCTGTGCTCAAGGTGACGTGAGGCAAGTGGCGACCGCTTCGGATCCGCACGCAGGAAGGAAGCCCGGACCTCCTTACCGTTTCCGCAATCAAGACGCCACCACCTTCCTCGTCATGCGAGCACCAGAGCGACAAGTAGAGCGTTGAGCTTCATCTGATCATAGGGTGGAGCGGAAGAGCCTCCAGCGGCTCAGCCTGCATCCTCGGTCACGTACCACTGGAAGGTGGCCTCCATGGCGCGCGTGCCGTCCGCCATGGTCACCACCGCGTCGATGGGCAGGAGGCCGCGGCCGCGGGTGTTGAAGGTTTCCAAAAACGCCTCCACGGCGTCGTCGGACACGGCGGGCTTGGCCTGCAGCGTACCGGTAGCGGCGGAGCGGTACTTCACCTCGGCCCGGCGCAGCACCGTCAGCACGTCGTCGAAGCGCGGCCCGAACACTTCGATGATGCGGTTTCCGCTGCAGCACTCAGCCAGCGTGTAGAGGGCCCCCGCATGCACCGTCCCGATATGGTTGGCGCAGGCATCGGAGGACGGCAGCACCATCGTGCGCGGCTCTGCCGCGTGGCGGTGAATGCCCAGGAGCTGCGCAAACGGGAGCGTGGTGATGTCGAGCGACATGGGGCAGACAAAGAGCGGACAAAGAGCAGGCGGGGCGAAGGAGAGCACCGATCAGGCAACAGAGGCCGCATCGGCCGTGGTGCTTACGGGAAGGTGGCCGTGTGCGTAGAGGGTTAGGCTCTTCTCAAACGTCCCGGCCCAGCTGTATTGTGCTTCTGCGTGGGCGCGCGCTGCCGCACTGAGGCGCGATTGATCAGACGCTACGTCTACGATGTGCGCGGCCATCGCTTCGGCGTCGTCCACGGGCGCCAGGCGACCGACGGTATCCGGGACGCGCTCGGTGAGGGCCCCGGCATCCACCCCTACGACGGGCAACCCACAGGCCTGCGCCTCCGCTACCGAGAAGCCAAACGTTTCGTGTGGGCCTGCGGTCACGTACATGTCGGCGGTTGCCAGATGGGCGGCCAGCGTGCGGCGGTCCCGCAGGTGGCCCACGGTGCGTAGGGGCGCCCCGGCTTTTTGCTTCCGGCTCAAGGCCTCACGGAGCGGGCCTTCGCCGGCCAGCACGAGCAGCGCGGGCTGGCGGCGGTTGACGTAGCGGGTGGCCTCCACCAGCGTGCGGATGTGCTTCTCGCGGTCCAGCCGTCCGGCATAAAACAGCATCAGGCTGCCGTGCGGGACCCCCAGGCGCGCCCGGAGCGACCGGTCGGCCCGTGTGGGATGGAACAGGTCCAGGTCTACCCCCGGGCGCAGCACGTACGGAGAGGACACGCCCATCATGCGGAGGCGGGCAGCCTGCCGGGGCGAGGGCGCCAGCGCCAGGTCGCACCGGCGAAAGATGTGGCCCATGTAGCGCTCGGCCAGGTGCTTCAGCGGGGTGGCTACCCTGTCCCCGAGTCGCTTGCGCACGGGCGCGCCGATGTAGGCCTCGGGGATGTCGGTGAAGAAGTACCCGGCCAGCCGGACGTCGGGATGGTCGGCCCGGTAGGCCAGGGCTGCCCAAGGCTCCAGGTACCAGCTGTGCAGCTCGATCACGTCGGGGGTGACCTGTGCCAGGGCGCGCTGGATCTTTTTCCGGCTGGTAAAGAAGCGATAGGGGGCCGCCCCCGGAATGGTCGGGGCGCGCAGCCGGACGGTACGCCAGCCGGGGCCTTCCTCGACGCTGTCTTCAGCGCCCGGTGCGATCAGCACGTGCGTGTGGTCGGTATGCTCGCGCAGGTAGGCTCGCTTGGCGTCGATGTACGTGCGGATGCCGCCGCTCGTTGGCGTATACGCGTGGGTCAGGTCGCAAATGATCATGAGCGGTGGCTCATTCGAGAACAGGGTCTTGTTGAGGGAGACGAACGCACCGCATCCAGGAAGGATCGCCGCTGCCCGTGATGTCGATGCCTGAGCTGCTCAGCACCCGTTTACTGCCCGCCAATACGTAGCGAAAGGGGGGAGAAGAAAGGCCTATGCGGACACGTTTGGGGGCTTCGAAGCCTCGTTGGGCGGGGGGAGGTACTGCCGGGCAAGGGCACTCCCGAGGCTCGCCAGCAGGGCGGCGCCAAAGATAAGAAGCAAGGTGATGGCGGTGAAGTAGTCGACGCCCCACTGCTGTTGAAAGGCGAACAGCCGGGCATCGGGTACGCGCGGAAAGACACCAGCAATGATGAGCACCACCCCCAGCAGCCGGGTGGTCACGCCGGCAGCCAGCCCGCTGACGGCGCCAATACGTGCGGCTTCACCAGTGGAGGGGGGCCATACGCCGGACTGCCGCAGCCGGTAGATCAGCGAAGCGCCCACAGCGCCGAAGGCCACTACATAGAGCAACAGGCCCAGCAGCGTAAACGGGCTCACATTCAACAGGCCCAGCACGACACCAAAACTTACGCCTGTCACGAAGGCGGCTCGGCGATGGTCGATCACGATAGAAAATCAGCTTATGAAGGAAAGCAGCGATCCTGCGGTGCCGGAAACGTAGAGGGGCCGGCGTGCGCTCCACCTGCGCACCGCTCGCAAGGAGTCTTTCAGACACTGCGCGGAACGTACGTATTCCGCGCCCTTGAACGCAAGTGCGTTAGGGGACGTGTAACAGGCCACTGGGTAATAAACTTTATACTACAATCAAACGACCGGCTGGCAACGCCAGCCCCGGGTTGTTCTTCACCATCTTCTGTGGCGATGTCTCAACGCGGTCCACGGTACACGTACCTTTGCTGGCCGGTGTTGCTAACGGCACTCGTAAGCCTGGTAGCCTGCCGGCCGGTGCCCGCCCCGCCCGGGGTGCGCCCGGGCGCGCCAACGCATCACGTCTACCTGGTGAGCCATGGCCGCCACGCCGGTATCGCGCTCCAGCGCGAGGCGTTGGCGGCGGAGCGCTGGCCGGCGCTGAATACGTTGGATGCCCTGGGCCCACCGCGGTACGTGGAGGTAGGCTGGGGCGATATGCGCTACTACACGGCCGCTGCGCCCACCTGGGCTGACGGCGCCCGGGCGCTCTTCTGGCCTACCGATAGCGTGCTGCACCTCGCAGGCGTACATCGGCCGCTGCCAGAGGCCTTTCCGCAGCGCACGATTCTACGGGTGGAGGTGACGGCCACGGGCTTCGAGCGGCTTGTGGATTTCATCGTGGCATACCACGCCGATCCCACCGCGCCGGTACCCGTCGCCCGCAGCCTTTACGGGCACGGCTATTTCTTTGCGGCCGACCGCCGGTATCACGTCTTCTACAACTCCAACCGGTGGACGGCCGAGGCCCTGGAGCGTGCCGGCGTGCCTATCGCCTCTTCCATCATCCTGTTCGAACACCAATTGATGGCGCAGGCCGCACGGACCGGCACGCCGCTTCCCGTGCCTTGAGCTTTTCCCCGCGTCTTCCTCACCGGAGGACGTGCGCTGTTTCCTGGGGCTACAGGGCTACAGTACTATAGGACTACGGGGCGGAGGAGGGCTCGTCTACTGCTCCGTCCGCAGGCTGGGTAGCAGCGGCGGGCTGTGGGTTGGGCTCGGGCTCAGGCACGGCCCATTGCACCAGGAGCGCCATCGCGATGATGCTTACAGCGCCCAATACCGTATTGCTGAGGTAGCCCAGGTCTACGTACAGGATGCCAGCCACCACGCTGCCCAGGCCAATTCCAATCTGCCCGATGGCTACCGCCAGGCTCATGAGCAGCCCCCGCTCGTGGTCGGGCACCAGCGCCGTCAGTAGCGACTGCAGCGGGCTGATGCGCATCCCGACGGTTACCATCGCGATGGCAAACATCAGCGCGGCAGAGTAGAAGCCCCATACCACGTAGGTCGTCAGCAGCATGATGACGCCCAGCGCAAAACACGACCAGACGATGAGGGGCTTCCGCCCGATGCGATCCGACACGGTGCCGGCCGCCGGACTGGCGACGACGTTGGCCAGACCGCCTGCCAAAAAGAGGAGGGCAATCTGCTCGCCCGATACGCCGATATCAACTTCCAGCCAGGTGGGGAGGAAGATGACGTATGCGCCAATGCTGAAGAACATAAGGAAGTACGAGGCTACCGCGGCGCCGGTAGGCGTCCGGGCGAGGAGACTACCGTAGCTGCGCAGCGCCCGAAGCGCGCTCAGCGCCCGCGGGTCGCGCTTCACATCGGGCTGCGGGACCCGGCGCCAGATCAGCAGCCAGGCGGCCGCCATCACAAAGCAAAACATGAGGAAGGGCCAGCGGAAGTTGATCCAGTCGGCCAGCAGTTTCCCCAGTGGGATCCCGAGGATCTGCCCGAACGCGATGCCGCTCATGACCCAGCCATTGGCCCACCCGCGGCGCCGGTACGGGAAGTAGTCGCCCACGTAGGCCACCGAGGCGCCGCTGAGCACGCCGCCCGCCGCCCCAGCCACAGCACGCACCACAAGCAGCGATGTGAAATCGTATACGAAGGCATGCAGGAACAGCGCCGCGGTCATCGCCGCGCTGCCATACAAGAGGATACGCCGCCGGCCGATCTTGTCCGAGATCGGCCCAGTGATGAGTGCGAAGAGCGACAGCATGAAGGCATACGCGGGCACCAGCAGCCCCTGCAGCCCTGCGCCGATGTCCAGCGCTGCCCCAATCTGTGGCAGAATGGGCGCAATAATGATGACCTGTGCGCTGGCGGCAAACACCATCAGCCACAAGGCCAGCAGAATCAGATAGGCTGTGCGGTTCGAGTCGGGCACAGGGACAGTAGAGGGAAACGATAGAGGCGCCTTCCATACGGAGGGGCCGGGTCAAGGTGCCGCCCCTTCACATGCGGTACCCCAGAGCAGCGTCAAATCGTGCGTTGAGCCCGGAGCTGAGCCTGCGATTTCATCATACGGCCCTAATCTATCCGTAACATGCGCGCCCTATACTGTGGGCTGACTTCCGAAACCGCATCCCCGCGCCCGTAGCCCTTCATACGTAGCGCCTCACACGTAGCCTCTCGCCGGCGATGCCCAATCGGTACCGCAGCATCTTTCTCTCCGATGTGCACCTGGGCACCCCTTCCTGCCAGAGTGGGCCGCTCGTTCGCTTTCTTCAAGAAAATACGGCGGCCTACCTGTACCTCGTAGGCGACATCGTAGACGGCCGCGCGCTCAGCCAGACGTGGGGGTGGGAAGCGGAGCACAACGCGGTGGTGCGGGAGCTTCTGCGCTGGGCGGAGCGGGCCCGGGTCGTGTACATTCCCGGCAACCACGACGCGTTCGCCCGCGCCTACGATGGCCTGCACTTCGGCGGCCTGCACATCCGCAGGCACGCGGTGCACACCCTTAGCGACGGGCGGCAGTTTTTGGTGCTGCACGGCGACGAGTTCGACGCCGCCGCACGGTTTGGGCACGGGGAGGCGGGCCTGTGGGGGCGTTGGCTGTGGGGACAGCAGTGGGTCGACTGGGCACAGGCCTGCGCCACGGGGCCATGGTCGCTGGCGGCGCGGGTGGCGCAGCGGCCGCAGCGGTACCTGCCGGCGTTTGAGGCGGCGGCAGCCGCAGAAGCGGCACGCTACGAGGTGGACGGCGTCATCTGCGGCCACGTGCACCAGCCTGGGATTCGCGCCGTGGGGGACGTCACGTATGCCAACGCGGGCGATTGGGTGGCCCACTGCTCAGCGCTCGTGGAGCATCTGGATGGGCGGCTGGACCTGCGCCGATGTGGATCGGCAGCGTCTGCGCCCGTTGCGGCGCCGGCTGCCGCACAGCAGCGCTCCTCGGCGGCAGACTGAGGCCGCTCCCAGGACCTCGGGTGCACATCACACATCAGCGACCGACGTGCCGCTGCCACCGTCTGACGTATCCTGCACCTGCTTGTGGCGAATGTCGATGCCTTCCATCAGGAAGACGATCGCCTCAGCAATGTTTTTGGCGTGGTCGGAGATGCGCTCCAGCGCCTTGCTCATCGTGATGACGTGGCCCACGGCCTCCATAAGCTCCGGGGTTTCCTTGGCCAGGTCAATCAGCTTGTAAAACGTCTCCCGGTGCATGCGGTCGACGTGCCGATCCTTGGCCAGCACGCGCCGGGCCTTTAGCGTGTCACGCTCCAGAAAGGCGTCTTGCACCTCGCGCAGCATGGTGCGCGACTGGTCGGCCATCTCGGCAATACTCGTCTGCTTAAACACCTCCGGCGCGCGGGCCAAGTACTTCGTGTTCTTCGCCACATTCTTGCAGTGGTCGCCGATGCGCTCCAGGTCGGTGTTGATCTTGATAGCTACGATCAGCATCCGGAGCTCGCGCGAGACCGGCTGGTGCAGGGCGAGGATGCGTTCGCACTGCCGGTCAATGGCCAGCTCCAGCGCGTCTACCTCATCATCGCGCTCTACCACTTCGGAAGCATCGCCAATATTACCGCTGATAACGGAGTTTATGGCGTTGGAGAATTGCTCGTCGACCAAGTCGGCCATTTCTACGAGCAGGGCATGCAGTTGCTGCAGCTCATCATCGATGGGGCGGCGCACGGACATGGGCGAAGAGCGTTGGCGGGAGTGGAGTAGAAAAGAGACGGCATTAAGGAAGCTGTTACCGGCGAACGCGGGCAAGCGTTTC
Source organism: uncultured Rhodothermales bacterium (assembly GCA_964345505.1). Classification (GTDB taxonomy): domain Bacteria; phylum Bacteroidota; class Rhodothermia; order Rhodothermales; family Salinibacteraceae; genus Tc-Br11-B2g6-7. The sequence goes on from CAYFRR010000070.1 coordinate 6,603, forward strand.
GCGAGCGCGCCCAGCCAGGCACGGGGCTACCCGAACCGCCCGCTGATGTAGTCATCCGTTTTCTCGTCGGACGGCCGGGTAAAGAGCATCTCCGTATCCTCCATTTCTACCAGCTCGCCCACGTAAAAGAAGGCTGTCTGGTCACTGACGCGGGTAGCCTGCTGCATGTTGTGCGTCACGATGACGATGGTGTAGTCTTTCTTCAGTTCCACAATGGTTTCCTCAAGCTTCGCCGTAGCAATGGGGTCCAGCGCACTGGCCGGCTCGTCCATCAGCAGGATGTCGGGCTTCACCGCCAGCGCCCGCGCAATGCAGAGGCGCTGCTGCTGCCCACCGCTCAGGTTATAGGCGCTCGTGTGGAGGCGGTCTTTCACTTCATCCCAGAGCGCAGCCGCCCGCAGCGATTCTTCCACCAGTTCATCGTAATCGCCCGTATAGCCGTTAATTTTGGCGCCCCAGGTGATATTTTTGTAGAGGGTCTTCGGAAACGGGTTGGGTTTTTGGAAGACCATCCCAATGCGGCGCCGCACCATGACGGGGTCGGCCTCCGGCGCGTAGATATCCTGCTCGTCTACCCGGATCGTGCCCTCCATCCGGGTGTCGGGAATGAGTTCGTTCATGCGGTTGAGGCAGCGGAGGACGGTGCTCTTGCCACAGCCGGAGGGCCCGATAAAAGCGGTGACTTGATGGGCGGGAATGTTCATCGTGACGTCCTTGATGGCGTGCGTATCGCCATACCAGAACTGCAAGTCCTTCACCTCGATCTTTGTTTTGGGCTGCGGGCCCAGGCGCGGCCCCTCGGCGGTGGGATCGGTCGCCTGCGCATCTTCTGTAGCAGACGTCGTCTCTTCGCTCGACGCCGGGGGCGTGTGGTTTCGCCCGGACGAGAATGGCGCAGGAGCCTGGGACGGGTTGCGCTGCGGATCGGCTTTAGCGTCGGCCATAACGAAAGAGGCAGAAAGAGAAAAGAGGCGAAAGAGGAATCAGGCGGTGCGATCTTGCTCCAAGTAGTCGCGCAGCAAGATCGCCGTCAGGTTCGTCAGGATAAGGAAAGCCAGCAGCACGATGATAGCAGCGGCTGCCAGTTCGCGAAACGCCAGCCCCGGCTCTTCGGTCCATTGGAAGATAAGTATGGGGAGGGCGGTGTACTCATCCAGCAGCCCCGCAGGCGTAAAGTTGATGGCCAGCGCGGCCCCCACGAGGACGAGCGGCGCCGTCTCGCCCACGGCCCGGCTCAGCGATAGAATCACACCTGTCAGGATGCCGGGCATGGCGATGGGCAGCACGTGCGACCAGATCACCTGCGACCGCGTCGCGCCCAGCGCATACGCACTCTCGCGCACGCCCTGCGGGATGGAGCGGATGGCCTCCTGGCTGCTAATCACCACGATCGGCAGTACCAGCAGGGCCAGCGTGAGCCCGGCCGAAAGCAGGCTGTTGCCAAAATCAAAGAAGTATACAAACACCGCCAAGCCCAGAATACCGTATACCACGGAAGGCACGCCGGCCAGGTTGTTGATGTTCACCTCAACAAGCCGCGCCAGCCAGTTGTCGCGGGCGTATTCTTCAAGGTACAGCGCGGCGCCTACGCCAAGCGGCACCGCAACCGCCGCTACCACGGCCATCAGGTAAAGGGAGCCTACGATGGCAGGCCAGATGCCTGAGGTTTCGGCAGTTGAGCGGGGAAACCCTGTGATGAACTCCCAACGCAGCCACGAGGTACCCGTGATCAGCACATCGACGATGAGGGTGGCCAGCACGAGCAGGCCCAGAATGGTGCTCACAAACAGCACCCCGGCCATCACCTTGCCCTGGCGACGGCGGCGCTCAATGTGGGGTTCGAAAAGGGAAGAAGACACAGTAGCGGCGATGCCTGATTAGTAGTTTTCCTGGTAGCGACGCGTGAGCCACGTGGCAAGAAGGTTCATCCCGAGGGTGATGAGGTACAGCAGCAAGCCTACGGCAAAGAGGCTCTGATAGCTGAGGGTGCCTTGGTCGATGTCGCCCTTGGCCACCTGCACGATGAAGCCTGTCATCGTCTGAATAGAGTCCAGCGGATCAAGCGTCAGGTTGGCTGAAGCGCCAGCCGCAATGGCCACGATCATCGTTTCGCCGATGGCCCGGCTAATGGCCAGGATAAAGCTGGCAATAATGCCGCTGAGGGCCGCGGGAACGATGATGCGGAGGACGACCTCAATCTTCGTGGCGCCGAGGGCATAAGCTCCGTCAGACAGCGAGGCCGGCACCGCCTGCAAGGCGTCTTCGCTGACGGAGGCCACCATCGGGATGATCATCACGCCGACTACCACCCCGGCGCTCAGCGCGTTGAGCGGAGGCAGCGACGAGTCGATGCCCTGGATAATGACGCCCGAGACAAACGTCAGGGCGAAGTACCCATACACCACGGTAGGCACCCCGGCCAGGACCTCCAGCGCGGGCTTCAGGATCTTCCGTGCCGTGCGCGAGGCGTACTGCGAGATGTAGATCGCCGCCCCAAGCCCCAGCGGCAGGCCTACCAGGGCGGCAATAGCCGTGATGAGCAGGGTCCCGGAAACCAGCGGCAGGACGCCAAACGAGGGGTCAACACCGGCATAGCGCCAGTCGGTACCGGTCAGGAAGTCGAGGACACCGACCGACAGAAAGAAGCTAAATGATTCGTAGGCCAGGGTTGCCACAATGCTCAGCGTAATGACAACGGTGAGCAGCGCACACGCCCCCAGCAAGACCTGCACTACGCGCTCACGGGGGCTCCATTCGAGGTTGGTCGAGTAGTCCACGGCCCCATTCCCGCTGGGATCGCCAGCCGGCGGCTGGGGAATGGGCTGCACCGGGGAGGTTTGCGTGGTTTCAGAAGAAGGCATGGGGCTACAGAGCAGCGGGGCGGCGGCGAGGGCGTTTAGGCGTCAGCTTGCGCATCATCGGCAGCGGACTCGGTGTTCTCGCCCTGGAGCGCGTTGGTATTCATCCGCTCCAGCATGGTCCCCATGCCGACTCCAATGGTCGGGCCGCCACCGCCAAACATGGTCCCTTCGATCCGGTTTTCGAAGCGCTCCATCACGCGGGCGTAGACGTCGTCTTCAAACGGGACATACTCGGCCTCTTCCACGAATCGCGCCGCGTTCTCGATGTAGAACCGCACGAAGTCCCGCACTGCAGGGTTGGCTTCCATGTTGTCGATGTTGACGTAGATAAACTCCGGCCGGGCCAGCGGCTGGTAGGTCCCATCGCTCACGGTTTCAGCGGTCGGCAGCACACAGCCCTCGCCCGTCTCAGGGTCTTCGTCGTCGATGGCAATCAGCCGAAGGATGTCGCTGTTGTTCTCGTAGTACGAGAGGCCAAAGAAGGCCATGCCGTTCTCATCGCGGGAGACGCCCTGCACCACGGCGTTGTCGGTGTCGCTGGCGTTGTAGTCGTCGCGTACGTTCCCGCGTTCACCGTTGATGGCGGCGGTAAAGTAGTCGAAGGTGCCGCTGGCAGGCGAGCGCCCGTAGAGCCGGAGCGGCTTATCCGGGAAGTCGTCGCGGATCTCGTTCCAGTTGTCAATGTCGCTGCCTCGCTGCCACACGCTGCGCAGCTCCTCCACCGTGAGGCAGTCCACAAAGTCGTTCATGGGATGCGTCGTCACCGTCAGGCCATCGTAGCCAACGGGCAGTTCGATGAAGCGGATGTTGTTTTCCCGACTCCGCTCCAGCTCATCCTCCCGGATTGGACGCGAGGCGCCCGTAACATCCGTCTCGCCGCGGAGGAAGCGCTGAAAGCCAGCCGAGGTGCCGCTATTGCTGGCGGTGACCCGGCTGCCGGGGTTCTCCTGCTGATAGGCGTCCACGGCGGCTCGGGAGATAGGAAACACGGTGCTGGAGCCGTCCACGCGGACCGTTTGGGTATCGCCGCCGCAGCCGGTCAGTACCAGGGCAGCTGCGAGCAATAAGCCAAGCACACCATACTGCCCGGCAGAGAAAAAACGAGAAGGGAAGAGCATAACGTAACGGATTGGTTTTAACGAGGAGGGGTAAACGGTTGCGCGCCCTCCACGAAGAACACGGAAAATTATGGATGATGGTCTGATAAGATGCTGCACGCATGTTATCAAACTATTATTCTGATGCGTGCAAACCGTGAACAATGTGGCGTGTCCAACAAAGGGTCCGGTCTGCAGTGCGGCACTTGGGGCGTGCCGGTGCGGCATCTTGGGCAAGGCACGAAGGCGCCGTCTTTTGCGCAATCAACTACAATTTAAGCGAAAGCACAACCGTATGTCCTATCGCTGGCTCGTGCGTTCGGTGGACGACCTGAACGCTGTAACACGCATGCAAGAGGTCCTCAACAACCTGCCGGAGGCGTTGGCCCGGGCGCTTGTGTTGCGCGGGATCACCACGCTGGAAGATGCGCGCACGTACTTTCGTCCCTCCATGGAGGCGCTGCACGATCCGTTTTCGATGTTGGACATGGACGTAGCGGCGGCGCGTGTGGCGCAGGCCATCACGCAGGGCGAGCGGGTGCTGGTGTATGGCGACTACGACGTGGATGGCACCACCGCCACGGCGCTTATGACGAGCTTCCTGCGCGGGCAGCAGGTGGAGGCGTCGTTCTTCATCCCGAACCGCTTCACCCACGGCTACGGTCTGAACAAGGCCGGCATCGACCGGGCGGTGGAGCAGGGCGCCTCGCTCATCATTGCGCTCGATTGCGGCATCACAGCGGTAGAGGAGGCGGCGTATGCGAAGGCGCAGGGCGTGGACCTCATCATTTGCGACCACCATACCGCGGGCACCACCCCGCCCGATGCACTCGCCGTGCTCGACCCCAAACGCCCCGGATGCGGGTATCCGTTCAAAGAGCTCTCGGGCTGCGGCGTCGGCTTTAAGCTGGCACAGGCGACCCTGCAGACCTTGGAGGAGGACCCGGAGCAGGCCCACGCCTACCTCGATCTGCTGGCCATCTCCACCGCCAGCGACATCGTCCCGCTCCGCGGCGAAAATCGCGTGCTGATGCGCGCAGGCCTGGAGAAGCTGGCGGCGACTACCCGCACGGGCATCCAGGCGATGGCGTCGGTGGCCGACCTTGATCTCGCGCAGATGTCTTCTGGCCGCATCGTCTTCACTATCGGGCCGCGCATCAATGCGGCCGGGCGGCTGGGCGATGCGGAGCGGGCGGTGCGCCTGCTGCTGTCCGATGACCTGGAGGAAGCCCGCGCGCTGGCTCAGGAGCTGGAGGGCATCAACAAAGAGCGTCGCACCATCGACCGAGACACCGCGGACGCGGCGGTGAAGAAAGCTGAAACGCACCTCAGTGGCCGGCACCGCCACGCCATCGTGCTGCACGATGAGGACTGGCACCAGGGCGTCATCGGGATCGTTGCCAGCCGCATCGTGGAGCGGTTCTACCGGCCTACTGTCATGCTCAGCGGCTCGGGCGACGAGGTGAAGGGCAGTGCCCGCTCCATCGTAGGGGTCAACATCTACGATGCGCTCACGCAGTGCGAGGACTTGCTCGTGAAGTTTGGCGGGCACGACTATGCCGCGGGGATGACGCTGCGCGAGGCTGATGTACCGGCATTCCGGGAGCGACTGAACGACGCCGTGGAAGCGGTAGCCACGCCCGAGATGCTGGTGCCGGCCCTCGAAATCGACGCCGAGCTGGACCTCCCCACCATTAATGACCGCTTCTGGGCAGTGCTGAAGCAGTTTGGCCCCTTTGGCCCGCAGAACATGCGGCCGCTGTTTCTCTCACGGGGGCTGGGGCTGGCCCGCCCGCCCCGCGCGGTGGGGCGGGACGGCGCGCATCTCAAGCTCACCGTGCAGCCCTCGCCCGACGTTGCGCACCCGACGATGGACGTGATCGGCTTTGGACTGGGCGATGCGATGCCGGACCTGCAGCAGGGGTTTTCGGCAGGGCAACCGCTCGACCTCGTGTACAGCATCGAGGAAAACACCTTTCGTGGCGTGACCAAGCTGCAACTCAAGGCGAAGGATGTTCGTCTATCCTCCACTTCCGACGAGGCGACCCCCGCCGATGCCGCCGAGGTCGCGTAGCTGCTGCCGTTCCCACCCCTCGCTTTGCCCGCCGTGCTTTCCGCCCTCTACGTACTGGCCGGCACTGCCGTCGATGTACCCGACGTGACGGTAGGTATGCTGGTGGTGTTTGCGATCATTCTGGTGGGCCTGGTCCTGTTTGTCACCGAGATCCTCCCCATCGACTTGACGGCCATCGGCCTCCTGGTGGCGGTGGTCCTGCTGGAGCCGTGGACCGAAGTGGGGGTAGAGGGCGGACTCTCGGGGTTTGCCAGTACCGCCACGATCACCGTATTGGCGATGTTTATCCTGAGTGAAGGCATCCGGCGGACGGGCCTGCTGCAGCTCATCGGGGACCGCATCATCACGCTAACGCAAGGCAAACCCAAGCGGCAGCTCGCGGCGCTGGTAAGCCTCTCCGGAGGCACGGCGGGGTTCATCAACAACACCCCGGTGGTGGCGATGATGATTCCTATGGTGGTGAACATCGCCAAGAAGACCAACACATCGCCATCGAAGTACCTCATTCCCGTGTCGTTTGCGTCCATGATTGGGGGGATGTTGACCCTCATCGGCA
>CAYFRR010000071.1:0-6900 GCA_964345505.1 uncultured Rhodothermales bacterium
CGAGCCGTCTCGGCTCAAGGGTTGCGCCGTGAGGAAGCGCACACGCGTGATACACAGCGCGCGCTACTGCAACGGTAAGCCATCCGGACACATGGGCGCGGAGCGTGCGTATGGTCAAGCCAACACTGTTTAGCTCTGATGCTCCGCCCATGCCTGCACCTACGCCTCCTGCTCCGGACGCCCCGTCCACCCGCTCCGCCCCGCGCCTGTGGGATGCAGCGGCGCCGCGCGCGGTGGCGGTGTGTGACCTCGGGCAAGTGCCCTACACGCCCACCTGGGAGCTGCAGCACGCGCTGCAGCAGCGCCTCATCACGGCCAAGCGCCACACGCCGCCGGTAGCCCTCCGCCACGTGCTACTCCTCGTGGAGCATCCGCCCGTGTACACGCTCGGGCGCAACGGCGATGCCGCCCATCTGCTGCTCTCCGAGGAGCGCCTGCGGGCCCGTGGCGCCACGTTCGTCCCCATCGACCGCGGGGGCGACATCACCTATCACGGCCCGGGCCAACTCGTAGGGTACCCGCTGCTGGACCTCGACCGCTTCTTCACCGACATCCACCGCTACCTGCGGCAGCTGGAGGAGGCGATCATCCGCACCTGCGCTGACTTCGGGCTGCGCGCTGGACGGGTGGAAGGCCGCACGGGCGTGTGGATCGGCCCAGACGACCGCGGCCCCGAGCGGAAGATTTGCGCCATGGGCATCCGGTGCAGCCGCTGGGTGACGATGCACGGGTTTGCCTTCAACGTCAACACCGACCTCTCCTTCTTCGACCATATCGTGCCCTGCGGCATCCGCGACCGCGGCGTGACCTCGCTGGCGGCAGAGCTCGAGTCGCCCGTAGACCCCACCCGCGTGAAGGCCCGCGTGCAGCACCACTTCGCCACCTGCTTTGAGGCTGCGCTGCACATGCCATCGCTCACGCCCCGCGTCTATCTCGACGCATATCTCGATACCCCCTTTCCCACCGCATAGCAGCGCGCTATGTACCCCTTGCCCTTACCAACCCACCGCCCTTCATGGATCATCCGTCGCTGCCCACCTTCGCCCGTCACCTCATCACCGAAATGCTGTTCTACGACGCCGAGTATGGCGCTCTCGGTAACGTAAGCCTGATCGATGCCGACCAGACGTCGGCCCAGGAGCGGTACGTTGGCTCCTTTCTGCCGGAAGAAGGGCAGTTCATTGTGGAGGAAGCCACGGCTTGGGAAGAGGACTACGCCCCGGAGGAGGACGAGGAGATCGGCTACGCGCTCGCCACGGACACGCGCACCTATGGGCTCTACGACACCCCCGAAGAAGCTGCCGATGCGCTCCTTGAGCTGGCGGCTCAGTTTGACTTGCTGCCCAGCCTCACGCTGCTGTTTGAAGACGACGTGCTGTAGGCGGCGCTCGCCAGAAGCTTACGTATCGCCGCGCCACAGGGCAACGGCCAGGAGACCCCAACCGGCGATGAAGGCTACACCGCCCAGCGGTGTGACCATGCCCATCGGGGCGAGGTCGGCCAACACGAGCACGTAGAGGCTCCCGGAAAAGATGGCGATGCCCGCCACGAAGCAGGCCCCCACGGCACGGAGCAGCCGGCGCTCGGGCCAGCGCTGCATGGCCCAGCCCACAAAGAGCAGGGCCAGGGCATGGTACAGGTGGTACTGCACGCCGGTGTTGAAGACGTCCACGCGCTCCGGCGTCACCAGGCCCTCCAGCCCGTGCGCACCGAACGCGCCCGCGGCCACGCCCAACCCGGCCAGCGCTGCGCCCAGCCCCATGAAGATCCGGGCCGTCGCCGGTGGTTGTTCTGCTACAGAACGTATCATAGGCACCCTCATCACGCGGCCGGTTCCTGTTCAGCAGCAGGCGTTTGCAGCAGCTTCACCGCCGAGGCATCCTCCGCCTCGTCCGGCACCGCCTCTGACGCCGCATCGCCCCAAAGCCGCTCCAGGTTATAGAATTCGCGTTTCTCCTGGTTGTACACATGCACCACCACCGACACGTAGTCCAGCAGCACCCACTGCCGGTGTTCATAGCCCTCCATATGCCACGCGTTCTCCTGCGCCTCCTCCCGGATGTGTTCCCGCACGCCATCCACGATGGCCTTCACCTGGATATCCGACCCGGCCGTACAGAGCACAAAGAAGTCGGCGACGCCGCTGACGTGGTACATGTTCATCACCACGATGTCGCGTCCTTTTTTCTCCAAGATGGCGTCGATGGCATGCCGGGCCAGTTCGTGCGCCGGTGCACCCTCGGTGCGGGTGATTTGGTCATTTGCGGATGATGTAGAGGCCGTGGATGCAGCCATAAGCAAGTAGGTACGTGAGTGTAGAAAAACTTGTGTGTATTACGGTTGGGGCCAGTGCTTGTGCCATTAAGGAATCGTGGGCAAGCGCAGCGCTCAGGGCGCGCCGTCTTGCTGAAAAGGAGCCAGCCCCTTATAATCCAGCCCAATGATGACGGAAGCGTCCAGGTAGAACTCGGGGCGGATGTCCTGCTCTACGTGTTCGCTGGAGAGGCCCAGCGCGGCGGCTACGCGCTCGGCCGAGGCCGGGTCGCCCACGCGGTCAATGATGACGGTGCGCTGCTGATCAAACGAGGAGTGGTCGCCCACTTCTACCACATCGAACCCGCGGCGGCGCAGGAAGTGCGTCGTCTGCGCGGCCAGACCAGTGACCCCGCTCCCGTTGCGCACCTCCACCTGAATCGTCTCGCCCACCAGCGCGGCCGGGTTCTCCGCGCGCGTCGGATCGGCGGTGGGCCCGAAGCTGCTCGACACAAACGCATAGGCCAGCACCAGCACCGCTGCGCCTACCACAAGCAGGGCAACCGTCGTCAGCCAGCGGCCAATACGCTGCGAAAGGGCCATCGTGAAGCAAAAAATGGGAGGACGTGTGGACCTGCTACACGCTGCAGCAGATCCACCTAACGAAAACGCGGCACCCCCGGGTCAGGGCTGCCGCGCAATACTACAGTATACTGTGCCTGCTGAAAACCGGTGGTGCCATGCCCATCAGTGGCTGAACCCAAAGCTGTTGTAATTGCCGAATCCCCGATGCCCAAAGTGGCCATAGCGACCGTACGGGCTGGCATACGATCCGTAGGGGCTCTGCCGCACCTGTATGCGGAAGCGCGTGTTTTCGTTTGGGCTGTAGCTCACCTCCGCGTTGCGGAGGAAGACCTGCGGGCCGGTGTTCTGGTCGAAGGGCGTGTTGTTAAACGGCTGAAACGCCACCGCCACATCCATGCGGGCATCCCACTTCTCGTTGAAGTCCCACATCATGGTGTTGGTGTACATGCCGGTGGAAAAGCTATTGCCCCCAAACGAGCCTACGGACATCTCGTACGAGTGGCGCATGGTAAACGTGTCCTCGTTGAAGAGGCTGTTCAGCAGCGTGCCCGCTCCCTGGTCGTAGAGCTGAATCGGGGCGCGCTCCAGCGCGGCGTCCGCACGGAGCTGGGCATCGGCCGGGCTGGCCACGCCCAAAAATACAACGAAGCACAGGAGGAAAATGAACTTGTGCATACGACAGACCCGAATCGGTTAGTAAATGAGCAGCAGCGCAATTGATCGCGGTGCGAAATACAGGACGCATACCTTGCATCGCTTCCTTTGTTCTTTCACAAAGGGGTTCTTTTCCAACGGGATATGTTACATCGGCCTCGTGTGCGGAGGGTGGCGCTCGAAGGGGAAAGTGCCCCGGGAAACCCCGCGACAGATGTTGCATTTCCGGACAGCCACGCCCGGTCTTTCCCTGCTTCCGCTCTCTATGAAATCTGCCCCGCGCATTCTCGGCATCGAAACGTCGTGCGATGACACCGCTGCCGCCGTGGTGGAGGGCGAGATGCTGCGCTCCAGTGTAGTCTCGTCGCAGGAGTTGCATGCCGCGTATGGCGGCGTGGTGCCTGAGCTGGCCTCGCGCGATCATCAGCGGCTCATTGTGCCGGTGGTGCAACACGCTCTGCAGGAGGCCGGTCTGGAGCAGGAGGCGCTGGATGCGGTAGCGGCCACGTACGGACCGGGACTGGCAGGGTCCCTCCTGGTGGGCCTCAGCTTTGCCAAGGCCCTCGCCCTGGGGCTGGGGGTGCCGTTCATCGGCGTCAACCACTTGGAGGGGCACATGTATTCGGTGCACATCGATCCACCGCGTCCGCCGTTTCCGTACCTCTGCCTCGTCGTCTCCGGCGGCCACACGCAGCTCATCCGCGTTGATGACGGCTTCGCGCACACGGTGCTGGGCCGCACGCGCGATGACGCCGCGGGCGAGGCCTTCGACAAGATCGCGCGCCTGCTGCGGCTTGGCTATCCCGGCGGGCCGGCCATCGATAAGGCTGCTGCAGATGGCGACCCGGCCTTTCGAGCCTTCCCCCGGGCCTCGCTGGAGGGCTACGACTTTTCGTTCAGCGGCCTGAAGACCTCGGTGCTGTATTTTCTGCAAGACCACGACGACGCGGCCCGCGAGGCCCTGCTGGCCGATCACACAGCCGACCTGGCCGCGGCGGTGCAGCAGGCGATCGTCGACCCGCTGATCGATGCGCTGCGGCGGGCCATTGCCGAGACGGGCATCCGCGATGTCGCCATCGTGGGCGGCGTCTCTGCCAACCGGCAGCTGCGTGCTGATGCCCAGACGCTGTGCACGGCAGCCGATGCCCAGCTCTACATCCCCGATCCCGCGTATTGCACGGATAACGCCGCCATGATCGCCGTAACCGCCTTGTATAAGTGGCGCGCGGGGCGTACCAGTCCGCTCTCCCTCACCGCTGAGCCGGCCCTAACGCTCTAACCCTGCCGCTGCCGCCGCAGCCACGCCCACGCCATCGCTTTGTCTGTCCGCTGTCTCCCACCCCTCATGCTTGTTGAAACCCTCCAAGACACCCTCCGCCAGCTGGAAGAGGCCCTTCCGGAAGAGACGGGCCCCGACACCTCCAGCGATGACCTCCGCCCCTGGCGGGATCGCATCGACGCCATCGACCGGGCCATCGTGCACCTGCTGAACGAGCGCTCGCGGTCGGCCAACATCATTGGGCACATCAAAAAGCAACTCGACATGTCGGTGTACGTCCCTTCCCGAGAGAAGGACGTGATTGCCAACGCCACAGACGCCAACGGTGGCCCCCTCCCCGACGAGGCCGTACGGCGTATCTTCGAGCGCATGATTGACGAGACGCGCGCGCTCGAACGGCAAAAGTACCAGGACGAAGAAGACCTGCCAAACGCCTGATACGCCCGCCTCACCGCATCACCTGGTAGCAGAGCTCATGACACGCGCGCAACAGATCGTAGTAGGCGGAGGGCTCGTGATGGTGCTCCTCGTTGGGGTGCTGGCGTGGGCGGCAGCATTTGCGCCAAACACGCCGGGGTTTGAGGGCGAGCGCACCGTCAAGCTCCCGCCCGGCAGCGGGTTTGAAACGATCACGGACTCGCTGGAATCAGCCGGGGTGCTCGCCTCCCCGCTGACGTTTCGCATCGTGGGCACGGTCACAGGCTGGCGACGCGACATCCAGGCAGGGCACTACGCATTTGCCAGCGGCGCCTCCAACGTAGACCTGCTGGATGCCCTTCGCACCGGCCGCGAGGCGCCGATCCGCGTGCGCATTCCTGCCGGGACGCGTCCGGAGGCGGCCGCCGCTACGGCTGCGCAGGAGATGCGCTTCACCACCGACGACCTCCTCACCGCCCTGCGCGACACCGCGCTGGCCGAGGCGCTGGAGGTCCCGCCTGGCGCCCTCTTCCCGTACCTCCTCCCCGACACCTACCACTTTTCCTGGCTGACGCCCCCATCGCGGGTCCTCCGCAGCATCAAGCAGACCTTCGATGCGCGCTGGACGGACGACTGGCAGGCGCAGGCCGATAGCCTCGGCCTCTCGCAACACGAGGTGCTCACGCTCGCCTCCATCGTAGAATGGGAAACCGGCGTGGCGGACGAGAAGGCGCGGGTGGCGGGGGTGTACCTCAACCGGCTGGACCGCGGCATGCGCCTGCAGGCCGACCCCACCGTGCAGTACGCACTGCTGGAGGCCGAGGGGCAGCGCCGGCGCCTCTTTTTTGTCGACTACAACATCGACCACCCGTACAACACGTACCAGATTGACGGCCTCCCGCCCGGGCCGCTCACTAATCCGTCGCGGTCTTCCATCGCAGCGGTGCTCTACCCCGAGGCGCACGACTATCTGTACTTCGTAGCGCACATCGACGGGGGCCACACGTTTAGCCGGACGCTGCGCGAGCACAACCGGGCGGCGCGGGCCTTCCACGAGGCGGTGCGCCAGCAGCGAAGGTAGCGCACCGCTTGTGCACGTGCAGAGGCGTACACGGCGCACGCACCATTCACGACGCAGCCCCGCTTTCGGCGTTAAACGCGACCCCATGGCCCCCCTCTACAGGGGCGCCGGGAGGGGTAAAGAGGCTCGGGGCTGTACCGGAAGCCAATCCCGTTCGTCCAATGCATCAACGGATGCCGTTCTGCTTTCAGCTCGTAACTGCCGGCCTGCAGCTGGCCGCTGCAGAAGGGTGTAGCGCCTGCGCAAACTCGATGTCACGCGGCAGTGCCCCTACGCCCCTGCCGTTATAGACGGATCACCATATCTTGCATCACATTGACCTGGCACGAGAGGCGGCCTATGCCCTGCGCATGCAAGAACGTGTCGAGCCACTGATCCGGCTCCTCCGCGCCTTCTTCTATGTCTACCGTGCAGGCCGCACAGTGGCCCCGGCCGCCGCAGTTCAGGTAGCTTGTCAGCGCGCCATGGGGTGAGAGCTCGTTTTCCCAGAGCGCAGCGCGCAGCGTGCGCCCGTGCGATACTTCAAGCTCGTGCCACTCCGCCCCGTCGTAAACCGACACGGTGTGCGTGGTGCGGCCATCCTGGCCCGATTTCCGCTTGTTTGTGGAGGCCAGCGCAGCGTTGGATTCGT
>CAYFRR010000071.1:7000-8489 GCA_964345505.1 uncultured Rhodothermales bacterium
GCATTATGCCGCCTTCACCTCCACCCATTCGTGCATGCACTGAATCCACTGCCGTACCTGCTCAAACACGAGGAAGCGCTTGGCGGCGCGGTTGCGGGCGTTGTGCCCCCAGGCCTCGCACAACTCGGCATCGCTCAGCATCTCATCCAGCGTGCGGGCAATCTCGTCCGGGTCCGTGGCCTCGCGCACGCGCCGTCCGTCGGTGCCATCGCGGACCTGCGCGCGAAGCCCCACGGCGTCGGAGGCCAGAATGGGCCGTCCTTTCCACATGCCCTCCGTAGCCGTGAGCCCGAAGCCTTCCCGCAGCGAGTTCTGCACAACCACGAGTGCACACCGCTGCAGGGCGTTTACGATGAGCGCGTTTTTCTCCAGCGAATCCATAGGGAGCATCAGCACCGCTACATCACGCTGCACCTGGGGGTGCAGGTGCTGATACGCACGGGTGAGGTCCTGAAAGACGGCCTGCGCTTCGGGGTCGTCTTGAATGGAAGCCGGATCCGGCCCCGCCAACACGAGGCGGGACAGGTCGAGGCGACGCTGATGCAGCGTCGACCGATCGCCATTCCAGCGGCGCTTCTTGAGGCGCGCAAAGCCTTCCATCAGCGGCGCAAAGCCCTTCAGCTCATCCCACCGAGAGACCTGTACGATGGTCGGGCGAAACAGCACCCCCAGGTCTTCCGGCTGCGTGGCTGGCGCAAAGTCGCCATTGGTCTGCAGCCGCTTCACCACCGCTTCGTACGGCGGGGTGAGCGGCGGGTGGATGCTGGCCGTAAGCGCCGCATCGACGAGGACGCTTGTAAGCTCCTGCAGCTGCAGGTCTCGGTTTTTCGGGCTGAGCGGGTCAATCGCCGGGTTGATGATGGTAGCGCGGTCCGCAAAGGCCTGCGGCACATAGTCCGGCAGGGAGAACACCGTCTGGTCGTACGGTGCGATCCACGGCTCCAGAAAGTCCCAGGCTGCCCTGGTCTGCGCATTTTCGTAGTCCAGCCCAATGTGGCAGCGCCAGATCGCCGGTACGCCCGTGCGCTCTTTCAGCAGGGCCCCCATACCCAGCGGCTGGGGATCGTGGACTACCAGCACATCATCGGGCCCGAGGCGCTCCTCAAACGCATCCGCCAGCTCGCGGCTCACCGTCGTATAGAGCGCCTCTTGATCCTCAATACGGGCCGGCTCGCCGGCGCCGTGCAGCAAGTTGTGGATGGTTTTGGTGAGCGGAAAGAAGGCCTCACGCTCCGTGCCAATAACGGCCCATTCGGTGGCTACGCCTACCTCCCGCAGGAGCGAGACCAGCGTGGGCAGCATTTCGGCGACGCCTCCCCCTTCAGCGGTGGAGTTTACCATCCAGACGGTCCGCCCTTCAAACGCAGCCCGGTACTGATCGGCGGTTTCCTGCAGCCGCTCAACCGCCGGGCGGAGATGCAGATAGGTCCCGTAATCATCCAGCGTGGGGCGCGCGTCAATATCGACAAGATCAATCATATCCAAAAGA
>CAYFRR010000071.1:8589-13114 GCA_964345505.1 uncultured Rhodothermales bacterium
ATATCGACAAGATCAATCATATCCAAAAGAAAGGGGGAAATGGATTATGAGGGGCACCATTATATGATGACCAATATATGGAGCACGCGCAACCAGGTCGGATTACTATTACCTGGAGGCATCTTAACTCGGCGTTCAGCGCAGCCGCTCACGGCCGCGACCGCCGCTGCTCCACGCTACTCCTGTGCTCCTGTGCAGGTGGCTCCTCCTCAAAATCATCCAACGACAGGTCCGCGTCGGCCTCAACACGGTCTCCAGCAGCCTGCTGATCAGACGCGGACGCGGTACCCGACGTCGTGAGCCGGGTGGCGAGGGTTGCTGCAAGCTCGCGGAGCTCCTTTGTCTGCCGTGTGCGCCAGCGGCTCCCGATGACGTGCGCGAGCCCAGTCGCGCACGCAAACATGACGAGGGCTAAGAGGAGTGCGGGCAGCGACGCCATCGCTTGAGAGGCGAACACAAACACGAGTACAGCGGGGAGCAGGCCCAGCAATCCGGCATCGACGACAGGCCCCCCCATTCCTACACGCCGCGACAGCATCAGGCGCATCTGGGCTCCTTCGGGGACGGCCGATACACGCGTTTCGATGCCCATGACAGACACGTGCGTCCAGTATCGCGCCGAACCGCTCTCCTCCGTGGCGCTCTTTCCGTAGCCGGTGTACCCGGCATGCGTCATCCCGAAGCGATCGCCGAGATCGGTATCGTGCCGGAGGCGCAGGTACGACACGATGCCGTCCCACACCTCATCGGTGAGCGGCGCGTCCACCTGCTGTTCGATGAAGATGTGCGTGGTAGACGTCTCGGCCTCCGCCTCGGCGATGGCAGGCTGCTGATACTCCGCGATCGCCTGCCGCACGTACCGTGGCGCGATGCCGGCCTGCTCGGCAATAGCTTCCAGTTCCGCGGAGGAGAGCTGGGGGCGGTGGGACGCCTTGTCGTCCTCCGACTGCAACGCGGCCGCACGCCGAAACAAGTGCTGGATCTCTTCCTCGGAGAACTGGGCATCGGGCATGACGGAGGCGTACCGGGCGGCAAGGGATTTCGTCTGCGTACGCCCGGCCGGATCGAAAGGTTACTCGGCGCACGTCACGGGCTGCACCGCTGCGCTCTGTGGTGTACCTCCGCCCGTGCCACGTCCAATCTGCAGCCGGTGCCCCCCATACAGCCATCAATAAATGGAAACGCCCCACCACAGCGTACACCGTAGCGGGGCGTTAGGAGCAAAAACCGTGGAGCTAAGGGGATTCGAACCCCTGACCTCTGCAGTGCGATTGCAGCGCTCTACCAACTGAGCTATAGCCCCGGTTGTGGACAAGCGACAACGACCCATACAGAGGGCAGTTCCTTCACCGGCCGGCACGCGCAGCGATCGCGGTCCTGCGCCAACCGTACATTCACCCCTTTTTCAACCCCCCACCTGCGCACGCCTGCTCGACCGCACTTGTTATGACGAACAATGCTGTTACATCAAGGGTACCTGTGCTACGTACTTATAGTCGGTCGACCCGTCTTCACTTCCACAACCCGCGAACGACCCATGGCAGCACAGAAAAAAGATCCGTTTGGCGCCCGCGATACCTTTGACACCGGTGCTGGGGCCGGGTACCTCTACCGGCTGGACCGGCTGAAGGAAGCGGGCTACGACATCGACCGATTGCCCTATTCTATTCGCGTACTGCTGGAGGGGCTCCTGCGTACCTGTGATGGCGACGCTGTAACTAAGGCCGACGTGGAACGCCTGGCCAGTTATGACCCCACGAACCCGGCCAAGGAGGAGATTCCCTTCATGCCGGCGCGCGTGCTGCTGCAGGACTTCACCGGCGTGCCAGCCGTGGTCGACCTCGCCGCGATGCGCTCGGCGATGGACCGGCTGGGCGGCAACCCAGACACCATCAACCCGCAGGTGCCGGTCCACCTTATCATCGACCACTCGGTGCAGGTCGACCACTTCGGCATCCCGGATGCGCTGCAGCTCAACGCGGACATCGAGTTTAAGCGGAACCGCGAGCGCTACGAGTTTCTGCGGTGGGGCCAGCAGGCGTTTGAAAACTTCTCCGTGGTGCCGCCCGCCAGCGGCATCTGCCACCAGGTGAACCTCGAGTACGTGGCGCGTGGCGTATGGTCGAAGCCGGAAGACGGCCTCGACGTCTACTACCCCGACAGCCTCGTGGGCACCGACAGCCACACCACCATGATCAACGGCCTGGGCGTGCTCGGCTGGGGCGTGGGCGGCATCGAAGCCGAGGCCGTGGTGCTCGGCCAGCCCATCTACATGCTGATGCCCGAAGTCGTGGGCTTCCGCCTGACCGGCGAGCTGCCGGAAGGCGCGACGGCCACCGACCTCGTGCTGACCGTCACCGACATCCTGCGGGAGTACGGCGTGGTGGGCCGCTTTGTGGAGTTCTTCGGCGAGGGCGTCAAGAACCTCACCATCCCGGACCGCGCCACCATCGGCAACATGTCGCCGGAATACGGCGCCACGATGGGCTTCTTCCCTACCGACGAAGAGACGCTGGCCTACATGCGCCGCACGGGCCGCGACGAAGCCCTCGTCGAGACGGTGAAGCGCTACACGAAGGCGCAGGGCCTCTTCCTGGAAGACGACGCCCCCGAGCCGGAGTACCTCGACGTGCTGGAGCTGGACCTCGGGGACGTGGTGCCGGTGGTCGCCGGACCGAAGCGTCCGCAGGACCGCATCAAGGTGCCGGAGCTGAAGGAAGACTTCACCGAGTCGTTCACGCGGCCGGCCGGCCCGATTGGCTTTGGGCGCGACGCCGAGGACATCACCAACACGGGGCGCTACAAAGACGACCGCGGCACCGAACTGGACCTCAAGCATGGCGATGTCTGCATCGCGGCCATCACCAGTTGCACCAACACCAGCAATCCGACCGTGATGATCGGCGCCGGGCTGCTGGCTAAGAAGGCGCTGGAGCGGGGCCTCGACGTGCCGCCCTACGTCAAGACCAGCCTCGCCCCCGGCTCGCGCGTGGTAACACAGTACCTGCAGGAAGCCAACCTCATGCCCTACCTCGACCAGCTCGGCTTCGGGCTCGTCGGCTACGGCTGCACCACCTGCATCGGTAACTCCGGGCCGCTTCCTGACCCCGTGGAGAAGGCCATTAAGGAGGGCGACCTTGTGGTGGCTGGCGTGCTTTCCGGCAACCGCAACTTCGAAGGCCGCATCCACTCCCTCGTGCAGGCCAACTTTCTCGCCTCACCGCCGCTGGTGGTCGCGTACGCACTGGCCGGCACCGTGGACATCGACCTGACCTCGGAGCCCATCGGCACCGACAGCGCCGGCAACGAGGTGTACCTGAAGGATGTCTGGCCCAGCTCCGACGAGATCATCGACATGGTCAACGAGGTCGTGACGCCGGAGATGTTCGAGGAGGAGTACGGCGGCATCGAGACGTCCAACGAGACGTGGAATAACATCCGCATCCCCGAGGGCTCCATCTACCAGTGGGACGACAAGTCGACCTACGTGCAAGAGCCGCCGTTCTTTGTGGACCTGACGCCGGAGACCCCTTCCATCAAGCCCATCAAGGGCGCACGCGTCCTCGTGAAGGCAGGCGACTCGACCACCACCGATCACATTTCCCCCGCCGGCTCCATCCCGCCGGATGAGCCTGCCGGGCAGTACCTCCTGGAGCGGGATGTGAAACCATTCAACTTCAACTCGTATGGCTCGCGCCGCGGAAACCACGAGGTGATGATGCGCGGCACGTTCGCCAACATCCGCATCAAGAACGAGCTCGTGCCCGGTACGGAAGGCGGCGTGACGAAGTACTTCCCCACCGGCGAAACGACAAGCGTGTTCGACGCCTCCATGCGGTACCAAGAGGACGGGACGGACCTCGTGGTGCTCGGCGGCAAGGACTACGGCATGGGCTCCAGCCGCGACTGGGCCGCGAAAGGCACCATCCTGCTGGGCGTGAAGGCCGTGATTGTGGAAAGCTACGAGCGCATCCACCGGTCCAACCTGATCGGCATGGGCGTGCTGCCCCTGCAGTTCAAGGAAGGCGAGAGCGCCGCGTCCTTAGGCCTTGACGGGACCGAGACGTTCGACATCCCGATCGACGACGACCTGCAGGCCGGGCAAGAGGTGGAGGTAACCGCCACGAAGGAAGACGGCACGGAGATCACCTTCACCACCCTCAACCGCTGCGACACGGACATCGAGGTGCGCTACTTCCGCAACGGCGGCATCCTGCACTACGTCCTCCGGGAATTCCTCAGCGGCCGGCAAGAGCCGGTTGTTGCGTAAAAGCCCTCGCGCACTACACCGAACACACGAACCCTCACTTGCCGTTTTGGCGGGTGGGGGTTTTTTGTTGTGGTGAACTCAGTTGTTGCCCGCAGTAATCTGGCCGACAAGGCTGACCACCACCAACCTTTCAGAAAGCGGCCAGGCCTCGGGACAACGCAGTACCAAAAAACCAGTCATTCTCGCGCAGGCGAGAAACGAGCGCAGCGACTCACGAAGTAATCCATTCGGCGGTAGCATGGGGCAGGTCTTCAG
>CAYFRR010000072.1:0-12946 GCA_964345505.1 uncultured Rhodothermales bacterium
GAGTCTGGGCCGTGTCTCAGTCCCAGTGTGGCTGATCGTCCTCTCAGACCAGCTATGGATCGCAGCCTTGGTAGGCTTTTACCCTACCAACAAGCTAATCCTCCGCAGACCCATCCCAAAGCGCCCGAAGGCTTTCATCTAAACCGGATGCCCGGTAAAGACTGCATGCGGTATTAGCTACCGTTTCCGATAGTTATCCCTCGCTTTGGGGCAGGTTGTCTACGTGTTACTCACCCGTCCGCCACTTTACTAAGACCCGAAGGTCTGTTCTCGTGCGACTTGCATGTGTTAAGCCTGCCGCCAGCGTTCGTCCTGAGCCAGGATCAAACTCTCCGTAGTAGAAGAGAAAGATACTGCTGATTATATAAGTGAAGTACTCGTTATAACTCGATTTCACTGCCGTGCTCGAAAGCACCGCAGCAGAACCGACAGGGTTCGCTATACTTCCAATCTCATCAAAGAACAATCCCGCCGTTATTTTCAGGCGGACCAGCATAGTACGGCGCTCAACACAACTTGTCAAGCCTGCACTATGTGATTCACACTAACTTAGCAGAGAAGATAACTTGGTGCCAAAAAATGGCGATGGCCGTCAGGCCGCTACTTCGCTGCATCAGTATGTGAGTAGAACAATTACTGAGCGTCCTTTCGTCGGCATCAGCGAGTCCAATATATACACAGGGTAAATACCCTTGTCAAGTACTAAGTTGCGTCTTCACAAGCTCTTTGTTTTTGATGCTTTGCACGTACCGGGGCTTATGCAGCCTCGGCGAACTGTGTAACGCCACTCAATACTTCGAAGAACAGGACTCTCTTGCATTCCATTCGCGGAGGCGTTTGCGCTGATGCGCGCCCCCCTCGTTGCGAAGGATGCGGGTCTACAAGTCGACATAGGTGCGGTTTCGTGAAGGATCGAAGGAGTCGCCCAATACACTGCTGCTTCACAGAACCCGAGTCTAACGTTCACTTACGTGGCCGTCGGCCTCTGCGAAACCACCGTTTTGGCCGCTCGGTTTGTCTGCGTCCGTATATCGCATGCTCGCGCATGTCCCCTCTCGTTCGTTAGGTTTACTACATGCCCTTCTTCTCGGTCACGCAGTCTGCCTGGTCTTGGCTTACCTCGTTTGGGCGCGGAGCGCTGGCTCTGCTCAAGAACCTGTACTTCTGGAGCGGGCTTATCGTGCTCCTTCTCCTATTCCTGGCCGCCTACCTGCTTGTGGATCGCGTCATTATGCCCGACTACACCCGCCACGATGTTGCGGTGCAGGTCCCCTCGGTTACGGATCGGCCGTTTGGTGAGGCAGTGGAGGTCCTCAGCCGGTACGACCTTGACGTGGAGCGCGAGACGCAGGAGTTCAACCCCAACGTGGCTCGGGGGGTCGTCGTGGATCAGCGTCCGCGCGGCCAGGCGCTGGTGAAGCCAGGTCGGCGCGTCTACCTGACCGTGAACGCAGGTGATGTCCAGCAGGTGACGATGCCTTCACTGGACGGCCTGTCCATCCGCGAGGCGCGCAACCGCGTGCGGGCACTCGGGCTTACCGTTGACGAGGAACGGCCCGACAGTATACCCTCGGCCTACCGTAACACCATTACGGGGCATGAACCGGCTGCTGGCGACTCGCTCGCTGAGGGGAGCGGGGTCACGTTATATTATAGTACGGGACTGGGCGAGCAGTATGTCGAGATTCCCGACATCACGGGGATGACTGTAGCGGAGGCTCGGGAGGAGCTCCTGTCGCATCGATTGCGCGCCTTCATTATAAATGGAGGACGCGATACAGAAGAACAACAGGACGTTCCGATCGACTCGCTGGAAGTTGTGGCCCAGAGCCGTGAACCGGGCACACGCATGCGGGAAGGCTCCGAGGTGCGCCTCTCCATTGAGCTGCCCACGGACGAGTAGGACG
The DNA here is from genome assembly GCA_964345505.1 of uncultured Rhodothermales bacterium. Classification (GTDB taxonomy): domain Bacteria; phylum Bacteroidota; class Rhodothermia; order Rhodothermales; family Salinibacteraceae; genus Tc-Br11-B2g6-7. Next base: position 1,908 of record CAYFRR010000072.1, read on the forward strand.
TATACGCTCTCTACACGACCTCGCTTTCCACCACGCGCACCGTAAAGGAGCCCTCAGCCGAGGGCTCCACCACTACCCGCTCGCGGTGCTTCGTCGGAATTGAGCGTCCTACGTAGTCGGGCTGAATGGGATACTCGCGATGCCCCCGATCAATGAGGACGGCCAGCTGGATGGAGTCGGGGCGCCCGCTGCGCACCACGGCATCAATGGCGGCCCGGGCCGTGCGCCCGGTAAAGAGCACATCATCAACCAGCAGCACGTCATGGTCCGTAACATCAGCCGATAGCGCCAGATGAGCATCCGCAGGCGGAGGTGCTTCCTGATCGTCCCGGTAGGGCGTCACGTCCAGCGCATGCACCGGACACGCGGTGCCTTCGATGGCGCCAATGGCCTCGGCCAGCATCTCGGCCAGCGGCACGCCCTTCTCCACGATCCCAGCGACCACCAGGGTCGTGCCACCGGCATTGCGTTCCACCACCTGGTAGGCCATACGGCGCACCATACGGCGCACCCGCTGCGGAGAGAAGAGGAGGGTTTCGGACATGGGGGGCTGTAAATCGGCAGGTCAGGCGGGGGAAGAAGCGTCTTCCGTGGGGCGGTTGGGGCAGGCCTCACGCTGGCAATGGCCATACAGGTTTAGCGAATGGTGCGTGACATCGAAGCCGTAAATGTCGGCTACCATCTCTTGCACGCCCTGCAGACGCGGGTCGCAAAACTCGAACAGCTCGTTACAGTCGAGGCAGATGAGATGATCGTGCTGCCAGTAGCTGTAGGCCCGCTCAAACTTGGCTTGGTTCTTACCGAATTGGTGGCGCACGATAAGGTCACACTCAAGCAGCAACTCCAGCGTGTTGTACACGGTGGCCCGGCTTACCTGCTGATCGTTCTGCCGCAGGCGAAGGTAAAGCTCATCAGCATCTACGTGGTCGCCAGTGGCATACACCGCATCCAGAATAGCCGCGCGCTCGGACGTCTGCCGCAGGTTGCGGCGCTTGAGGAATGCTTTGAAGATGGCGCGGACTTCGGCCATCTGCTCTTTAGGCAATGAAGACATAAACTAAGCCAACCGGTGAGAAGCGTACGGGGGAACGTCAAGACTACCGTGCCGCGTGTGGTATCCGCTAAGCAGGTGACGGGATCCAATGCGCGCGGCCCAGCAGTGCAGGTGATGAAATCGTTCAGGGCGACGGCGTGGAGGACGCACGTGAGGCCGCCGGGAGAAACGATTGCACATCGGCCCATATCGTTTCGTGAATGGCCTCCACGGGTTGGGCGCCATCGATCTGGCACATGCGTTCTTCTTCCCGCGTGAGGGCCAGGTATGCACGGCGGACCCGTTCAAAAAACGCGCCCCCCGACGTTTCCATGCGGTCCGCGGCGTGCGCGGCACGGCGCGCTTGCGCCTCCTCAAGGGGGACATCTATAACATACGTGCGCGCGGGCGCGAGCCCGCGCGTAGCCTGCATGTTAAGGGCCCGGACCCATTCTACCGATAATTCGCGTCCGGCAGCCTGATACACGGTCGTGGAATCGAAGAAGCGATCGGCGATGACCACCTGTCCTTTCGCCAGGGCCGGCCGGATGCGTTCGGCTACAAGTTGTGCCCGCGCGGCCGAAAACAGAAGGACCTCCGCCACGGGATCAATCTGCAGGGATGAGTCGGCGGTATCCAGCAGTAGCGCCCGGACGTGCTCCGATAACGCGGTCCCTCCCGGCTCCCGTACCAACAGCGTCTCATACCCTGCTGCCTCTAAACGGTCGGCCAGCAGGCGCGCCTGTGTACTTTTCCCGCTTCCGTCGATGCCCTCAAACGAGAGCAACACACCGGGCCCATCCACCGCCTGATTCATCATAGATTGATTATTACCATTTGCTTGCAACTTGCCAAAAGCGCATCCAGCCTGTGCCAGAACGGGGTGGGTGGATCGTACGTTGGATGGTTGCAACTACTTACACAGACGTGTATCATACGGCATAGCACGCCGCGTAGTGCCCCCGCCGCGTAACCGGGCGGGTTGTTCAGCTACATACCTTATACCCCGTGGCACAGAGTCACCTTTTGCAACACCCAAAGCGCACTCTTTCATGGGCCTTGCACGCATATGTTCGACTTCGAATTTGACGACTTCGAGGATCCAGCCGACGAGGAGCGGGTGAATGCCCTCGTCGAATCTTACGAGCACCAGCAGGGCGCCGGATTCTTCGACTCGGACGCCCTGGAGGACATTGCTACGTATTATTACGAGCGCGGGCGCTACGAGGAGGCGTTGGGCGCCATCGACCGGATGATCGCCCAGCAACCGGCGTCGTCCGATCCCTGGATGCGTCGTGGCGTTTTGCTCAGTACCCTGGGCCGCCACGACGAGGCCCTGCACGCCTACGAAGAAGCCCTCACCCTCAACCCCACGGACACCGATACCCTCATCAACAAGGGCATCACCCTCGATAACCTGGGGGAAAGTGAGGCGGCACTGGAGGCTTACGCCACGGCCCAGCAGTTCGACCCGTTAAATGCTGAGCTCCACTTCAACCGAGCCGTCACGCTGGAACGCACCAACCGCACGGAAGAAGCGGTAGACGCCTTCGAGCGCTGCGCGGAACTGGCGCCGGAACACCCAGAGGTATGGTACGAGCTTGGGTTTTGCTACGACCGCCTCGGGCAAGACGCCCGCAGCGTCTCCTGCTACGACCGTCACATCGACGAAGCCCCCTACTCGCACGACGCCTGGTACAACCGAGGCATTGTACTGAACCGGATGGGCGAGTACGCCGATGCTATCGACTCGTACGACATGGCCCTGGCCATTGAGGGCAACTTCGCCTCGGCCCACTATAATAAAGGCAACGCCTTGGCCAACCTTGGCCGGCTTGAAGAAGCCATCGAAAGCTATCAGCAGGTGCTGGATCTGGAAGGTGGGGACGCCTCCACCTTCTACAACATTGCCCTGGCCCACGAAGAGCTGGGGCAGCACGACCGCGCGTCGCACTTCTTTCAGCACGCGCTACGCGAAAACGACCTGTACGCTGAAGCTTGGTATGGCCTCGGCTGCTGCTATGATGCGCAAGGCAACGCAAGCGAAGCCCTGCACTGCTTCAGCCGCGCGGTGGAGATCCGTGAAAATGTGCCCGAGTTCTGGTACGCGAAAGCCGATTGCGAATACAACGCGGGCTACATTGAAGACGCCATCGCATCGTATGGGATGGTGGTGCGGCTGGATCAGGCCAACCGGCAGGCCTGGATCGACTTTGCCGATACGCTTTACGAAGCGCACCGCCCGGAAGACGCCCTGGCGTCGTACCGGAAGGCCGTATCCATCGACCCCGACGATGCCAGCGCCTACGTGCAGCAGGCCCGGGCGCTTTATGCACTCGGGCGCTCCGACGAGAGCATCCGGTCGCTTCAAACGGCCTTTCGGTTGGATCCGCGCACGAAGGAGAAGCTCCGCCAGTCCTTCCCCGACCTGTACCGCGACATCCGCATCCGCTCGGAGCTGGGGCTCGACCAGTAGCGCTCTGCTTCTTGAACCTCCGCTTCCTGAACTTTCTCTTCCCGAACCACTGCAAGGGCCGGCGCGTAGCGTGGGCCCTTCGCTTTTTCCCGCCGTCCGCACCTCATGCGCCCTTTCTCTGCCCTGAAAAACTTCCTGCGTGGGCTGCTCATGGGCGCGGCCGACGTCGTCCCTGGCGTGAGCGGAGGCACGATGGCGCTCATTGTAGGCGTGTACGAACGGCTGCTGCAGGCCATTAACGATGGCGTCGCGGCTCTGCTGAAGCTCGGCCGGCTCGACGTGCAAGGCGGCTGGAAAGGGTTGAAAGCCGTAGACTGGGCGCTGGTAGTGCCGCTGGCCGCGGGCATTCTCACGGCCCTGCTGGTGGGGGCACGCTTCATCCCCGGCCTGTTAGAAACGTATCCGGAAGCCAGCCGGGGCCTCTTCTTTGGGCTGATTGCAGGCTCGCTCGTCATCCCATGGGCGCGCATCAGCACACCGGCTCCCCGCCACGTCTTGTTAGCGAGTATAGCAGCTGTTGTGGCCTTTGGGCTGGTGGGGCTCCCCCCGCGCACACTTGCCGACCCCGCCCTGTGGTACGTACTCCTTTGCGCTTCGGTGGCCATCTGCGCCATGATTTTGCCAGGCGTGAGCGGCGCGTTTTTGCTGCTGGTATTCGGCATCTACGAGTCTACCTTGGAGGCGGTGAACGCGCGGGATATGGCCTACGTGGCCACCTTCATCGGCGGGGCGGTGCTGGGGCTGGGCGCGTTTGCTAAATTGCTCACCTACCTGCTACACCGCGTCTACGACGCCACCATGGCAGTGCTGGTGGGGCTTATGGCAGGCTCGCTCCGTGCCCTCTGGCCTTACCTGGCCGACGACCGCAGCCTGCTTCTGCCACAGGCCGGTGATCCCATAGCCGTCGTCGTGATGCTGGCGCTGGGCGGGGCGGCCTTCGTCCTTGGCCTCCATGCCTGGAGCCGCTCCCGGCGCCCGCTTCAGCCGGCCGACGCTTCGTCGTAGCTCGGGGGCGAGTTTGCGCTGATGCTGCTGCGTTGTATCTTAGCTCGTCCCGTAGCCAGCCCCGCCTGGCCGGCCCGACCCGTGTGCCTTCGTCTGTTCTGATGAACCTTTCGCTCGTCCCGTATGCCCTTTGTCTCCTTGCGGTTGCTTGCGCTTAGCGGCCTGGTCTGTATGCTCCTTCTTACCGCCTGCGGCACCTCGCAGGAGATGATCGAACGCGATGAAAAGCAGCGCATGGTAGACTCACTGCGGGCCGTGAATGAAGACCTGCGCGACTCGTTGCGGTTTTACGATGACATCTACTCGGGCCAATTCTTCCGCGACCGCCGCGTGATGAGCGACCGCATCCGACGCCTGGAATTTAACTTGATGGACGCTCGGGAAGGCGGTCGCCTCATTGAGAGCCTCCGGGTAGATGCGCTGTTTGAGCCCGCCAGTGCCACACTGACGGATGAGGGGCGGGGCCGCGTCGCGGCGCTGGCCGATAAGATTGCCGCAGGGGACGATAGCCGCGAGATTCGAGTGGAGGGGCATGCCGACAATACGCCGGTGGGAGGCACCCTGCGGGAGCGCTATCCCAGCAACTGGGAGCTGTCTGCCGCCCGCGCCGCTGCCGTCGTCCGGACGCTCATTGATGCGCACGGCATCGCAGCCGACCGGCTCGCCGCCGTCAGCTATGGTGACGCGCGCCCAGTGGTGCCCAACACCACAGCAGAGAGCCGTCGCATGAACCGTCGCATTCGCGTCACGGCACTGCCTCCCCCCCAGCCGTAAGCCTCAACGGTCATCGGCTGGGCCTGCTTTAGGGTGTGCTGCAGCGCTGGCGTCAGGACGGCATGCCCCGTCAGGCATTTTCGCCTGACTGGATCTCTTCGTGCGCCTGGGCCAGTGCATCGCGCAGCACCTTGGCCTGCCAGTTCAGCCGCCCCTCGTGCATTTCTACCACGGCATAATCTTCAGACAGCTCAATCAGCGCCTGAATGAGCTGCTGAAGCCCGTATTCATCCACGTAGCGTTCAGCGTGCTGGAGCAATTCATCATGCAGATTTTCTTCGTGTTTCAGCATAAATCCCGCAGGTGAGGTACAGAGCAAACGAAAGCAACAGCAATAAGGTACTGTCCGCCCCGTGGCATAGATTCACAGACGGGCCACAGAAACCGGGGCGGCGTTCAGTACCTGTTGAAGAAACAGGCCAGCCGTGGTTTCCGACCAGTATTCGCCCGCGGAGTTGGCCTCTACAAAGCCTACATGCCCGCCATACCGGGGCGTGGATAGCGTCAGCGCTTCATGGCGCGACGCGATCATTTCCGGATAGCAGGATCTCGAAAGGAACGGATCGTTAGCGGCATTGACGAGCAGGGTAGGCACCGCGATGGACGGCAGCAGCGGCAGGCTACTGACCCGCGTGTAATAATCGGTGGCGCCAGCAAAGCCGTGGATGGGCGCAGTGTAGTGCTCGTCGAAATCGCGAAGCGAGCGGATGTGGCGGAAGGCGGCGGTGCTGATGGCTTCGGGGAACTGCGCGGCCTTGGCCTCCACCTTGGCGCGCAGCTGCCGCAGGAAGCGCCAGCGGTAGACCACGTTGCCCGGGCGCTCCAGCGCATCGGCGCAGCCCAGCAAGTCAACAGGTACCGAGAGCGCGACGGCGGCCTGCACTGCAGCCGGTACCGCCGTGCCCCGTTCGCCGAGGTACTTCAGCACCAGGTTGCCCCCGAGGCTGAACCCCACGAGCGCCAGCGTGCGGTAGGACTGCTCACGCACATGTGCCACGGCTGTCTCCACATCTTCTGTGGCGCCACTGTGGTAAAAGCGCAGCTTGCGGTTGGACGTGCCACTGCAGCCCCGCAGGTTAAGCGCGGCTACATCCCAACCCCGGCAGTTGAGGGCACGGACCATCCCCTGCATGTACGCCCGGTGGCTGTCTCCTTCCAGCCCGTGGATGACCAGCGCTGCACGAGCGCTTCCCACCCGCGACCAGTCGATGTCCAGGAAGTCGCCGTCTGGCGTGGTGATGCGCTCGCGCTCATACGCTACCGGCGGCACCCGGCGGAAGAGCGTCGGGTAGATGGTGCTGAGGTGCGGATGGCGGAAGGGCAGAGCGGGCTGATGAGAAGGAATAGGCATCAGGAGATAGGAGATAAGCGGCAGAATTAGGCCGGGCGCATTCCGATGAAGGCCATCATGCGCCCGGTTTTGCCATGTTCGGCGCGGTGTGAGAAGAAGGTATCGGTGGCCGCAAACGTGCACTGCGGATCAACGTCGATGGCAACGGCGGGCAGCCCAGCGGCCGTCAGCTGGTGGTGCAGGGCCCCCTTCAGGTCGACGAAGGGCCGCGGCGCGCCGGGCGGACGGTGCACGTGAGCCGAATCAAACTGTACGGCCACCTCCTCGCCTACTTCGAAGTGGTCCACCGAAATGCACGGGCTGATGTACGCCCGAAGCCGCGGCGGCTGTGCGCCAAGCGCCGCGAGCGCCTGTACCGTTTCCGCAACGATGCCCGCGGCCGCCCCCCGCCAGCCCGCGTGGCAGCCGCCCACGACACCCGCTACAGGATCCGCCAGCAGCACAATGGCACAATCTGCCGCGGTAAAGGACAAGAGCACGCCCGGAGCATTAGTCACCAGCCCATCCGTGGCCGCAAAAAAGCCAGGGGCGCGGGCCGTCTGCACGCGCGTACCATGCACCTGGCCGGCGATGGCCATAGCGTCGGGCGTAAAACCCAGCGGCGCAAGCGCCCGGCGGCGGTTCTCCTCCACGTGGGCTTTATCGTCGCCCGTGCTCACGCTGAGGTTAAGCGAGGCAAAGGGCGCCTTACTAACCCCGCCGGTGCGAGGCGTAAACGCCGCTACCAGACCGGGCGCGGCCTCGTGCAACAGGTCGGGATGAAAAAGCGATACGGCAGCAGCCATGTAGCCTGGTGCAGGTGGCAAGGGGTTACGATTTACGAAGCGCCTCGCGTACGACTTCCACAGGCATCGCCGCACCCGTCCACTGTGCATAGGCCGCCGCCGCTTGTCCGATAAGCATGCCCAGCCCCCCAATGGCGGTAGCGCCCTGCGCCGCGGCTTCCTGCAGCAGGCGCGTGTGGCGCGGGTTGTAGATGAGGTCGTACACCAGATGCTCCGGCGTGAAGTCACCGGGCGCTGGCCACGGCGTGGCGTCCGTACGCGGATGCATCCCCACCGGCGTTGCGTTCACGACCAGCTTGGCGTGCCGGACGAGCCGCTGCGCGCGATCAAGCGGTACCACGTGGAGAGCATCTCCGGCATCGTGCGGGGCCAGGTGCGTCGCCAGATGCTCAGCCTGAGCGGGCCGGCGGGCAGCCAGCGTGAGCCGCTCCAGCCCAAACGTCGTCAGCAGCGCATACGCTGCCGCGCGCGCCGCGCCGCCCGCGCCCAGAATGACGACCGACACTCCCTGCAGCGCCGCCCGGTACGGAGCCAGCGGTTCCAGAAACCCGACCACGTCGGTATTGTCGCCCCGCAGCGTGCGGTCGGGCTGTGCCACAATCGTGTTTACCGCTCCCACGGCTTTCGCCCGCGGATGCACCTCGTCCAGGAACGGAAGGACAGTTTCTTTATGGGGAATCGTGACGTTGGCACCCGCGACGTGCAGCGCCCGCAGCCCAGCCATAGCCTCCCGGACGTCTCCCTCTTCTACGCGCGTGGTCACGTACACCATGTTGTGCCCCTGGTGCTGCAGCGCCGTGTTGTGGATGAAGGGCGAGCGTGAGTGCGCTACCGGATCACCGATGAGCGTCAATAGTCGCGTTTCGCCGTCAATCAGCATAGCCAGAGCAATGGGGTGAACGTCTGCCGCAGTGGGGGCCGCTTACAACAGGTCGCGTAGCGCCTCGGCGCGTTCTGCAGCCCCTTCGGCATGCGGGTGGATCTCCAGGACGCGCTCAAATGCCGCCAGCGCGCCACGGTGGTCCAGAATAGCTTGCCGGATTGTCCCCAGCCCTGACAGCGCCCCGAAGTGCCGGGGCTCCCGGCTCAGGGTCTCCTCAATATCGCGCACTGAGGCCGCCAGCAGGCCCTGCAGGCAGCGCACCGTAGCCCGCTTATTCCATGCCTCCGCGTAGGACGGATCCTGGGCGATGGCCACGCTAAAACGGTGCTCTGCCTCGGTAAAGTCTTTACGCTCCATCGCGCCTACCCCCTGCTGCATCAGCAGGCGCACCTTGGGGTCGTCGTGGTGCATCCAGCGCTGCCAGATTTCGCGCGTCACGTGCTGCGCTTCGGTGGCGTTGGCGGCATGCTGGAGGCGCAGGAGGAGCGCGTCGAGGGTTTCGGAGGAAGGCATAAATCAGCGGGCGTAGAGAATAGACAGCGGGGTGGGGGCACGACGGTGTGCACGGCTCAGCGCACGGTCTATTTAAGTAGACCGTCGGGCATACGATGCTATAGAGGGCAGAGGCGCCACGCGGGGCACCATGCGATGGCCGTACAGCAAACAGCCGTACGCTCCACTACACGACAACGTACAGCAGCGCACCAACCGTTACGATGATCACCGTTACGATGGCCATGCCCTTCCAGTAGTTAAGCACAGGGGGAATAATCTCTTCCGTCATGGTCCTTACGGGGGAGGTGATGGAATCAGCGTGTTCTCGTAAGCGCACAGGAGCCGCTGCGGTTTCCCTTCAACGGCATTGTTGCATCGAACGGCCCGTTCCACAGCCCCTGCTGACCTGCCTCCACACCCGTATATTTCCTGCGAACCTGCCGTTCGGTCTTGGTTCTTCTGCTGACGCTTCTTACCTTCGGGCTGAAAGCGCTTTTTTACGCTCCTTTCCCTGTTTTCTAATACGATCGCTTCATGCCACAACCTTCCGCAACGCCGACCCAGGCTCAAGAGAAGCTCACCTTCTTCGGCCAGGTCAATCGCATGTTTGACAAAGCCTCTACTCACACGAAGCATCCCGAAGGCCTGTTGAAGCAGATCAAAGCCTGCAACAGCGTCTACCGCATGGAATACCCACTGCAGCGCGAGGACGGGTCCATTGACGTGATTCAGGCCTACCGGGCCGAGCACAGCCAGCACAAGCTGCCCACCAAGGGCGGCATCCGCTATGAGGCGCACGTCAACGAAGATGAAGTCATGGCCCTCTCGGCGCTGATGACCTACAAGTGCGCGGTTGTTGACGTGCCGTTTGGCGGGGCGAAGGGCGGCATCAAGATTGATCACCGGGACTACTCGGAGGTCGAGCTGGAGCGCATCACGCGCCGCTACGCCTTTGAGCTCACGCGGAAGAACTTCATCGGCCCCGGCATCGACGTGCCCGCTCCTGATTACGGCACCGGCCCGCGCGAGATGGCCTGGATCCTGGATACATATAACTCGCTGGCCGACGACACACTAAATGCGCTGGCATGCGTTACGGGCAAGCCCGTGGGACAAGGTGGCGTACGCGGCCGCACCCAAGCCACGGGGCTGGGCGTCTATTACGGGGTGCGCGAGGCGTGCCGCTTTACGGACGACATGGAGAAGATGGGCCTGAACCGGGGCATTGAGGGCAAAACAGTGGTCGTGCAAGGGCTTGGCAATGTGGGCTACTTTGCTGCCAAGTTTCTACAGGAAGGTGGGGCCACCATCGTGGGCCTGGCCGAGATCGAAGGCGCCATCTACAACCCCGAAGGCCTGAACCTGGACGACGTCGTCGACCACCGAAAGTCTACCGGCTCGATTCTCGACTACCCGGGCGCTCAGAACATCGCCAGCTCGGCCGAAGCGCTGGAGTTACCCTGCAACATCCTCGTACCCGCTGCGCTGGGCGGCGTCATCACCATGGAAAACGCCCCCCATATCCAGGCCGACATCATCGCCGAGGGCGCCAACGGGCCGGTGACCTCAGAGGCTGATAGCTACCTTCTCAACCGGGGCAAGCTCATCATCCCGGACGTCTACCTGAATGCTGGCGGCGTGACGGTATCGTATTTCGAGTGGCTCCGCAACCTGTCGCATGTGCGCCACGGCCGCATGAGCAAGCGGTTTGAGGAGCGCAACGCCGAGCGCATCCTGCGTGCCGTGGAGAAGCTAAGTGATACCACCTTTAAGCAAGATCGCTTCGACAAGGTAGTCAGCGAAATCGCCTTTGGCGCCAGCGAGCAGGATCTCGTCAACTCGGGGCTGGAGGATACCATGGCCTACGCCTACCAGGAGATTCACGCGCTCCGCCTGGAGCACGACGTGGACCTGCGCACGGCGGCGTTCATCAGTGCCATCAATAAAGTGGCCACCTCGTACAAGCAGATGGGCATCTTCCCGTGAGGCACCGGGACTTTACATCTCGCACCTCTGGCCTCCGCTCCCCGTTCGAGCGGAGGCTTTTTGTTTTTGCAGTGATGCTCATGACGGCAAATCTGGCCTTCCGCGGCAACCACCGGGGGATCAACCGGCGTTGTATCAATGGTCTGTTCTTTTCCCTACTTTTTGATGCCCCCCGCGACCCTAACCGCTCCTCGTTCCGGCCGTAACGGCAGATAATCTTCCCCACATGCCATGTCCTCTCATACTCCCAC
>CAYFRR010000073.1:0-12544 GCA_964345505.1 uncultured Rhodothermales bacterium
AAAGGCCTCTCGTACGAGCAGCTGGATACCGCCTTTCGGCATCAGAACTTTAAGCCGCTGTACTTTCTGTATGGCGAAGAGGAGTTTTTGATGAGCGAGCTGCAGGATACGCTCATCGCCAACGCGCTGTCGCCGGGCGAGCGTGACTTTAACCTCGAAATCGTCTACGGCGCGGACACCGATGGCCCGGCCGTGCGCAACCTCTGCACTTCGTATCCGGTGATGGCCCCGCGTCGCGTGGTGATCGTGCGCGACTTCGACAAGCTGAAGGATAACCGCCTCTTCAAGGACTATGCGGAGCAGCCCAACCCGCAGGCCGTGGTCCTGCTCGTCTGCGGCGGCAAGCCCAACCTGTCCGCCCACCCGTACCGCGCCTTGCGCGAGCACGGGGCCTGGGCCAACTTCAAGTCGCTCTACGATAACCAGGTCCCCGGCTGGATCCGGTCCCGCGCCAAGGCCGAAGGCTATACCATGGAGCCGCGAGCGGTGCGGATGCTCGCCGAGTTCGTGGGCAACGACCTGCGGGCTGCCGCTGGGGAGATCGAGAAGATTGCCACCTACGCCGGCAACCGCGCCCGCCTGACGGGGGATGACGTCATTGCGGCCAGTGGGCAGACGCGCGAGTTCAACGTGTTTGAGCTACAGAACGCCATCGGGGAAGCCCGCCTGCAAGACGCCCTCCGCATCGGCGACCGCATGCTGGAGCAGGCCGCCAACCCCACCGGGGAGGCGCTCAAAATTGTAGCCGTGCTCAACAGCTATCTGGTGAAGCTCTGGAAGCTGACCGCCTGCCAGCAGAAAAACGTCTCACAGAAGCAGATGGCGCGGCGCGCGGGCATCTCTCCTTACTTCGTGAAGGAATACCTGACGGGCCTGCGCCACTTCCCGCTGCCAGCCATCGAAACAGGCTTCAGCGCGCTGCTCGCGGCCGACTTCGAGTTGAAGGGCGGGGCCGCACGCGACCCCCGGCTCATCCTGACGCTGATGCTGCGCCGCCTGGTGCCGTAAGGATGGATGGGAGACCGTTTTGGGGTGGTACGTCTGGTTGGCTGACGCGGCGTGCGGCGTCGCTACGAGGGGGTGGTGGTTGATCGATAAGGGCAGCAGACGCTACTGCTGATACTTACGGCAAACCCTGCAATTCCCCTCCTGCCCGCGTTTTGACGCGGGAAAGGAGGGGTGGCCGAAGGCCGCGGTGGTCCTGTACTACTGGGCTTGCTTGAGACCTCTCCTGAACGCCGGCGCGGCGTTGATGCTCTGGTCGACGCGGCGTGCGGCGTCGCTACGTTAGGACGCCGACGGCGTAGGCAGGTCGGGCTTCTTGACGCCGGCCGGCTTGGCCGCAGCCGCCGGCTTCTTCGGGGCTGGCTTCCGCCAGAGGGGCACCGAGGAGCAGGGCTCGCCAAACATCAGCTTGGCCGCTACCTCCTGCAGGCGCTGCACCGCATCCACGTAGGCGCTCACGGGCACCACCTGACTGCCACATCCCTTCACCACCACATTTTTGTCTTCGTAGGCGGACCAGTCTTCGGCGGCCAGCGCCCGCGCGAAGTGCTCCCGCAGCAGATCCTTTTGCTGGCCAAACGTCGCGGAAGCGGCAAGATCCTGCAGCTTTGTGGCGATGAACATATACGCCCATGTCGGCACGATGGCATCCGCCGAGCAATAGATGGCCACATGGTGCCCTTCGTAGGCGGTCCAGTCATGGGCCTTCACTGCCTGCCGAAACTCCTTCTCCCGCAGCATCAAGCCCTCGTACAGAAACGGCTCGATGTCAAGCTCCGTGACCGGCTGCCCGTCCCAATGCTGCGACAGGTCGTACACCTCGATGCTGCCTTGGGCCACACGGTTTGTGATTGGTTCCATAACGGCAATGGGTATGTATCTGTGCAAAAGGAAATGACCTGTTCGTATATACGCGGTGGCAGCCTCGTATGTTGACCGTCACCGCCGCCCTAAACGCCTACACGCCCGAGGCGCCGAAGCACCTGCGGGCGTGCAGTGTTACGCTCAGGAGTGTTTCCCTCGGGTACGCTTAGAAGCTGGTGCGCAGCCCGATACGGAACGTCTGGGGCAGCCCCGGACGCAGCCCCGCCGGGCGGTTTGCCACCACGTAGACCTCGTCGGTGAGGTTACGTACAGAGGCAAACACCGAGGCGAACCGGGTGACCTGGGCCTCGCCGGTGACATCAACTGTGACAAAGCTATCGATGCGGTCTTCCGTCGGGATGGATCCCTGGCCTGCTTGCGTCCGCATCTCACCTACGAGGAGTGCGCGCGCATTGATGGCAAAGCGCCCGGTTTCAACGCCCAGCTGCGCACTTCCCTGATGCTCGGGCAGGTATGGCAACTGGTCATCTATCGCGACCTCGCCCCAGGCGCCAAAGTCACTGTCGAAGGCGTTCTGGAAGGTGGCGTCGGTGTACGTGTAGCTAAGCTGCAGCGGCACCGAGACGCCCAGTTCGAACAGGTAGCCGAGGTCCGCCCGGCCTTCAAGCTCCAGGCCCAGGACTTCCACGTCGCCCCCATTGAACTGATCAAGCGTCCCCCCACCCCCGGCAGCCGCCAGGTCAGCACCTACGAGGTTGGAGTAGTCATTGAAGAAGCCAACCGCCTGCAGTCGCACCCCATCGGTGCGGTAGCGCGTGCCCAGCTCGTAGTTAACGCTTTCCTCTTCGCGCGTCTGACCGGTAGGGCCAGGAGGCGCAAAGCCCTTGTGCACGCCTGCGAAAGTGCTGAAGGCATCGGTGACCTTGTAATCTACGCCGATACCAGGAATCCACACATCCAGCGTCTTCTCGTCAAGTGATGGCGTGCCTACGCGCTCCGGGTCATCGCCACCGAAGTTTTCACGGGCCAGGTCGATGTGCTCGTAGCGCAGCCCTGGGACGACCGAGAGGCGCCCGGCGGTGAGACGGTACTGCACGTAGGAGGCAAACGTGCGCGCGTCCTGGATGCGGTTGCTCTCCGTGCCCGGCGTGCCCCGTTCGGTACGGTTCATCCGCCCGTCGTCCATCCGGTACAGGTCAACCCACTGGAAGCGGTCGATCTCGTCGTAATGGTAGCGCCAGCCAAACTCCACGTCGTGCTCCACCGTGTCAGCGCCTCCGATACCGTCCGTATCGAACTGGAGGCCATAAGTCTGCTGCAGCCCGAAGACGTAGTAGGCGCGGTTATTGTTTTTCACTTGGAGCGCGTCGTCGTTCGGACTGGTCGCGCCCGTCACGATGGCGAACTCGTCGGGGGAGTCCTCCGGGTTATCGAGTAACGCGCCGATTTTCGTAGCCGAGCCGCCTTCTGTGGCGCGCACGCGGTCCAGCTTGTACCAGTTGCGGGTGAAGTCGTGCGTGTACGCCGTGGTGGTGATGTCGAGGAAGGAAGCCGGCTGGATGACATGCCGCGCGGAGAAGCTCTGGAACTCCGTGTTCATTTGGTCTATCTGTGAGCCCGCGTACCGACGGAATGGCGTCCGCGCAAAGTCCTCGCGCGTCAGCCCGAGGTAGGTCTCATCGGAGGTCTCGTTGACTTGCACCGCCTTCAGGGTAAGCGACTGAAAGATGGAGGCCTCCGGGCTGCTGCTAAGGCGCAGCTTGGCATGGTAGTCCTGCTTTTCAAAGCCCGTATCGCCGCCGCTGTCCAGTCGCTTGAAGCCCTCCACGCGTTCCTGCAGCGTCTCTACCAGCACGCCGACGCGGAGCGGACCCAGCTCCTCGCCGCTGGTGCCAGCCCAGGCGTGGACCCGGCGGTTCTCATCTGAGCCGGCCAGCAGCTCGGCCTCTGCCGAGCGCTCGCCGGGGATGCGACGCGAGATCAGGTTCAGCGCGCCGCCCGTGGTGAAGGGACCATACCGAATCTGGCTGGAGCCCTTGCGGACCTCCGCAGCCTGCATGCGGGCCAGCGTAGGCACATAGTAGGCCGCCGGAGCAGCATAAGGCGCCGGCGCCGTCAGAATACCATCTTCCATCAGCGTGATCTTGGAGGAGCGCTCCGTGCCCGTCCCGCGCATCCCGATGTTAGGGCGCAGGCCGTAGCCTTCCTCATCGACGACGTTCACGCCTGGAACCGTGCGCAGCAGGCGCAGCATGTCGGAGTCGTTGTACCGGTTCAACTCCTGAGGCCCGATGTAAGCTGCCGAGCCAGGAATCTCATCGACCCCGCGGCGCCCGCCCGTCAGCGTCGACCGCTCTACCACCAGCTCGGGCACCTCGCTCAGCACCTCGCGCAGGGTAAACGCAACGTTTGCGGTTTCGCCCGCCGCCACCTGCACGCTTTGGCGCTGCCGGGCAAAGCCTACCATGGACGCCACCACGGTGTACTCGCCAGCAGGAACGCCTGTGAGCTGAAATGTGCCATCTGGGCGCGAAGCTGCGCCCATCCGCAAACTTTCGATATAGACGTTGACGCCGGGCAGGGGCCGCTCCACACCGTCTTCCAACACGCGGCCTTCGATGGTGCCCTCCTGGGCCGTGACGACTGGAGCCGCCGCCATCCAAACCACCGCGCAAGCAAACAGCACGGCTGCAAAGCTGGGAATTCTTTGAGTGAAATCGTACACGTGATTCATGTGATCTATGGTATGGTTGCAAGTCTTTCGGTGTGGAAAGATCGCCGCTTAAGCGCCAATCGATGCTGCAACGTACTTCCTTGTTTAGATTAAGTCTACATAAGAAGTGTGAAGGATGATGAGGTTTCCGTGAAAGGCAGACCGAGACAAGGCTTTGGCCGGCGGTTGCCTTCTGTGGCGGGAATCGGTACCTTCGTGACGCTATACGTACCTGGCGTTTTCGCCTCTTTACCTTGCTGCTGATGCCCATGAGTACCCGTTCCTCGTTTTTCGCCCGGCTGGGCCTGCCCCTACTGATCGCCGGGCTCCTACTCACCGGCTGCGACCTCACGTCGTCCGAAGATGACACCATCGGGGGCGTCAATGTCACCGAGCTCTTTGCGCCGCCCACCGAGGCCGAGCGGCAGGACGTGCTGTTTGACTGGGACCGCCGCGACGTGTCGGTGCAGCAGTTTATCGGAGGCGACTTTTGCGACGCTGGCGAAGACCTCGGATTTACGGTTGAGCTGGTCAGGCACACGGTCGATGGCAACGTGCACCGCGGCGCCTTCCTGATCCCCACAGACGTGGAGGGCCGACTCCCCGTCGTTGTCTACAACCACGGGGGCGATCAGGGCGTCAGCATCGACGATGAGGTGCTTCCGTTTCTGGAGGCGCTGGGGGAACGCGCGCAAGACTTTATGTACGTGGTGCCCTCGTACCGTTCGGAGTCGCTGCGGTGCAGTGGGTTCTCGTCTACGTCTGAAGGCGCGCCCAGTCCCTGGGACGGCGACGTGGATGACGCGCTGTCTCTGCTTAACGCCGCGCTCGAAAACGTGAGCACGGCCGACGGCACGCGGATCGGGGTGATTGGGTTTAGCCGGGGCGCCGCGGTGGCCAACCTCATGGCCATCCGCGACGAGCGCATCAGCCAGACCATCTCGTTCTTCGGCCCCACCGATTTTTATGGGCCGTTCGCGCGGCAGGTCGTGGAGAGCACCCTCCGGGGCGCGACGCCTCAGCTGCCCGGCGTGGACGTGCTCATGGAGCGCTTCATTCTGCCGCTGCAAGAGGGGGAGCTTACCATTGAGGACGTACGCCCTGAGCTGACGCGCCGCTCCACCGCTGCCTTTGCAGGCCGGCTACCGGCCGTTCAGGTGCACCATGGGGTCGACGACCCGGTGGTGCCCACCAACGAGGCGCGCCTGCTGGACGAGGCCCTCGCAGCCGCCGGGCGCTCCGCCGAGCAGGGCTCCGCCTATGAGCTGTTCATCTACGACGCCAACCCGCCTTACGAAACGCCCCTGGCCCAGCACGACCCAGCCGCGCTTCCAGAGAGCCTGGCGCGCACCGGGGCGTTCCTGGAGCGGCTGCTTGTGCCCCAGCAGGCGCTGACCCCATAGATTTTCGCGCAACACCTGGCCGCCCGCCTTTTGCCCCTATGCCTACCCTGAACGTCCGCCCAGTCCGCTCAGCCGCCACCTGGGAGGCCGCCCGGTACATCCGGCGCCGCGTCTTCATTGATGAGCAGGAGTGTCCCCCAGCCGAAGAATGGGACGCCCACGATGCCACCAGTCGGCACCTGCTGGGCTGGCTCGGCGACGCCCCCATCGCCGTGGCCCGGTGGCGGGCCGTCCCGCACGACGACCTGATTGTAGCAAAGCTGGAACGCTTCGCCGTGCTGCCCGCCTTTCGCGGGGCCGGCCATGGCCGGACGCTCGTGCGCGCCACAGAGGCGGACGCCCATCAGGCTGGCTTCGATGCCTTCCTGCTCCACGCGCAGGCGCACCTTGAGGCCTTCTACGCGTCGATGGGCTACACCCGCACCCGCGATGATGTGTTTATGGAAGCCGGGATCCCGCACGTGGAGATGCTCAAGGCCCCGGACCCGCCGGCCCATCCAGCCGCTGCCTCGCCCCCCGAAGCCAACGGTGCCTCGTGAACGGATGGCCGCTCCCATGGTAGACCGCCTCTGTTCTTGCGTCACGTTGGCTCTTGCACCGGACCACCCCACGGGCTTCATTCCGGACGGTAGCTGTTTAGATTTGCAGACGCTCTCCATGCACGCTCGCTCATTCCCCACCACACGCTTTCGCTTTTATGGATACTTTGCGCCTTGGGCTTGAATGGTTTTTGAACCCCGACCACGCCCCCATCCTCGTCGCCCAGGAGCATGGGTGGTTCGCCGACGCCAACATCGAGCTGGAGGTGGTGGAACCGGAGGCCCACATGGACGCCGTGGAAGCCATTGAAGACGGCACGCTGGACTTTGCCATCACCGAGCCGCTGCATCTGGTCGAGGACCGCGCCAAGGGCGAGTCGGTGATTGGGTTTGCGCGCTTTCTACATACCAACGGCGGGGTCATGTACCTCCGCGGCCGCGACATCGAACGACCGCGCGACATGGTTGGCGCGCGTATTCAGTATCCTGGCGCCCCCGGTCCGGGGGGTCCGGCCATGGTGCAGAAGATGATTGAGGCGGATGGCGGCTCCGCTGACCTGGACGACTTCACGCTGGTCAACAACAGCTTCTACCACACGGACGCACTGGCCGAGGACAAAGCCGATGTGGCCACGCTCGCCTTCTTCAACTTTGAGGTAGTGGAGGCCCGGCATCGCGGACTGGATGCCGACTTCTTTGCCCTTAAGGACTGGGGCATTCCGGACTTTTGCCAGCTCATCCTGGTGACCACCCCCGCCCACCTGCAGGCCCGCCGCGACACCTTTGCGCGCTTCATTCAGGTACTGCGGCGCGGCATCGACTATCTGCATCAGGAGCCGGAGGCGGCCCGCGAGATCTACTTCCGCCGCGCCGAGGTGGCCGATGATGATACGCTCACGCCTAAACTCTTTGCCGCCACGCTCCCGTGCTTCACGCACGACTTCGCCATGACGCGCGCCTATTACAACGCCCTCGAAAGCTGGCTCTACAGTGTGGATCTCATTTCCTCCCGCCCCGGCGCCAAGGCGTACTGGACCAACAGCCTGTCCCTCCACCATGTGCGGTAGCGGGCGAAGGACGCACGTTAGGCCGTTGCGTTGGCCGCGATCTCCGTTCCGTTCACCACGAGCGTGTACGTGATCGCCGCCGTCTTCTCTACCATCTTGGAGACCGAGCAGTAGTTTTCCAGGCTCAGGTCGATGGCGCGCTGCACCTTGGCCGGGTCCAGGTCCGGGCCTTCGGCGGTAAACGTGAGGTGCACGGCTGTAAACTCTGAGGACGGCCCTTCCTCCTTGCGCGTCGCATCCACGGCTACCTGAAAGTCGGTGACCTGCTGCCGCTGCTTCTCCAGAATCAGGAGGATGTCGATAGAGCTACAGCCGCCCGTGGCCAGCGCCACCATTTCCATGGGGCTGATGCCCTCCTGCTCCTTGCTGGAGGCGATGGTGATGGCATGGCGGCCGTTGGTGCCGCGAAACTGAACGGCGTCGTTGATGCGCTCGAGGTGGACGTGCATGGGAGGCGAAGGAAGCGTTTGGAGAGACGAGGACGTACGGGGCATGGACGTACGGGGCATAAAGACGTAGCCCGCCTACGCCCCGGGCGCGGCGTCCGATCCGGTGGATGTCGCAGAGCCTGGGGCGCCCCACGGCTGCGGCTCCTCTCGACGATAGAGCAGCACCCCAAGGCCCAGGGCCGCCGGCAGTACCGCGATGAGCGGCAGCAATAGCGCGTAGCCATCAAACAGGGCGGGCCCGAGGGCCACCAGCGGCGGACCGAGGGCCGTACCCGCCACAAACACGGTGCTGGCAAATCCGCGGACTGCGCCGTGATGGCGACGGCCGAAATAGTGCGCGTAGGCGCTACCGAAGAGCGTGCCCTGCGTCCCCTGTGTGACGCCAAAGGCGCAGCCATAGGCCATGACCAGCGCGGGGGAGGTGATCTGGCCGGCAAACGCCGTCACGCCTGCAAAGAGCACCAACAGCACGCCCAGCACCTTGCGTGGCGAGGTGCGGTCCAGCACGTAACCCGACGCCACGTACGTCCCGGCGCTCACCACACCAAACGGAAGAAAGAACGCGGCCGCCGCTGTGCGGGAGAGGGCGCCCGCTTCCATGATTGAGAAGTGATGAAAGAGCAGCCCCGTGCCGATGGCCCCAACGTGCAGTCCCCCGGCCGTCAGCAGCCAAAACAGCACCGTGCGCCGCGCCTCGGGCAGCGTGAAGGAAGGCGCCGGCGGGCGCACCTGCCGGTCGGGCGCGCCTCCTTCCCCCTCGGAAGGCGAGAGGCCGTAGTGCTCCGGTGCGTCACGCAGTATCAAGGCCAGCGGCAGCAGCAAGAGCAGCAACAGCCCACCCACCGCAAAAAAGGCCCCCCGCCAGCCCAGCAAGGTGATGAACCACTCAATGAGCAGCGGGAAGAGGGCTGTGGAGACCGCCAGGCCCACCCCCAGGATGCCCACCGCAGTGCCCCGCCGGCGCTCAAACCAGAGGTTGACCGCGTGCAGGCTGACCAGGCTGAGCGCCCCTGGCCCGCAAAAGCGGAGCAGGACAAACCCCACCGCCAGCATCGCCCATCCCACCGCAAAGCCCATCCATGCACAGGCGGCACCAAACAACAGCGTCACCGCCACCAGCGCCCGCTGCGGCCCCGCCCGGTCCAGCCACCGCCCGAACGCTGGCAGAAAGGTGGCCGCCAGCAACGTTGCACCCATGTAGAGCCACGATACCAGCGTCCGGCTGACGCCCAGCTCGTCGATGAACGAATCAATAAAAAGCGAGACCCCTGCCGTCTGCCCCGGAATGGTGAGCCCAAAGGCCACCGTAGCCCCGGCCGTCACCATCCACCCGTAATAGAACGGCAGGCGATGCACAAGAGACGGGGATGTAGACGACATGGCGTAACCGGACAGCCCAAAAGTACACGTACGAACCACCGGGGCCGAAGAACCCGGTTGGTGCTTCAGACCAACGAGGCGGCCAGGGTCGAGATGCCATAGCCCTGTGAAAGACTGATTAGGGCGCGTGGCGCAGGTGCGGCTTGCGCCTCACACTGTGAATGCCGTTCTTACGGCCACGCTGCCATTTACAGAACGACTCCTGCTCATGCGCACCTCCCACTACCTCTCCCTCTGCTTCGCCCTGCTGTTGGCCGTTGCCGTTGGATGCGAAGCGCCCGTCTCGGAAGACGATACCCGCCTGCCCGTCCCTGACCACACGCCGGAATGGGTGCCGGAGGCCACCCTCTACGAGATTTACGTCCGCGACTTTACCGAGGAAGGCACGTTCGAGGCCATGATTCCACGCCTCGATGAGCTGCAAGAGATGGGCATCAACACCCTCTGGCTGATGCCGATTCATCCCATCGGAGAGGAAGAGCGGAAAGGCACCTTCGGCTCGCCGTACGCCGTGCAGGACTACTATGCCGTGCATGCAGACTACGGCACCGAGGAGGACTTTCAAGCCCTCGTCGACGCCGCGCACGAGCGCGACATGAAGGTCATCCTGGACCTGGTGGCCAACCACACCGCCTGGGACCACGGGTGGACAGAGGAGCATCCGGACTGGTACACCCAGGATGACGAGGGTAACTTCGTGATTCCGGAAGAAGACTGGACCGACGTCATCGAACTGGACTACGAGAACGCTGCGCTCCGCGAGGAGATGGCCAGCGTTATGCGCTACTGGGTCGAGGAGTTTGGCGTAGACGGCTACCGGGCCGACGTGGCCGAGCTGGTGCCCACTGATTTCTGGGACGATGCCATCGCATCCGTCCGCGAGGTGAACCCGGACGTCATGATGCTGGCCGAGGGCGAAGAACCCGAACTCTACGACGCAGGCTTTGACCTGACCTACTCCTGGGAAATGTATCGCACCCTGATTGACATCTTCCAGGAGGAGGCGTCGGCAGCCGACCTGCAGGGCATAGCGGAAGACGAGGGCACGCAGCTCAAGCTGCGGTTCATCACGAACCACGACGAGACGGCCTACGATGCCCCGCCGCCTACGCTCTTCAACTCGGTTGAAGGCTCCAAGGCGGCCGCGGCGGTCCTCATGAGCCTGCCGGGCGCGCCGCTGCTCTACAATGGCCAGGAAGTAGGCGTTGATGAGCCCCTCGACTTCTTCGAAGACAACACGATCGACTTTGACGCGAATCCTGAGCTCCGGGAATGGTACACCAACTACCTGAACGTGCGGCAAAGCAACCGCGCCCTGGTGCACGGCACCACGACCTGGCTTATTCCGGGTGAAGCGGACGCCGTGATATACTCGCGTGAAACACCCAACCAAACCGTCATCGTGATGGTGAACGTGCGGAATCAGAACACCGTGATCCGGTTTCCGAGCTTCCTGCATGGGGCCGTCTACGAGGATCTGCTCACGGGCGACGAGCACCGTAGCGTCGAAGCCGCGCTGGCCCCTTACCAGGTACGGCTGTTCCAGATCACCGAAAACCCGTAACCCTCCCACGGCCGCGCGCCTCGTATGCCATATCCCCCAACTGCCCCTGCACCCGATGTCCCGGCCCATGCCCTCGTCTTGAGCGGGGGCGGCGCTCGGGGGGCGTACCAGGCGGGGGCGCTGGCCTACATGGCTGAAGCCGTACCGCAGGCGCAGTTTTCCATCTACACGGGCGTTTCGGCGGGGGCCATCAACGTGGCGCACCTGGCCAGCGTGTCGGAGCCGATGGTGCGCGCCACGCACGCCCTCAAGGACTGCTGGCGGGATTTGGCGGCCTCGTCGGTCTTCCACATGCGTCCGCTCGCCGAGCTCATCGGCCTCTCCGGGTCGCAGCCCCGCCCGGCCCTCTTCGACACCAGTCCGCTGCGTGGCTACCTTGAAAAGCAGCTTTCGTGCGAGGGCGGGCGCCTCATGGGGCTCCAGCGAAACCTGGAGGCCGGGCGCGTGCGTGCCCTTGCGCTGACGACGGCCAACTACTCCACCCACCAGACCGTCACGTGGGTGCAGGGCTGCGACATCGGCGACTGGGAGCGGCCCAACCGGGCGGGGCGTTCCACGTACCTCACGGTGGACCATGTGATGGCCTCCGCTGCGCCGCCCCTCCTGTTTCCCGCCGTGTACATTGACGGGGCATGGTACGGCGATGGCGGCCTCCGGCTGCTGGGCCCGCTCGCGCCGGCCCTCCACCTGGGCGCCGACGCGCTGTTTGTGATCTCCACCCGCTACGATCGCTCCGAAGCTGAGGTCGCTGCCGCTTTTGAGCAGCACTATCCCACAGCCGCGCAGATGGGCGGGATGATCATGAACAGCGTCTTCTTGGATGTCCTGGAGCACGATGTGGCCACGCTGGAGCGCATCAACGACCTGGTACTTTCCTGTCAAGCCGAGGAAGCGCGGGATCTCCGGGCCGTCCGCTCCTTCGTGCTGCGGCCGTCGGTAGATATTGGGCAATTGGCCAGCCAGTATCCGCTGCCCTTCGATGGCCCGCTCGGCTGGGTGCTGAAGCGCCTGGCCCAGCGCAACGGGTACCGCCCTGACTGGCTCAGCATGCTCACCTTCGCCCCGGCCTACGTGGAGCGCCTCATCGAGATTGGCTACGCCGACGCACGGGCGCAGCACGACGAGATTGCGGCGTTTTTTGCTGAAACGGCCGCAGCGTAGCATCTACCCGGGTTCGCTCGTCCCCGTACGCTCATCGCGTGCCACGCGTGCCTCATGAGCGCGGATGCGCTTCTTCACGTCGTTGCTAAACCAGGCGAGCCAGATCGCTACGAGTATCCCTTCGATGCCCATGACGAGGATCAGGCCAGCAATTGCCGCCTGCTCCGGACCGATCTTTGGAACCACACCCAGTAGGGCTACACTGGCCCACACGATCATCGTTAAAAACGTGGTCGTGAGCATGTAGAAGAGCCCGTGGACCTTCTGAAAGATGGCGCGCTGCTCGTCCGCAGGCAGGGCAAGAATCGCCTCTTTCTGCGGTAGGTTGTACCAGGAGGCCGATGGATCGAGCAACGTCATCGCATACAACAGGGCGGCCATGGCCCCGCCCACACCTACCATCGGTAACGTGTGGCTGGCCTCTGGAAACGAGAGCCA
>CAYFRR010000074.1:0-6538 GCA_964345505.1 uncultured Rhodothermales bacterium
GCCAGCGGCTGCGCCAGGGCAAGCGACCCCTCAACAGGCTACACCCCAGCAGACAGCCCCCGACTCTGCCTTCCTCCCCCCGTCCGTCTCAGGCCTCGACGACGGTCCACGCCTGGATCGCCGCTCGAAACCGTGGTATGAGCACATGGTGGAGATTCTGATCTTCGCGCTGTTTCTCACGCTGCCGGCCGCCTTTCCTGTGGGATTTGCGGCCGTAGCGCTGTTCATGGATAGCGGCTGCCTGCGGGCCGTCGTCGCTGGGCTGGGCTGGCTTTCTGCTGTACTCTATGGGCTGATGATCGCCCTCGTACTTGTCGACATGGCCGGCTTGCCCACTGGATTCCTCGGGCTGGCTTTTTGGGGCAGCACGCTAACGTTCGGGCTCCTGTACTTTTGGGGCAAACGCCGCGTCGGACGCCTTGCGGAAGCCGATCGCCTAACATGGAAGCGCACGCTCACCGGAGGGGCCTTCATCGGCACCGGCGTCGGGTCGATGCTGAACGTGGCTCGGTCGGCGGGCGCCCTGTTTCGTGGCGGAGGTGGGAGCTTTGGTGGCGGAGGCGCCGGTGGATCGTTTGGGAGCGCGCAGGCAGCTGCCGCGCCAATCGCTTCTCCCGGCGTTGCCAGCCCGGGGGCTGTGGC
The DNA here is from genome assembly GCA_964345505.1 of uncultured Rhodothermales bacterium. GTDB lineage: Bacteria > Bacteroidota > Rhodothermia > Rhodothermales > Salinibacteraceae > Tc-Br11-B2g6-7. The sequence goes on from CAYFRR010000074.1 coordinate 643, forward strand.
AAAGGGCACGGCCGTGCTTGGCCACGCGAGCACCTCCTCCACCACTGCCGCTGCAGGGATCGCAGCGGGATCGGCAGGGATTATTCAGTACGTGCGGAATCGGAGCAGGTCGTGGCTGCGCGCAGCTATGGAGCAACTACGCAGGCTGCGGTGGTACCATGGCGTAGGGTTTCTTTTTACGCTCCTCATTTTCGTGCCCGTTGGGCTGGGCCTGACGGCCATCCTTGAGCGGCCGCGCCTGCTGCTGGGCATCGTGGGCGCTGTAGCGATGCTACGCCTATTCTATCTCGGCGTGCGGCTGATGGATGCGTTCGGCATGCTATCCGAGGACAGCGAATCGGTGAACACCGGATCGCGCGCGCAGGATGTGCTCCCACCGGTTCTGCTGATGCTACTGCTCGTTGGCCTCATCGCCGCGCCCATGCTCGCCGCCGAATCGCAGGCGCCGCAGTGGCATCTGGCTATCGCCTGCGCCGTGTTCATCGCCGTTGAAGGAGTGCTCTTTTTCCTCCCTGATACGGACCATGCAATGGACCATGAACAATCCTTCGGAGGCGGCAGCACCTCTGCGCGCTGGTAGCGGAAACGTCGATACCTGCATTCATCGCCCTCAACCATCGTTCGTCACATGGACTCGCTGTTCTCAACAGACGACCACCGCCGCATTGCCAAAGCTATCGAAGCGGCTGAAACGGGCCATACGGGCGAGATCGTGCCCTATGTGGTGCTCCGCAGCGCGCCCTATGCGGCGGTGCCGTGGCGTGGGGGCGCGTTGGGCTTCGTGCTGGCCGGGATGCTCATCGGGCTAACGCGGGGCGCGCTGCCGGATGCCTTCCCGTTTTTGGCCCAGGACGGCCTCGCACTCCTGCTTATGATGGGGTCTGCCGCAGCCGCGGCATTGCTTTCGTCTGCGCTGGCTCCGGTGACGCGCTGGTTGATCTCCAAAGACCATATCAACCGCGCTGTCGAACAACGAGCGAAGGTCGCCTTCGTGGAGGAAGAAGTCTTTGCTACGCGCGGCCGCACGGGCATCCTGCTCTTTGTCTCGCTGCTGGAGCACCGGATTGAGGTTCTTGCCGATGCGGGCATCTACGCGCACGTCGCGGATGAGGCCTGGCAGGCCGTCGCGGATCACATTCGCAGCGGCATGGAAAGCGGCTCGCTGACCGAGGGGCTGATCGCAGGCATTGCGGCGTGCGGGAAGATCTTGCAGGCACACGGCTTCGAAGCTGATGCCGACACCCCCGACGAGTTGCCCAGCCAGCTCCGCACCAGCAAAGAGTAGGAAACGCCCGTTGCGTCCACCTGCTCAGTTCCTCTTACTGCTCGGTCTGCACATCAAGGCAGCCCGGGTACACACAGTCTACCGAGGCGGTAGCTACCGTCGTCTCCCCTGCCCGAACGGTAAGCTCCACGACGAGCCGGTCTCCGTGGCCAATGGATACGCGGCTGGTGCCCAGGGTATCGACCTGACCGGGAACGATGGCAAACGGCCCCGCCTGCGTCGAGGTGCTGCTGCCCGCCGCTCCCTCCCGGTGTACCTTCAGCATGTAGTCGCGTGTGCTCTCTTCTTCAGCATGGTACACGTACAGGCCCCGCACAACCAATGTCGAATCCTCTACCGTCAGGTGGACGGAGGCCTCCTCATCATTCGACGCATCCGGCCCCGCCGCCATCAGGGCGAGCAGTGTGACAACGGCAAACATGAACGAGCGCATAGAAGCGAATGTCATGGTCTGGAAACCGGGTGTGTAGCTGGTTTAACATACGAATGTTATCTCGCCGTCCTCCGCCCCACCCACCACGAGAGCCCCACATACGCCGCCGGATAGCTGAGCGATGCCCAGAAGAGCCACGCAGGGGCCTCAGGGAAGAACGGCAGCGAGGCAAGCAGGACTCCCATCCACATCCACCCGCCCCACAGGATAAAGCGGCGGTAGGGCCGGGGCGTGCGGTTAGGATAGAGGAAACGCACGGGCATGAGCGTAAGCACCGCCAGCCCCAGCAGGAGAATTGCCGGAACCCAGAGGCCATAGAGTGCCACCCACCAGCCGATGTAGAAGGCCACGAGGTTCCAGTACGAGGGGAAGCCGACGAAGAAACCGTCCTCCCCCTGCTTGATTCCGACGCGCGCAAAGGCGACCACGCTGGTCAGGAGCGCCGGCAGCACAAAGAGCAACGCGGGATCCGGCACCCAGCCCATCCGCCAGATGAGCAGCAGCGGGATAAACGTAAAGGTAAGGTAGTCCACGATATCGTCGATGACCCGGCCCCGTACGCGGGCAGCATACGTCTTCACATCCCACCGCCGTGCGAGTGGGCCATCGGTAGCGTCGATGATCCCGGCTACCGCCAGCCAGAAGAAGACCCATCGTGGGTCAGGAACGTCGGCCATGAGGGCTACCACTGACAGGAACGCCGCCACCACGCCGGAGGCTGTGTAGCCATGCACTGCGTAGGCGCGGAGCGTCTTCCAGCGGGGCGGGGCCGGCGAGGCTTCTGCCATGAGTGCTTGTAGAACGGGCACGGAGCTACGAAAAAAGCCGAGCCCCTACGAGGGACTCGGCAGATGCGGAGAGGGAGGGATTCGAACCCTCGAAACGGCTATAAACCGTTTACTCCCTTAGCAGGGGAGCGCCTTCAGCCACTCGGCCACCTCTCCAGTGGTATTGTATATGCGCGGCGTGCTTGCTGCAAACCGCCTTGTTGCGACCTCTTGAGACGCCGCATACGGCCCTCCGTTCCGCGGGTCCTGCGCACCAAACGCCAGCTGTTAGCCTTGCTCCATCGCTTCGGCCCCACTGGTGATCTCGATGATTTCCGTCGTAATCGCACTCTGCCGGGCCCGGTTGTAGTCCAGCCGCAGGTCGCGCAGCAGATCGTCGGCGTTGGAGGTGGCGTTGTCCATCGCTACCATGCGCGCGCCCTGCTCGGCCGCGTTCGATTCCAGCACGATGCGCCACAGCTGGTAGTAGAGGTACCGGGGCACCAGCACCTTCAGAATGCCCTTGGCATCCGGTTCGAAGATGTACTCAACAGCGAACGCATCGTCTGCTGTGTCCAGGTCGCCAAGCTCATCCTCGTCTTCCATGACGGGCGTCAGGAAGCGGTCTTTCGGGATGGGCAGGAAGGGCTCCACGATCCGGTTCTGCGAAATGGTATTCTTGAACTCGTTGTAGACGACCTTTACCTCATCCCAGGCGCCGTCAAGAAAGCCATCGTTGATACGGTCTACCAGGTCGCGCGTGGTTTCCAGCTTCAGTTCCTCGAAGAAGCCGCGGTAGTCGCCTACGATCTCGATGTCGCGCCGCTTGAAGTACTCGTGGCCTTTCCGACCAATGCAGAGCAGGCGCACCTGGCCCGCCTCGTACAGGTCGCGGTACGGCCCTTCGAGGGTATCTTCTGCCTTGCGAATGACGTTGGCATTAAACGCACCGGCCAGCCCACGGTCGGCTGTAACGACGACCAGGAGGACCGACTCCACCTCTTCCGCTGTCTGAAACAGCGGGTGGGCGCCGGGATCCAGCTCACGTTTCAGGTGGGTGATGATTTCGCGGATCTTGAAGGCGTAGGGACGCGCGGTGAAGATGCGCTCCTGCGCCCGCCGCAGCTTGGCAGCCGCTACCATCTTCATCGCACGCGTCACCTGCTGCGTGTTTTCGACGGAGTCGATGCGGTTGCGAATGTCACGCAAGTTGGCCATAAAAGACGTAGCTCATCGGGAAAGGTACACGGCGCGGGGCAGTTACGCAGCGTCGTCTGAGGTGTAAATATCAACCAGCTCCTTCACTTCGTTCTCCAACATCTCCTTGACTTCGTCGCTCAGCTTGCCCGTCTCGGTAATCGACTGCATGGCCTCTTTGTGCCGGAGGTTCACGCGCTCCAGAAACTCGGCCTCAAACTCTTCGATCTTGTCGACCGGTACCTTGTCGAGCATGCCCTCCGTAGCCACGTAGATGATGGCCACCTGGTTGCGGACGCTCATGGGATCGAACTGTCCTTGCTTCAGCACCTCAATCAGGCGCTCGCCGCGGCGGAGTTGTCGCTGCGTAGCGGCATCAAGGTCGGAGCCAAACTTGGCAAACGCCTCCAGCTCGCGATACTGAGCGAGGTCAATGCGCAACGTACCGGCCACACTCTTCATCGCCTTAATCTGCGCGTTCCCCCCGACCCGGCTGACCGAGATCCCGACGTCGATGGCGGGCAGCACACCAGCGTTAAAGAGGTCGGCATCCAGATAAATCTGTCCGTCCGTAATGGAGATGACGTTGGTCGGGATGTAGGCCGAGACGTCTCCGGCCTGCGTCTCGATCACCGGCAGCGCGGTGAGCGAGCCGCCGCCCTTGACCTTACCCTGCAGCGACGCTGGCACGTTGTTCATCTGCTCCGCCACGTCCTGATTGCTTATGATCTTAGCCGCACGCTCCAGGAGCCGGCTGTGCAGATAGAAGACGTCCCCAGGGTAGGCTTCGCGGCCGGGCGGACGGCGCAGGAGTAGGGAGACTTCGCGGTAAGCGACCGCCTGCTTCGACAGGTCATCGTAGCAGACAAGGACGTGGCGTCCCGTGTCGCGGAAGAATTCGCCGATGGCTGCGCCCGCAAACGGGGCAATAAAGCGCAGCGGGGCCGTAGCCGACGCTGGCGCATTCACGATAACAGTGTAGTCCATCGCGCCGTTTTCCTCCAGGGCGCGCTCCACCTGAGCCACCGTGGAGGCCTTCTGGCCTACCGCGACGTAGACGCAGTACACCGGCTTATCGGTCTCGTGCGTGCTTTTCTGGTTGATGATGGTGTCAACAAGCACCGCCGTCTTCCCTGTTTGACGGTCACCAATCACGAGCTCACGCTGCCCACGCCCGATCGGGATCATGGCATCGATGGGCTTGAGTCCCGTCTGCAGCGGCTCCGTCACCGGCTCGCGGTAGACGACGCCCGGGGCTTTACGCTCCAGCGGCATTTCGAGCGTCTCGCCCGTGATGGCCCCCCGCCCGTCCATGGGCTCGCCCAACGGGTTGATGACGCGTCCCAGCAGTTCTTCGGATACATCGATGGAGGCGATGCGCTGTGTGCGGCGCGCCTCGTCCCCTTCGCGGACCGCCGACACGTCGCTAAAGAGCACGACACCGACGTTGTCTTCCTCCAGGTTCAGGACCATACCTACGGCGCCGCTGGACGGAAACTCCACCAGCTCACCGGCCTGTACATTGCTAAGGCCGTAGATACGGGCGATACCGTCGCCTACCTGGAGCACAGTGCCCACTTCATAGACATCGGTGTCGGCCTCGAAGCCACCGAGCTCCTTCCGGAGCACGGCAGTTACTTCATCAGGTCGGATGGAATCAGACATAAGGATCGAACAGGGATGATGCGAAAAGGATGTAGGAGTGTAGGAAGACGCCGGGGCCTCAAGTAGCGCCGTTGGCTGCCGCGGCCGGCTGGCCCTGCTGGAGGCGCCTCCGGAGGGCGTCCAACTGGCGACGCACGCTGCGGTCGTATACCGTATCGCCGACCCGCACGATCACCCCGCCAATGAGGTCGGGGTTCTGTTCAACCGTCAGGCGCACCTGTTTACCAAGGAGGCCTTCCAGTGCGGCCTGCAACTGGTCGCGCCCGGCCTTGTCGAGGTCGTGCGCGACCTGCGCCCGGGCCTCCACGCGACCTTCTTCAGCGTCGCGGAGCGCGCGGTACGCCTGCACAATCTCCTGCACCAGGCCCTCCCGCTTTTTCTCCACGAGAAGGTGCAGCAGGCCCGAGGAGAGTCCGTGCAACCGCTCATCTAAGAGCGCGCGCACCACGCCATGTTTGCGCTCTTGCGAGATGATGGGACTTTGGAAGAAACGAACGAGCTCATCGGACGCCTCAAGCGTCGCGTGCAGCGTCTCCATGTCATCGTCAA
>CAYFRR010000074.1:6638-11172 GCA_964345505.1 uncultured Rhodothermales bacterium
TGGTCGCGTAGGGTGGCGATGCGCTCGCGCGTCTCCTGGACTTCCTCGTCGCGCAGCCGCTCGGCCTCCTCGCGCGCCTCACGCAGGATGCGCTGCCCCTCCTGCTCGGCCTCACGTCGGGCGCGCTCGTTGTCCGCCTGGATCTTCCGGGCCTCTTCAAGCGCTTTCTCAGCCGCCTGCATAGACTCTTGGATGCGGGTCTCGCGCTCATCCAGTGCTTCGGTGATAGGCCCCCAAGCATACTTCCATAAGATGAGCAGCGCAATGATGAATACAACCGCCGTCCAGACCACAAGCCCGGCATCAGGCTGCAGCAGCGAGGGGGTCGGTGGATCTACTTGCTGTAGTAGAAGAAGTAGGGTCATGAGCATGTCGAAGGGCAGGATAGAAGCGCTGTAGGCAGGCGCGGGGGACGCCTACGGTGCAACCGCACGTGGCTGGCGCCGCGAAAAGGTGTGATAGGTGATTATCCGCCGGCGAAGATAAGGACCAGCGCAACAACCTCAGCAATAATGGCCACACCCTCAATTAGGGCGGCGGCAATAATCATACTGGTACGGATGTCATTGGCGGCTTCTGGCTGACGGGCCGTACCTTCCATGGCTGAGGCCGCCAGGCGACCAATGCCGAGGCCGGCTCCGAGGGTGGCGCCCAGAAGGGCAAAGCCGGCAGCGAGGTAAGCAAAGGAGATGGGTTCCATGAAACTGGTTCGTCGTGGGTTTAGGGTGTGATGAAATCGTTCGAACTGTGACCCGCGAGGGGCCAGCGCGCAGGCACGGCGTCAGGCCGCATGCTGCGCAACAGAGATACTGCGAAAAGGATGCGTTACACGGTAGGCTGCGGGGTCGGGCGCTCCGTTGTGCTCACGCCATCGCCGGGCACATACGCTTCCGTCTGCTCAAGCAGGGCCTCGTGCGGCTCGGGTGCTTCTTCGTGATGCTCGTGCTCGTGATCCTCCAAGGCCATTCCAATAAAGAGGGCCGAGAGAATAGTAAATACGTAGGCCTGAATGAAGCTGATGGCAAACTTGAGCATCCACACGAACAGTGTGACGGGCACGCTCAGTAGTGTCGAAGCCCAACCTACCCCCGCGCCAAACTGCGCGGCGAAGATAAAGATGAGACCCAGGATGCTCACGATCACCAAGTGGCCGGACACCATGTTACCAAAAAGACGAAAGGCGAGCGCAAGCGGCTTCGTGAAGAGGCCGATAAACTCAGCAGGCACCAGAAAGGGCTTCACGGCGAGGGGCACACCAGGCGGGTTAAAGATGTGCCGCCAGTAATCCTTGGTGCCAGAAAACTGCGTGATAATGAACGTAAAGGCTGCCAGCGTGCCCGTCACCATGATATTGGATGTCGCCGTTATGCCCCACGGGATGAGCCCCAGCAGGTTACCAATCAGGATAAAAAAGAAGGCAGACAGCAGGTACGGCATGTAGCGAGCGTACTTGCCCCCGATGGCGGGCTTCGCTATTTCATCGCGCACGAAAATAATGAGGACCTCCATCAGGTTTTGCCAGGAGCCATGTGGCGCTTCTTCCCGACCGATACCGCGCCGGTAGCGCGCGCCAAGCCGCAACCCAATGATGATCAGCAGCAACGCCGCCACAAAGACCGCCAACAAGTGCCGCGTAATAGAGAAGTCGATTACGATCCCTGGTCCCGAAGCGGCCGCCAGCGGAAATTTGTAGTGCTTCTTCTGGTCGATGGCGTACTGCGTCTCCGCCTCTGAGAGTACGTTCCCCTCGCCATCGGTAATGACGTAGCGCCCGGATTTGAGCGCCTCCTTCGTCGCGCCGTACACGTCGAACGAGAGCCCATCCGCATGGCGCGTGAGCAAGAGCCGGGGAAGTTCGATCTTCCCGAGGGGCATCACATCAAGATAGTACCCATTGGCCGAGTGGCCGATGGCATCCGGATCGCCTTCTACGTCTGATTCTGCGTAGGCCGACCCGGGGCTACCGAGAAGGAGCAGCAGTGCCAGCAGAAGCAAGCCAGTAAAAAAAGAGGTGCGGTACTGTCGTACAGGCATGTGCAAATGTATTAACCGCAGGAAGCGAAGAGGTAAACGTCTGACATTTGTGATGCCAATCTATAAAATCGCGGGTTCAACATCACGGCGTGGGTGTGGAGGATTTGTTAACCATGCGAAGCGCTTCACGCACTTCCGCCACCACAGTGGCAACAAGAAGTACGACTAAGGTCAAAAGAAACGGTAGAGGCTCAATCGGGAGAAGCGCGGCGATCAGTCCTACAACTATCATGAGCCCTACAATACGGGCGATCATGCCTCCCATAAAGACCTGCATGAAAGCCGTGCCCTGAAACTGTGCAGCGTAGCGCAGGGTGGCGTAAGCACTAAGTCCGTAGGCAACGCCTACTATTGCTCCGAGGCCAATGCTCAGCACCATGAATGGGGACAGATAAAAGTGTAGACAAACGTGAGATTTTGATCGCCGGCACGGCTACTCTTTCGCGGCAAAGCACGGTAGGAGATAGAGCATTACAGGCATAATTGATTCGGCCGCTGTAACGGGAAACTACTCCACAGGACCCGCTACGGGGGGACATGAGGGGTGAATAATAAATGAAAGCAAAGAGCGCCTCTGCTCCTGCGGGGCTCGAACAAAGTGAGGCTTTACTTCAAGGTAAGGCTTCACTTCGGGGACCCGTGTGCGCGGGTAAACGGACATTAGTCTTTGGTTGAGGACGCTGTATCCTCCGCTTCTCGCTTTTCCGCAGCGGCCTTGCGGGCGCGGTTGGCCTTCTCGTTTAGATCTTTTGTGGCCCGAATGAGCACCACGAACATCACGGTGAGGCCCACCCCTCCCCCGATCAGCATAAAGACAGGGCCGGTATCCAGCCATACATCCAGACCAAGGCCCGCCAGCAGGTAGAACGCAACCGTCAGCCCCATCTGCAACCCCAGCCCTACGTACGGTCCGGCGTCGCCCATGGACTGCTGCCAGGCTCCGCGGTCGGCATCGGTGTCGGCGTTCTTCGCCATCCGGGTCGGTGCTTAGATCAGGTGCTTATTATGTCAGGACGCGGCGCCCTTGACGTCCTGCTTGGCCTTGTCCTTCACTTTCCCCGAACCAGCGCCTTCGCTTTTTCCTTTGGACGGGGCATCAGCCTTGGCCGATTGTTGTGTGCTTTCGTGGTGCATGGCCTTCCGGGCCTGCTCGCCCATGATGCACTCGCCATGAAACACCGCGCCCTCTTCAATCACCAGGCGCTCCGACTGGAGTTGCCCTTCCACCACCGCTGACGCACGAAGCACAAGCAACTCACTGGCCACCAGTTCCCCCTCCACCGTGCCAGCCACGTCGATGTTGGCCGCCATGATTTCGCCCTCCACGGTTCCTCCCTCGGCTACCACAACGCGTCCTTCCACATCCAGCGTGCCGTCGAACCGACCGCTGATTCGGACGTCGCTGGAAGCCCGGAGGGTGCCCTCAAACGTCGCATCAGCGGCGATCATGTTTACCTGGTTCGGGGTACCGCTGGAGGAATGTGCCATAGCGTCGTTGGAATCCGTGTCTGTGCGTCTGAAGATGCCCATAGTATAAAGCAGTAAACGGTAGCCGGACTGTCAGCAGCACGTGCGCACACGTGAGATGCACTGCTGACCAGTCGAGGGGCCGTCCTGTAAGGCTTTAAAGTCCGAGGAGAGCGTGCCGGGGGTCTTGCGCGAGGCCATGCTGCCAGAGTTCAAAGTGCAGGTGTGGCCCCGTGGTGAGTTCCCCCGAATTGCCACTAAGCGCAATGGTTTCCTGTGCGGCCACGCGGTCACCGGTACGTTTGAGGAGTCGCTGGTTGTGTTTATATACTGATACATAGCCCATGCCATGCTGTACGGCGATACTGTATCCCCCGTCGTGCGTCCAGTCGGCCATGATGACGTACCCCTCCCCAATGGACGCCACAGGAGACCCTTCCTCCGCTGCGAAGTCGATGCCGAAGTGGCCATTGCGCGGATTAAAGCCGCGTGTCAGGATGCCGTTAATGGGCGGCGGGACCGGAAGCGCCAGGGCGCCGGCCACGAGACGGGACGAGGCTGCCCCGTCACCCGGAGCTGCCAGTCGCAGGGGGAACCGCGTCAGCGTAAGCGCCGGCGCGGTATGATCTTCCCATTCCGGCGAACCATTTTCCGACAGGTACACCGAAGCCTCGCCGGAGCCCCCGGAGGCCTCGGGCGGCGACACTCCGGAGAGCGCGCTTTCTCCGTCAGGTACCTGCACGTCTCCCATGATCAGTTGACGGATCTCGTCCAAGTACTCCTGCTGCAATGCCAAGGAATCTTCCAGGGCAGCCACACGGAGAGCCGAGAGCCGTGCCTGTTGCTCCACTTCGGGATTTACTTGTCCGGGGAGCCAGTACAGCATAGGGGTGTAGACGACCAGGGCTACCATCAACACGGCCACAGCCAGCAGAGTCCCTCCACCAGCCCACAACAGCGTGCGGGGCACCATGCGATAGACCGCAGGCTCTTCACGGTAGGCTTCGTCCATCACCATGAGCTTTCGCGGCCG